>WFMZ01000073.1 GCA_015484555.1 Hydrogenovibrio sp. | reverse complement strand
CAAAAAACGATGATTATGAGTGGTCTACGTGCCTTTGAAGAAGAGAAGGTTCAAGACCTTATTAACTTATATGAAGCGGCTAAAACAAGCTATAAGTCTGCTTAAGTATCTTAATTAAGCCTAACTAAGATAGTTTAGGCTTACTTTTTGATCTACCCACCCCTGGCGATTTTTGCCTTTCAATTCATCTTTCCCTTTTTTTTAGGATTCCTTGTGGCAATCAAACCAACCATTTATAAGTTCAATATTTCTGTTTCCGATATGAATAGAAATTTTTTTGATGAAGTTAACTTAACAATTGCCAAGCATGCTTCTGAAAATGCAGAACGTTTAATGGCAAGAGTACTCGCCTATTGTTTAAATGTAGAAGAGTTTTTAACCTTTTCAAAAGGCTTGGATGATGCTGATGAACCCGCCATTTGGGCCAAAAGTTTAGATGACCGAACCTTGCTTTGGATAGAGATGGGGGAACCTAACTATGAACGCTTAAAAAAAGCGCGACCCATCACCGAAAGATTGAAGGTGTATAGCTTTAATAGCAAGTCAGATGTGTGGTGGGAGCAGTCTGCTAGCAACTTTACCAAGCTAGATATTGAATACGTACAGTTTGATTATGCCGATATTCAAACCTTTGCCAGCCTGTTGGAAAGAGGCATGAATTTTTCAATTACCATTTCAGAACAGTCTGCCTTTATTGCCACCGCGCAAGGTGAATGTGAAGTGCATTGGAAAATTTTACACCAGCCTGGCTAGTTGGAAGCTTGGGTCATTCCCCATGTTTAATAGAGGTCAACAGTATAAGCCTGGTATGCCGTACTTTTGTAATTAGTGAAACTTGTTATCGATACAATCCAAAGTTAAGCAGTGATAATGAAAAAATAGCCAACTTACTACTAGGATTAACTCAAAATAAGCATAATTAAGGTTCTGCTTTCTCTATTGACGTAACTTGAATTCGCATATTAAGTGCAAATCTATTTAAGATCTTAATAAGAACCTATAAATAATTTTGTGTAAACGCCTATTGGGTTAAACGTAATCTTTCAGTAGTGTTATAACTTTCTTTAACTAAAGCCTTAGCTATTTAAATTACTCATTAGAACGATCCACATAGTCTGTTGCCACTTCCATCGCTTCTTCCGCATCTAACCCTTGGTGCATAAAATCGTAGGCAACCTGTTGGCTTTCGGATAAAAACCTAGACTCGAAATCTGAAATAAGCGTTTTCCAAGCTAATTTTTCTTCTGTTTTATTGGGTGTGTGTGCCAATAGCTTTGCTAGTGTGGTAAAAGCAAGACTGCCCTCGCAGGTTTGTAAATAATGTTGCCTGAAGTCTTCAAACTCATATTTTAAATCCGTCAGCTTTTCTGATGAACCTTGCTCTAACCTAAAGATACTTTCTACATTGGTTAAAAAACGTTCAAATTCTTTTTGGCTATGTTCTGCCTGAGCAACGGCTAAATTAAGCGCTAAGCTAGCTTCTTGAAAGTCTGCTTCGTCAGTTGATAACGCAGAACCTTCTTCTACAAAGTTAAATTCTGAGAGCTTAGAGGTTTCCATTGAAACCAAAGCCGTTTCTGCATCGGTCATCACTAAACGATGATGGGCTAGTAGTTGTCCACTGGTCACTCTTGAGATATGGCAACCACAAATAAAACCATCTTCTTTAGGGACTATATGAACTACTTCTACCCCTTCCAGACAATAAACCTCATCGGTTTGGACGTTTTTAACACGTAAACTAATTTGTTGATCTGGCAGAAATAAGTCATCTGAATTAACGACAAAGCCAACGCCGGTTAAATTAATATCAAAGCCTGAAAAAGGAGCTTCAAAACCGGTATCCTCATGATCCGTCACTAAAAATGGACGTGCAAATCTTGATGACTGACGTTGTTCTAAATCCATTTGAATCATAATGACACTACTTTATCTTTGATTTTATTAGGTTATTTAAACTTCTTCATAATATGTTTATCATAACCTAGGGCTTCACAATCTGCTTGCGGAATCCATCCTAGACAGCTTCTGACTTTTAAGGACTGGTAGTTACGAACAATAGGCATGATGGTCAATGACCCCCATATAATTTCATACCAGTGCCAGCCAATTGAAGAAGGCTGTTTAGACCACCACAGGTTGTTGACGCCAAAGTGCTTGGTTTTAAACACGAGATGAATTGCTAAACGCCAGTAATTTATGCCAAACTTTAACTGAGTATTTAACACTGACTAGCTCTCTTTTTGGGTTGATTTAGGCTTAATTTTTTGTGCTTCTCGTGACATTTGTTGGTCCGACTTTTCTGCTGCTTCTTTTTGTGCTGCATGACTATTTTCCATTGCACCCTTATGATAACTAGGCGCACTACAACCAGCTACCACTGCAAAACTTAAAGGTAAAACAAGCCAGATTTTTTTCATGATTTTCTTTTTTAAGTCATTCATTAGCTTGCCTTTATTTAGCCATCATTTTATTGTATTTTTTAATAAAGCTTTCCAATAACTTCTGGTCAACCATACCCGTTCGTGACGCCACTACTTTACCATCTGGTGCAACCATATAAGTGGTTGGTAAGCCTTTTAAAGGACCAAAAGAGGTAGAAGAACCATTGGCGCCATTCAACTCTTGAACAATGGGAAATTCAATCATTTGACTTTCTAAAAAAGGCTTTAACTGCGCAGCGGTTTTATTTTCATAATTTACACCTAATACAATTGCATCTTTATTTTTATGCTCTTCATAAAACAAACTAAGCTCAGGCATTTCTACTCGACAAGGAGGGCACCAAGTTGCCCAATAATTCACAATAACCCACTTGCCACGATAATCAGATAACTTAACAATCTTTCCATTTAAGCTTTTAAACTCAATATCTTTTGGCTGAGCTTGTGCAGACTGACTAACCAAGCCAAATGCTAGCACGCTTAATAAAATGAGTAATTTAATGGGAGCGGAGATATATTTCATACGGAGACCTTTGTTGTCATGGTACCTTTAGCACCAATTTTATATGGGTTAGCGTTGCTTATTAAGAAAGTACTTTCTTTATAAATGGTAGAGTAATTCTTCGTTTTTCGACAATACTAGCATTTTCAATCAGCTTAAAAATGGCGAGTACTTCTATAAAATCATTATCAAACTGTTTAACTAAGTAGTTTCCTACTTCAGTTGAGACATCGAAGCCCAAACGCTCTGAACGTTTTTTTAAGGCTTCAACTATTTCAACTCTATTTTGTAACAAGGCAAGTTTAACGGGATAAACCATCATCATGGCTATTGATAGTTCTTTGGTAACAATAGGCCAGTCGTTCATATCGCCCGAAGTTGAGATTAACAATTTTTTACCCGCAGACTGTGACTTAATGATTAAGCTGGCCAACGCTAACTCCCACTTCTCATCACCAATAATTTCAGACACATCATCAATACAGACCATACCGATGTCTTCCAAACCCTCTAATATAGCGGGAACAAGTGGTAAAGTTTTATCTGATAAGGGTAAATAAACACTAGAGGTATGATACCCCTGTCCTTGAGTTTCAGTATAAAATCGGCAAGCGGCCTGTAATAAATGTGTTTTACCTGCCCCCTCTTCCCCCATTAAAATAAAGAAACTACCTTGTGATTGCAGCAAGCTGGCCTGAAGTTTTACCACTGCCATTGCGACTGATTCTAGCTCTGCAACATAGGTTTCAAAACAAGACTCTTCATTTAAACCTATTTTTAAAGGTAGTTGTGCAAACATTATTGTGCCGCTCTCCAGACCATATTCATTTCACCCGTTAAAGGATCTTCTGATTCGAATTTTAAACCTTGAAGACCTTGAACTTGTTTAAGAAAATTTTGATGCTCACCTTGATAAACCAATTCAAAGACAGCAGCGCCATGGTCTAGCTTAATCAATCTAACCTGGTGAATTAAAGGTTTTAATTTTTTCAATATTTTTTCCGTTTGATTAAATCGTTCAAAAGTATTAATGCCTTCAACAGTCACAACCACAGAGTTCAAAAAGTCTGCTTGCTCACGATAATCGGTAGAATAAAGCTGCAATAAAGTCGCAAAAACATCTCTTAAATTGATTAAAGCACTTATGTTTGAACTGCTGCCAGATTTCACCATTTCTCCCGCTAAATCATAAAGTTTCCATGCAAAAAACTTTTCCCCTTTACTGTTCAGGTCTTCTTGAAATGTCATGACGTAATTGGCCTGTTGACTCTCTAACAAACCTTGAAAATTTAAAAAAGGGTTTTGCTTGTCAGGAAAAACCCATGGCTCAAGGTTAGTTGGTATCACAATAGGTAAAGATAGCCTTACAGCAGCATCTTGGTAATTTAGTCGAATAAGTTCTTGGATATTTTGTTCAGAAATTTTGATAACACTGTCTTCAATTTTTTGAGAACCATAAACTAAGGTAACAGGTCGCTCTGTCATTGGCCAGATAACTAAATTATTCTGTTGAAAATAACTATAAATCTGCTTTTTATCAAATTGAAAGAGTAATTTTTGACCAATCACGACGCCCTCATTTTTAACCGCAAGATATTGGTAACTTTTAAGATATCCTCTTGGGTATTTTAAAAATGCTAACGCGGCTTCTGTTTTAACAATATCTAACCGACCCGATAATTTAATTAACTCTACCCTTGCAGCTTTAGCTAAGGCTTGGTTAAAAAGTTTTTTCTTGGTTAAATGAACCTGGCTTTCTTCAGTAAGCGGAATAGCGACTTCAAACAAATTAGATACCGATACGGTTGCCAAAGCGCGTTGAGAGACACTTAGTAAGGTAAGTAACACTAAGGTGATCAAAAAATGTTGTGGAAAAAACTTAACCGACATTTAAAACTTCCATATCTTGTACATTGAATAAATACTTATTTTTTACAAACCAGCATTTCAACTTAAATTAAAACACACGAATTGCGCTGTTTTTGGTTACAATATGTTATCCGATTTTTAACCTTTTAATCACCTTTAATGAACACCAAATTACATAAATTTGGTTAAATGACAGGCTCAAAACAAGATTAGACAAATATGACCACAGAAAACAATTCTATTAGTTACAAAGATGCCGGCGTTGATATTGATGCAGGTAATGCTTTAGTTGAAGCCATTAAACCGATTGCAAAAGCAACGAGAAGACCTGAGGTTTCGGCTTCTTTAGGAGGATTTGGCGCACTCTTTGAATTACCAATGGACAAGTATAAAAACCCTCTATTAGTTTCTGGAACCGATGGTGTAGGCACTAAGTTACGCCTAGCGATTGAAAGTGGCAAGCATGATCAAGTCGGTATTGATTTAGTGGCTATGTGTGTAAACGACTTAATTGTTCAGGGTGCAGAGCCTTTGTTTTTCTTAGACTATTATGCAACCGGTAAACTAGATATTGACGTTGCTACCAGTGTTGTCAAAGGAATTGGCGATGGTTGCCTTATTTCTGGTTGCTCATTAATTGGTGGTGAAACGGCTGAAATGCCAGGCATGTACCCAGATGGCGACTACGATATCGCTGGCTTCTGTGTCGGTATTGTTGAAAAAGCAGACTTAATTGATGGCACCAAAGTTAAATCGGGCGATGTCCTATTAGGCCTTGCCTCTTCAGGCCCACACTCAAATGGTTATTCTTTAATTCGCAAAATCATAGAAGTCAGCAATGCTGATTTACAGTCTGACTGTGATGGACAGCCTTTAATTGATGCTTTAATGGCACCAACCACTATTTATGTAAAATCTGTCCTTGAGCTAATGAAGAAAATAGACATTCATGCTATTTCTCACATTACAGGTGGTGGACTGCTAGAAAATATTCCACGTGTAATGCCAGAAAATACTTTGGCTAAAGTTAATACAAATAGCTGGAATAGACCAGAAGTATTTAACTGGATTCAGAAGAATGGTAATGTTGATTTCCACGAAATGCACCGCACTCTAAACTGTGGTATTGGCCTGGTTATTGTGGTTGATGAAAAAGATGTACAAGCAGCAACTGAATGCTTAACTGCGCTAGGTGAGACTGTCTTTACCATCGGAAATATTGAAGCAAGCACAACCGTTGAACCTTTGGTCGAATTAAGCTAAGTTATTCATATCTAAATCGAATGAACCCAACTTCCCAACTTAAAATACCTGTTGCCGTTCTTATTTCTGGAACAGGTAGTAATCTTCAAGCTTTGATTGATTTCCAAGCTCAATCAAGCTACCAAATTCAATTGGTTATTAGTAACCGCCCTAATGTTGCTGGCCTAAATAAAGCCAAACAAGCTAAGATTCCGATCGAAACTATCGACCATACTCTTTTTGCAGACCGAACTCAATTTGATCAAGAAATGATTCGAATTATTGATCAACACAATATCAAAATTATTGTTTTGGCTGGCTTTATGCGCATTTTAACCACAGAGTTTACTCAGCATTATTTAGGAAGCATGTTAAATATTCACCCTTCTTTGTTGCCTAAATATCCAGGATTAAACACCCACCAAAAAGCACTGGAAGCAAAAGATAAAGAACATGGCTTAAGCATTCACTTTGTCACCGCAGAGCTAGATGGTGGACCCGTTATTCAGCAAGCGAAATTAGCTATCTCTCCGTCTGATACAGTTGAAAGTTTAAAAGATGCTATCCAAGTGTTAGAGCATGCAACCTACCCTGGTATAGTTGATTTACTTGCACAAGGGCGCCTTAGTTTACAACAAAATATAGCCTATCTTGATCAAGAAATATTAAGCTCTCCCCTTTTATTCGAGCCGAAAGCAATATGCACAAACTAAGCTTAACTCTACTTCTTTTTTTTAGCTTTGTTTCATCTAGCCAAGCGGTAGAATTATCTCCTTTCCAAGCCACTTTCAATGTCAAAATATTTGGAATGACACTAGGTGAGGTAAAACAATCCTTAAGCTGTGATTATCTACAACCTCGCCGTAACTGCCTATTAACCAGCACTGCAATCCCCCCTTCTTGGGCAGAACGCTTTATAAATGAATCGGCTATTGAAAAAATTTGGTTTACCCAAACATCTTCTACCCTTAACTGGCAAAAATACCAAAAATATCTAACGCGCCGTTACGACGATAGAACCGAAAAAAAGATCATTACCTTTATTAAGAAACCAGAAACTAATCAAATTATATTTATTGAAAAAGATAAAGCTTGGCCTTTACAAACCAAGGTATTTGATGAAATTTCAGTCATTTATGCTCTACAACACGCCCTTTTAAACAAACAACCTTTAAATGGTTTTTATGTTCAAGGTGATAAAGAGCAGAGAGCAATTTCTACCCGCATAAAAAGTACCCACAAAGAAATTGACTTACCTTTTGGGGATGATGTAGAAACGACTCTTATCGAGTTTGAAAACTCTAAAATAGTAGCCAAAATTTGGTTTATTAATATTGATCGCTATTTCCCTGGTAGAATTGAAATTACAGATAAGAAAGAAGACCGTACCGTAACACTAGAATTACAAGAGTTACCCGCTAGAAGCTAACCCTTTTAGGGCATCCAATTTAATTAGTACAGCTAACCATAAGAAAAAACTCATGAAACTAAGCGACCGCGACATTATCCAACACCTTAAAGTTGGCAAAATTGAAATTACTCCTACGCCAGATCACAGCAAAATAAAGGGAATTAGCGTCGATTTACGCCTAGATAATAAGTTTAGAGTATTCAACGACCATACCGCCCCTTATATTGATTTAAGTGGCCCAAAAGATGAAATGCAACGCATTATGGACAAGGTTATGGGGAACGAAATTACCATTACCGAGAATGACTCTTTCTTCTTACATCCTGGCGAACTTGCCTTGGCATCAACCTTTGAGTCAGTGACTATTCCAGACGATTTAGTGGGTTGGTTAGATGGTCGCTCTAGCTTAGCTCGCCTAGGCTTAATGGTACACGTCACTGCTCACCGTATTGACCCTGGCTGGAACGGGCAAATTGTGTTAGAAATTTTCAACAGCGGAAAGTTACCTTTGGCCTTAAAACCAGGCATGGACATTTGCGCTATTAACTTTGAAACCTTATCTAGCGCAGCAATCAAGCCTTATAATAAGCGTGCTGATGCCAAGTACAAAAACCAAAAAGGCCCTACCTCTAGCCGAATCAATCAAGATCAAACCCAAGCTTCCGCAGAGCGCCAGCTAGACTTACTTGGCTAAGAACTATTGGCTTGATATTAAGTTTCATTAAGCCAAACTAACTTTTTATTTTCACTGACTTACCGAAAGAAACTATGCCATGAACTTTATTAAAAAACTTTTCAGTCCTACTTTACCGGCTTCTATTCAGACCTTGCTTAATGAAAAGGTTGAACAGCTTAGCCTTCCAGATTTGAATACAGGTTCAATTACCGTTAAAGCCATTCAAAGTATCGAATTCAAAAATAAGACCCTTCAATTTCAGTTAAATATGCCTTTTGCAGCCAAGTCATTATGGCCAAGCATAGAACAATCTTTAACCACTGGCTTGCTTCAGCATGAAGACATTGAGCAGGTCAATATTACCTTTGAAACGGTTATTGACGCCCGTATGACACAAAATACGACTGGCACACTAGAGGGTATTAAGAACATTATTGCCGTGGCTTCAGGCAAGGGTGGCGTAGGTAAATCGACTACTTGTGTCAACCTGGCACTCGCGCTTCAACAAGAAGGAGCACAGGTGGCGATATTAGATGCTGATATTTATGGCCCTAGTATTCCGACCATGCTAGGAAGCCACGATAAGCCTGATACCTTAGATGGAAAAAGCATGGAGCCTATTAAGGTTTCAGGACTACAACTGATGTCTATCGGCTTCTTAATTGACCAAGCGGAGCCTATGGTTTGGCGTGGCCCTATGGTCACCCAAACCCTAATACAGTTGTTGAACGAAACACACTGGCAAGATATTGATTACCTACTCATTGACCTACCACCAGGCACGGGGGATATTCAGCTAACCTTATCGCAACAAATACCGGTTACAGGTGCGATTGTGGTAACCACACCGCAGGAAGTGGCTTTAATTGATGCGCGCAAAGGGTTAAAGATGTTTGAAAAAGTGAACATTCCCATACTGGGTATCATTGAAAATATGAGCACTCATATTTGTTCAAATTGTGGACATGAAGAAGCTATTTTTGGTGAAGATGGTGGTAAGGTTTTAGCAGAAGAATCTGGTACAACATTACTGGCACAGCTACCTTTAGAAGCGAAGTTGCGCGCCAGCATGGATTCTGGAAACCCTATTGTGTTAGCTGACCCAATGCATGCTATCAGCCAAACCTATAAGAAGGTCGCGCAAACCATTAGTTGTGACATGGCAACCCAAAGAAAAAGCTACGCGAATGTGTTTCCAAAGATTACAGTTGAAAACTCTTAATAAGAGTATTCCACAATACGAAACAATATCTAAAACTCAAAAATCGCCAGGGGTGGGTCCTAATAACAAGACCACCCTTGGCTTTACGCCCTTTAGGGTAGATTTTTGGCTTTCTAAACGTGGCTTAAACTTAGTCTGGCAATACCAGGTTAAGCTCGAGCACATCTACCCCGTTTGCTTCATCAACACTTAATGAAAGCTGTTCTGGGTCGATGTCTACATACTTTGCAATTACCTGTAAAATTTCTTCGCGCATTTTAGGCAAATAGCTTGGTGAATGCCTAGCAGAACGTTCATGTGCTAATAATATTTGAAGTCTATCTTTTGCCACATTGGCAGACTTCTTCTTTTTTTGTCCTAAAAAGTAGTCCAGTAATGCCATGACTATCTCCCAAACAATTTCTTAAATAAACCTTTCTTTTCTTCGGTAAGAAAACGTTGTTCACGCTCTTCACCTAAAAATCGGGCCACAACATCTTCATAGGCTTCTGCCGCATCAGATTCTGTTTCTAAAATAACTGGCAAGCCTGAGTTTGAGGCGTTCAACACTTGCTCAGATTCAGGAATAACCCCCAAGAACGGCACGCTTAATAGGTCAATGACATCATCTACTGATAACATTTCACCCGCCTCTACTCTAGCTGGGTTATAACGCGTAATTACAAGATGTTCAACAATAGGATCTTCACCCTCTTCTGCACGCTTAGACTTGGCTTGTAAAATACCTAAAATACGATCTGAATCACGAACTGAAGACACCTCTGGATTAGTCACAATAATGGCTTCATCTGCAAAATAAAGTGCCAGTTGTGCGCCCTTTTCAATACCTGCCGGAGAGTCACAAACAATGTAATCAAAGCCATCGGCTTTTAAATCCTCTATGACTTTTCCCACACCTTCTTTGGTTAAGGCATCTTTATCACGTGTTTGAGAAGCAGCTAAAATAAATAGGCTAGGCACACGCTTATCTTTAATTAACGCCTGCTTTAAACTGGCTTCGCCTTGTACAACATTAACAAAGTCATAAACAACGCGTCTTTCACAACCCATTATTAAATCTAAGTTTCTAAGACCTACATCAAAATCAATGACGGCAACCTTATAGCCCTTCAAGGCCAAACCGGTTGATATGCTTGCGCTGGTCGTGGTTTTCCCCACGCCGCCTTTACCAGAAGTGACAACAACTACTTTTGACACAAATTTCTCCAACTTATTTTAGAAAACAGGGATTTATCCCAGTATTTTTGAATTAAAAACTAATTTATTATCTTTTAAAGCAACTTCAACAAAACCTTCTTTCGCTTTATCGTCAATATCTTCTGAAAGTTGATACATGCCTGCAATGCAAACCATTTCAGGATTGAGGTGACTGGCAAATATCTTTGCATCCGCATAGCCTGCTGCCCCTGCAAAAATTTTGCCACGGGCTTTACCAAATACATGAACATGGCCATCTGCAACCACTTCTGCGCCTGGGTTAATAGAGCCCAGTACGATTAAGTCCCGCCCCTTGGCATACACTTGTTGCCCAGAACGAACATTATGCTTAATCACCAGTGCACCAATTTCGGAAGGCATGTCTTCTTTCAACTCTTCCGGAACGGTTTTATGGCGTGCTTTATGTTCTTGTGGTGGGAATAATGCTAAGCCAGCATATTCTGCTTGATCTTGAATACCTGGGTCTTCACTACGGACTCCAATAGGAATCATTTGTAGCTGGTATAAAAACTCAACCAGTAAAGCTAGAAAAGTAGGGTCAACCAAACTAACTTTAGGCTCAATAACAACTGGAATACCACTGAAAAAACTAGGTGCTTGCTCTACTTTTTCATTAATTTCTAACTTAACCTGTTGAATATCATCAGAATAAATATTCAATATCGTTAATGAAAGAATAGATCCTTTTAAATCAATGACTTTTGACATGATTATTTACACTTTAAAAAGAAGAAATATACCCTAGTCAGCTCCATTCGTAAAGGGATAACTACAGAAGATAAGGGGACTATGTTTTTGCCAAACAAAACTTACTATAATACTACAACATGATGATATACAAGATTTTTACCTAAGAAACTCAGAAAAATCTTCATACCTATTACGCTATTTTTTGATAAAATCAAATAAAATTATAAATTAAGAGATTGATATTATGAATATTTCCAGTTCGCCACTCATAAATGCTTACCAAGGTGTTCAAAATGGTTTCCAACAGCTTGATCAACATAGTCAAAAGCTAGCCACCCCTAGTATTAACAATCAAACAGACAAGGCGGAAGAGTTAGTTAACATGAAACAAACCGAACAGCAAACATTGGCTTCTTTAAAAGGTGTAAAGTCAGCCGATAATGTGCTGGGCACCATTATCGACATTATGGCTTAACCCGATAAGAAGCTCACTAAGCCATCAACTACTCGTTTGAATCAAAACAGCTAGAAAACTTTTCATTAATCAAAGGCCATGCTTCGTTTAAATGTAAAAAAGCATGACATCCCTCTTCATAAGTCTGAACCTGCGCCAAGTCCTTAAAAAACTGTTCTGCAACATGATAAGGCAAGACTTCATCGCCTTTATCTAACAGTACCAATCCATTTTTATTGACTACTTTTGTATATGCTAGGTTATCTGCTAAGCTCAATAGTTCTTCATTAAAACGTTCATTGACCTGAAGCTTTTCACCTGTTGCCTCATTAGTATGCCAACCTTCATATTGTTGAAACAACGTTAACTTAGGTGAAACAGGATTAATGAGAATAAATGGCAAGTTAAATTTTTGTGCCAAACAATAGGCAAAATAGCCTCCCAAAGACGAACCTACTATTAAGCAGGTTTTAGCACTTTTTGTTTCCGATCTTAAAGATTGCTCTATTATTTCTTCAAAAAATAAAATAGATTCTACTGGAGATTTTTGGGCGTAAGTTGGTGCGAGAAAAGGTACTTTATGTAACTCGCATTGTTTTGCAAACCAACTCGGTTTTGCCCCTTTTCCAGTACTTAAAAAACCATGAATATACAGAATCATGCTACACTAGCTCCCTTAATTTTTAACGTTGATTATAACTGAAAATGTCCAAAATACCCTTAATTATTGAACGCCCTATTTCAACTAAAATAATGCAGTTAGCGCAACAACTAAAACTAACTGATTTACAGGCTAAGCTGGTGGCTGGCCGACTGTCTGAACAGGATATTGAAGGGCCTGATGATATTGAAAATTTATCTAAAATAATTTTCCCTAAGCTCTCCAATTTACAGCACCCAAACCAACTTAAAAACTCTCAGGATGCCGCCAAGTTCATTGCAGATGCTATTCAGTCTAATGGTTTAATTGTACTAGCCACTGACTATGATACCGATGGTGTCACCTCTGCGTGGGTGGCAACGCGTGCCCTAATCGACTTCTTCCAAGTGCCTAAAGAACGGATTGTCCATATTATTGGTGAACGTAAATCTGGCTATGGTGTAACTGACAGTGTGGTTGAACGAATTTTGGCCTTGGATAGCCCTATCGACTTGGTTATTTCAGCCGACCAAGGCTCTAGTGATGAATTAAGAATAAAACGCTTAAAAGAACATAGCATTCCATTTTGTGTTACAGATCACCACCAAATTCCCGTTGAAGGCGTACCTGAAAGCGCTGTTTGTACCGTTAACCCACAGCAAGAAGGCTGTGAATATGACAAAACTGTTGCCGGTTGCTTTGTTATCTTCCTAGTCATGAGCCAAACCCGCACAGAGTTGATTACTCGCAGTATTATTCCAGACACTACGCCTAGCTTAAAAGACCTAGCCATTAACGTTGCCCTAGGTACCGTAGCTGATAGCGTAAGCTTAAAAAGCATTAATAACCGTGCGATTGTCCAAGCAGGTTTACAAATTATTAACCAGTTCGACAACATTGCTTGGCAAGCTATTCATGCGTTAAACAATAATAATGAACAGCTTATTAATGCTGAATACTTAGGTTTTCAAGTTGCTACCCGTATTAATGCCGCTAGCCGAGTCAGTGATGTAACGACCGCTTTTAAGTTTTTAAATGCCACCCAGTTTGATGAAGCCCAAACCTTATTAGACCAGCTAGATCAAGACAACATTGACCGCCGAAAACAACAAGAATCTATGTTGGAACAAGCTCAAACTGCTGCGCAAGATAGCTTCCATGAAGATAAATATTCAATGGTTGTTCGCATGGTTGGTAATGCAGGTATTCAAGGTATCATTGCCTCACGTATTGGCGAACAATACGGTATACCGACTATTGCCATGACCGATTTAAACGATGGTTTCTTAGCCGGTAGCGGACGAGGGATTATTGATAGCATTGATTTACGTGAAGCCTTCCAGTGGATGTCTGAACAAAAGGAAGGCTTGTTTAAGTCCATGGGAGGTCACAAAGGGGCTGCTGGTTGCATGATTCCTGTTGAATATTTTGATGAATTTGTCGTGTTATTTGAACAAGCCATACACAATCAGTTGGGTAACGAGCCCCCTATTCCAACCGTTCAAACTGATGGGCAACTTGAACCTTGGCAACTTGAACCCGCTTTAATTACCGAGTTAAATTTACTAGAACCTTATGGACGAGAATGGCCTAAACCTTTGTTTTCAGGCACATTTACCGTCACCAGCGTTAAGCCCGTTGGCAAAGAAAAAACACACCTATCTTTCAGGCTAACCTTAAAGTCCGATAGTGGTTCTAAAACCATCAATGCTATTTACTTTAATGCCAAGCAACACGCATCAGAAGCCGATCTTTTTATACAAGGTGACCAAATACAATGTGCTTACCAGCCTAGCCTAAATACCTATTTTGGTAAAACTACCTTACAAATTAGAATTCAAACGGCACAATTAGCTTAATTGAAGCCCTCTTTATAATAGGCTATAAAAAAAGGGAAGCATTGCTTCCCTTTTTGGTTACTTGCATACAACTAATTAGCTTTGTAAGAACTTTAAAATCTCTGCTTCAATCTCTTCTTTATCAATCACTGTTTTTTGTGAAACTTCTTTAGAAAAGAGCTCTGATATTTGAGGCGCAATGGAAACATTGGCAATATCGGCTATTTTTTGTAGCGCTTCAAGATCATGCTCAAATTTTTCACCAGTTAACGCTTCTGCAATAACAGGAGAGAACTTTGTCCATTCTGCGGTTGAATAGGCAATGGTTTTAACCGACTTATCTTGACGACAAGACTCATAGGCCTTAAAACAGGTTGCTGTATGAGGACACATTAAGTAACCCACTTCAAAGGCTTGTTTAATGTAGTCCACGCCCTCTTTATCCGTACAGTAATCTGCTGCAAATATTTTTTGCACTCGCTCTAATTCAGCCTGGGTTAGTTCGTAAAACTTATTGCTATCTAGCTGACCCATTAATTCTTTGGTTCTATCCGCACCAAACAAATCAAACAAAATACGTTCAATATTTGAAGACTTTAAAATATCCATTGCAGGAGAAGTGGTTGGAATAACCGATACATCTCTTAAATCGTACTTTCCTGTCGTAATAAACTGGGTTAAGACATTATTATTGTTAGAAGCGATATGAATTTGCTTTACTGGCAAGCCCATTTTAAGTGCATAATAGCCGCCTAAAGCATTACCAAAGTTACCACTGGGTACGTTTAGATAAACCTCTTCACCCATTTCAACAACCTGGTTGCGAACCAATTCTAGGTAACTGTAAATATGGTAAATGGTCTGGAAAATAATACGACCAAAGTTGACCGAGTTAGCGGCTGAAAGTGAGATATGGTTTTTAGCCAAAGCATCATTAAATACTTTAGACGTTAACAGGTGTTTTAAAGCACTTTGTGCATCATCAAAGTCACCATGTATACCAATTACTTTTAAATTGTTAGCATCTTCTGTCACCATTTGAAGGCGTTGAACATCTGAGGTACCGCCGTCAGGATACAAACAAACTACCTGTACGTTTTCACGATTTTTAAAAGTCTCTAATGCTGCAGGTCCTGTATCTCCACTAGTTGCCGCTAAGATAAGGTATTTTTTGCCACGCTTTTGCGCAATCGAAGATAAAACCTTACCAAAAGGCTGTAACGCCATGTCTTTAAAAGCACGTGTTGGCCCGTGATAAAGCTCACTCACATAAAGATCTTCATACACTTTAACAACAGGAACTGGGTTGGTTGGCTCGTCAAATTCATCATACAAACTGAGTGCTTCATCAATTAAGCTTCCTTCAATATCTATATCAAATGCATTTAAAACGTCTTTGGCTAATACTTTGTAGCCTGAATCAATGTGCTGCTTGAAAAACTCTGTGCTAAAACAAGGCAAGGACTCTGGCGAATAGACACCGCCAAAAGAAGACATTGGACTAAGAATAGCCTCTGAAAAAGTAATTGCGCTTGGGCTAGTGCCATCATTGCCTCGTGTTTCAATAAACTTCATGATAAACCTGTAATTGAGTTAAATTTAATAAGGAGATTATACCGATTTTATAGGCATAATCGTTACTTTTGCCTGCACTAATCAGCCACAAAGCAAAAAGTTTGTTCGGCTTAACTAGCTTGTAAACTTATTCATTGGCTTATTCAATCGCCAAAATCGTCTTAAATTTTTAGGCGTTAAGTGATAACGACAAGGCAGACCAACATCAATTAACAGGGATGTTATATTGCCTAATTTAAGATCTTCAAATAAAGGTTTAAACCAAGCTTTATCTATTTCAACCAAGGTATCTAGCCATTCTTGTTCGGTTAAGTTGGGTAAAGATTTCGATAGATTACTCAAGCAAATTAGATCATGCAAACTACCTTGACCATTCGAGATCTTTTCTTCACTATCTAACTGATGGCTACTAGACCACCCCTGGTGATTTTTGGGTTCCAAAAAGCAGGTGGAATGGGTTAGCTTTGCTATGCCTGCCAAGTAATGATTGTCTGAATAAATACTGGCGTTCGTTCGTTCTTTCGACCCTGCTTCTGGAATTTTTCCTTCCCCCCAAATCCAAACGCTGTTTATTTCTGGTTGACCCAATTCGCGCCTATTTTTATTCACTGGATGGGTAAAAAATAACATTTGCACTTCATTTAATAGCTTGCGCCAATAGCTTGAAGCATTGCCTTTAGGAAAAGCATCATCCAGTCTTCTATAAGCCAAACTATCTAAAGACGTAGTTTGTACATCTACTGCTTGCGCAATAGAAAGATACCAGCTGCCTTTGTCACCATACTGTAAAGACACATGGTCTTCTGCAAAATGCTGGTTAAAGCTTTCCATTAAAGATTTGGATTCTGCTTCACTAATGGCAATATCTTCAGAGGGAATTAATATTAAGGTATCACGATCAGCAATTAGCTGAACAGGGTCAACTTTTAACCAAAAGTAACCCGATTCTATTTCAGAAAAGTTTTCTAGTTCGATAGGTGCGCTGGTTGCGGCAACAGGCAAGGTATCTGACAGATGAAATAAGTAGCTGGCTTGATCATAAAAAGAGCCTGGTTTAATAGGCAAGGCATCTGCCTTACTTAAACAACGGCTTAACCAAGGGAGTTCTGGCAAAGAAAGTTCTTCAGACAGGCTGTTAACTCTTTCTGAAGAAAGCAGCTCGGGAATCCAAAATGTGACTGATTGTTGCATCATACTAAACCCTTCTATTCACTTTTTTAACAGCCATAAAAAAACCGAGCATTGCTCGGCCTTTAATGGTTTGCAACTTGACTAGCTTGCTTCACCTAAAGACTCGATACGAATACGTTGTATCTCGCCATCAATTTCTTCAAGCAGATTTAGTTCAGCCAGTACCGAGTTCAATACCGCTTCATTTACCTGGTTGGTTAGCATTACCAAAGTGGCATCGTTTGGATTGTTAACACAAGGCTCTTGGTGCAGCTTTTCTACGCTGACTGACTTATCGGCCATTATTTGCGTAATTTTAGCCAAGACACCGGCTTTATTTTTAGCAAAACATCTTAGGTAATACTTACACTCAATGTCATCAATAGACACAACAGGAGCGTCTTCTAGCTGATCTAAAGCAAAGCCTAAAGCGGGCACTCTATCTTGCTGTGGCTGATCTTCCGCACGAATAATATCAATGACATCTGCAATAACCGCACTGGCCGTTGGACCTGCACCCGCGCCAGGGCCGTAATACATAGTTGTTCCTACGCTATCGCCCTGTGCCATCACCGCATTCATCACACCATTTACATTCGCAAGCAGTACCGAGTTAGGCACAAGCGTTGGGTGAACACGTAATGAAAAACCTGTTTTTGTACGACTGGCCATCCCTAGGTGTTTAATTTGATACCCCAGTTGCTCTGCAAACTGAATATCTTCTGCGGTTACTTTTGAGATACCTTCGGTAAACACTTTATCAAACTGAAGTGGAATACCAAATACGATAGAAGCAATAATAGTCAGCTTGTGCGCGGCATCAATGCCTTCCACATCAAAGGTAGGATCCGCTTCTGCATAACCTAGTTCTTGCGCAACCTTAAGCACTTTTGCAAAGTCTGCGCCAGGCTTCTTCATTTCAGTCAAAATGTAGTTACCGGTACCATTAATAATACCCGCAGCCCACTCAATTTTATTTGCAGATAAACCTTCTCTTAAAGCTTTAATGATTGGGATTCCTCCCGCAACGGCTGCTTCATAAGCAATAATAACGTTCTTTTCGGCGGCCTTGGCAAATAGCGCGTTCCCCTGCTCTGCAATCAAAGCTTTGTTGGCTGTCACAATATGCTTACCATTGGCAATGGCAGCTTCTAGGCAATCTTTTGCCAAGGTGGTGCCTCCCATTAGTTCAACAACAATATCGACATTTGGGTCAGTTACCACATCCATCGGGTTGGTGGTGAGCTTGATATTGGAGGTATCAATCGCACGTTGGCAGTTTAAATCTCTCACCGCAACATGCTCAATACGAATGGTGGTTTTGCCCCCCAAACGGCGTTCAATTTCAGACAAGGTATCTTCGATAATTTTAGCGGCGCCGCCACCGACAGTTCCAAGACCTAATAGGCCCAATCTAACTATTTTCATTTCATTAATCCGTCTTTTTTAAACATGTCGCGAATACCTCTTAAAGCTTGGCGGGTTCTGTGTTCATTTTCAATTAAACCGAAACGAACCGAATCATCACCATAGTCTCCAAAACCAACACCAGGAGAAACCGCGACCTTCGCATCTATTAATAATTTTTTACTGAACTCTAACGAACCCATTTCAAGGTAGGCATCTGGAATTTTTGCCCAAACAAACATCGTTGCCTTAGGCGGTTCTACTTGCCAACCCATCGCGTTTAAGCCTTGACACAATACGTCACGGCGAACCTTGTACATGTCACAAATTTCTTGCACACACTCTTGAGGCCCTTCTAAAGCCGCAATAGCCGCAACCTGAATAGGGGTAAAAGTACCGTAATCAAGATAAGATTTAATGCGCTTTAAAGCATCGACCAACTCTGGATTTCCGACCATAAAGCCCACTCGCCAGCCTGGCATGTTATAACTTTTTGAAAGCGTATAGAATTCAACGGCAATGTCTTTTGCCCCTTCTACTTGTAAAATAGAAGGCGCTTTATAACCATCAAATACGATATCTGCATAGGCTAAATCATGTACTACCCAAATCTTATGTTCTTTGGCGATAGCAATGACTTTTTCAAAAAACTCTAACTCAACCGTTTGCGTGGTTGGATTGGCAGGAAAATTTAAAATAAGCATTTTAGGCTTCGGCCAAGATTCTTTAATCGCTTTCTCTAGCTCTTCAAAGAAATCAACCTCAGGCGTCATTTTAACATGACGAATATCTGCCCCCGCAATCACAAACCCGTAAGGGTGGATAGGATACGCAGGGTTAGGAACCAAGACGGTATCGCCCTTATCCACTGTCGCCATAGCTAAGTGAGCCAAACCTTCTTTAGAACCAATCGTCACGACGGCTTCTGTTGCATAGTCTAAATCAACATCAAATTTAGTTTTATACCAGTTACAAATAGCTTTGCGTAAACGCGGAATACCTTGCGAGACTGAATAACGATGTGTGCCTTCGCGCTGAACGACTTCTATCAACTTATCCACAATATGTTTAGGCGTGTCCTGGTCAGGGTTACCCATTCCAAAATCAATAATGTCTTCGCCATTACGTCTGGCTTCCGCTTTCAGTTCTCCAACAATATTGAACACATAAGGAGGAAGTCGTTCGATTCTTTGAAAGTCGCTAGTCACGGAAATAGCCTTTTGAAAGTGTCGAAACTCAGCGCTATTCGGCTAAATTTCTATGAAAAATATAATCCGTTAATGATACAGAAATATTTTTTTTCGTCAATGGCATACTGCGCTATAATCGGCTTTAAAAGCAAAATTAACCAATTTTATCGAAGGGTTTTTAATGAAGTTTACAGAACACAGAGATTCCAATATTTTATCAATCAAAAAATACCAAGCTGGTGAGGCCTGGGTGAATGATAAAAAAGTAACGACTAGCTGTTTTCTCACCCAGCATGAATTGGTTGAACATTGGGATTGTCAAGATATTAAAACCCTGACCATAGAACAACTTTCAGAGCTATTCAGACTACAACCTGAAGTTATTATTTTAGGAACGGGTGAAACACAGTTTTTTCCAGACCCGGCCCTATTTAGCCACTGCGCTCAACAGGGTATTGGCTTAGAAGTGATGTCTAATGCAGCTGCTTGCCGGACTTATAATGTACTGACTACTGAAGACCGTAAAGTATTATTGGCTTTGGTGATGACGGGCTAATCGCCTAAATATCCGAACTAATCAACAATCCTTTTCTGTGTTTGCTTGCCTTTAAAGTGCTGCATCATCCATTCTATCCATAGTGCTAGCAAGACAAACCCGACCAATACATATAAAACATTTCCTGATATTTTACTGACATAAACCAATGACAACCCCATTGCTGACAAGCTAGACAAGGCGGCTAAAATGACCAAAACTTTAGAGGCTCCTGTTTTTTGAATCAGCTTTAAATGCCCTATATGGGTTATAAAATGAATAAATAAAATAGAAATAGACCCCATTACAGCGACTTCAGTTAAATCAAAAATAAGTGACGAAATAATAATTAACACCCCGCTGATCACCAACCCTTCCCTACTATGGATAGCGGGCTTACCAAATTGATAAGGCAATTCACCATCTTTCGCTAGCTGGTAAGCCACATTGGTAACTGCATATAAATTAGCATTAATAGCAGAAGCCGTGGCTATTAATGCTGTAATGGCAACAATGATAAAACCAACTTGACCAAATATAGGTAGAGCAGCTTCTGCCAAAGCAAAGTCTTTTGCGGCAATCACGCTATCAACAGGCAAGCTACCAAAGACAGAAAATGAAATTGCTACATACAGTACCATCACCAATAAAATTGCTGTCATCATTGCTCTAGGTAGGTTTTTAGAAGGATTTTCCATATCCTCAGCTGTGTTAGTAATCACCCTAAAGCCTTCAAAAGCAAAGAAGGTGATGGCTAAACTAAAGAAAATATCTTGGGTTGGCGGGTATTCCTTAACAGACAGTAATTCAGGTTGTAGAAAAGCAATACCTGCCACAGACAACACAGTTAGCACTAAAAATTTAAAGCCAACCGTAATCCTTTCATACAGGGCAACATCTTTTGCACCTTGTAAATTGATATAAACAAACAGCACAACAATACCTATTGAAAAGGCTGATTGATAGAGGCCTACATTTGAAATTTCAGCAGACAAAAAAGTGACCGCATAGTTTCCGAAGGCCTTGGCAATTAAGGTAAGCGATACGATGGCAGATAGATATAGCATCACCCCCATTGTGCCCGTAAATAAACCAGAACCATAGGCTTGAGTTAAATATTCGACCATACCACCCGCAGAGGGATAGCGGGCACCCAACTTACCTAAAGAATACCCAGATAGCAAGGCAATAAGCCCTCCTAAAATAAAGGAGATATAAACCGCACTACCTGAAATAGCACTGGCTTCGCCTAGTAGTGCAAAAATTCCTGCACCAACCATAGCACCAATACCCATCGATACCGCAGACCAAAAACCAATCACTTTTTTATTTTCCATACTTAAATTCTCTTTTATGGATAACAAACTAATTTACTTTATGAACAGGGCTTTCTGTTAATTAAACAACCCTTTTGCATTGATTTTCTGCCCTTTATAACGCACTTCAAGCAAGAGCTGTGGGGAAGAGACATTACCCGTTTTCCCTACTGTACCTATAAACTGCCCCCGCTTCACCTTGTCACCTTCATGTACGACCAAGCTATCATTATGTGCATAGATGGTTAAGTAACCGTTATGGTGCTTAATAATAACCATCTTGCCAAACTGCTTAATACCTTTTCCTGAATAAACCACTCGTCCTGCTTCCGCTGCATAAATGGCATCGCCCAACTGAGCATTCAAGATGATAGAAGTGACTCCTGAAGCATCTGATACATATTTAAAATTTTTCTTTATTTTAAGTGGCCACTTAAAAGTAGCTTTAGGAAGATTTTGTTTTTGAATGGGTGAAAATAAATGAATTTCTTTAGGTTCAGAATAACCAGGCAGAGTTAGCTTTTGACCCACTTGTAACCAATAAGGTGCTTTTAAGCTATTGAGCAACACAATAGTTGATTGACTAACCTTACAGGTTACAGCTATTTGACTTAGGGTATCTCCCGACTTCACCACATACTTTTTAGCACAAACTGCCTTACCTTTTTGTACTACTAACCCTGATGCAGAACTACCCTGCCATCCTCTGTGCTTAACAGGTTGACAGGCCGTCATCACAAGCAAAGCACTGATTATAAAAATCAGCTTCGCATAAGACCGGTTAAACATATTTTCTAAACGGCTTTATAGGCTATGAAAAGTACTACGACTAAGATAAACCCATATCCAATCCAGTCAATAAACTGACGAATTTTATCTTCATATTTTTCTGCCCCTTGCTTCATTAAAAAGGCGACTAAATAAAATCGAGCACCTCGCCCAATTAAAGAAGCTATTAAAAAAGGAACCAACATCATAGAAGTTGCCCCTGCGGCAATCGTAAACAGCTTGTAGGGAATAGGCGTAAAAGCAGCTAAGAAGACAATCCAAAAACCATAATCTACAAAGAACTGAACAATTTGATTGTATTTATCAACATAGTGCAACCGTTCTATAATAGGCCAAACCCAATCAAATAACATGGCACCAATAGCATAGCCCAATATACTACCAAGCAATGAAAATATCGTCGTAATAAAAGCAAACTTATAGGCTTGGTCTGGCTTCGCTAGGCACATAGGCATGAGCATAACATCAGGTGGAACGGGAAAAAATGATGACTCAGCGAAGCTTACACCACCTAAATAGAATGGCGCCTTAGGGTGCTTTGCCCAAGACAAGCTTAGGTCATATAGTTTTGTAAAAATTTTCATTATGTCGTGTTTACCTAAATAAGTTTAGTCTATTGAGTGAGTTAAGTGATACCCACCCCTGGCGATTTTTAAGGTTGGCTAGAAAATAAAGCTTACACCTTTTCTGCTTTCACCAAACCTGTTTTCATTGGCACAAAAAGAACTTCACCTAAACATTCTTCTGTGTAAGCTGTTTCAGTTTTTACAAAACCATACAGTAATTGTTTATCTGACCCGCCAAGAGGCATTACCAAACGCCCTCCAACCGCTAATTGTTCAATTAATTCTTCGGGCAGCTTTTCTGGCGATGCTGCAGAAATAATACCATCATACTTAGCATAAGCCGGCCACCCCCAGTGTCCATCCGATAAGGTTAATTTAATATTATTAAATTGTAGCTTCGTTAACACTGATACGGCTTTTGTTAACAAAGGTTCAATACGCTCAACACTGTAAACATGCTTTGAAAGCTGCGCTAAAATAGCGGTTTGATAGCCAGACCCAGTCCCAATTTCCAACACCTTACATAAAGGGCCGTTTTGAAATAACCAAGCAGACATTTTTGCGACTGCCCAAGGATGTGAAATAGTTTGTGCAAAGCCTATCGGCAAGGCCGTGTTTTCATAAGAACGACTAGCCATAGCTTCATCTAAGAATAGATGTCTAGGCGTGGTTTTAATCACATTCAATACCGCATAATCACTCACACCCAAATCAATTAACTCTTTTACCAAGCGGTTACGAGTACGTTGCGAAACCATACCTACGCCTTGATTTTGTTTAAAGGCTTCGTTATAAAAAATAGGTGAGGAAGTCAACAAGCTGTCTAGGGTAAACGCATCACTCATCAAACAGGCCTTTTAGCTGCTCATGCATTTTGTAGTCAGTTAGGTCTATTTTCAAAGGGGTAATGGAAGCATAACCTTGTTCTACTGCATAAAAATCGGTGCCTTCAGAAGCGTCTGATGCTTTCCCCGCAGGCCCAACCCAGTAGATTTCACCACCACGAGGATCTATTTCTTTCACCACCGGTTCAGAACGATGCCTTTGCCCTAAACGGGTTAACTTAACGCCCTTTAGCGCATGCAAAGGAACGTCTGGTACATTAATATTAATAATAGTGTTGTGGGCAATGTTTAAACCGGCATAGCTTTCTAGGAATTGTTTCAGCACATGAATGGCTGTTTCGAAGTGCTGTTTGCCACACAATGAAATAGCAATGGAAGGTTTGCCCAAAAATCGCCCTTCGGTAGCGGCGGCAACGGTACCAGAATATAAGACATCATCGCCCATATTGGCACCATCATTAATACCAGAGATAACTAGATCAGGTTGAAAGTCTAAAGCACCATTAATACCCAAATGAACGCAGTCTGTTGGTGTACCATTGACGCTGTAAATATCATGGCCGTGCTCTTTAATTCGCAAAGGATTAAGCAAGGTTAAGGAATTACTAGCCGCACTTCTATTGCGATCCGGTGCAACCACTTTAATTTCACTATGGTAGTCTAGTCCTAGTAAACATTCGTGTAATATGCGAATACCAGGAGAATCAAACCCATCGTCATTTGAAATTAAAATTTTCATAAACACCTTACTATTTTATCTAGCTTTAAATTTAGCTAGCTATTTTAGCCTACTCCGTCTCAGTCAAACGGTTTTATCACTAAAAATTATCGTCATTTTCGAATATAATATTTTTAACAGATTAACTTATATTAGTAGAATTTTATCATGTCCAAAATCTCCAACGAAGATAAGAATTTATTTGCACAAGCTTTGAAAGGCGTTAGCCAAATAAAGGCTACGTCGGTTATTGCCTCAAAGGTTAACTACCGAAAGCCAGACTCCCAAAGAACTATCCATGCGCGTAACCAGGTGGCCGATGACTGTACCCCCCTTTCTCATACCAGCAGCAACCAAGTTAGCCAACATGAAGCCTTATTTTTTCAACACCCTAGTATCCGTAAACAAGAGATAGATAAGCTACGAAAAGGTCAGTTTCAAATAGAGATTACCCAAGACTTGCACGGGTTAACTGAATTAGCTGCCGAACAAGCTATTCACCAATTTATACAAGAAGGCATGCAGTTTAATTGCCGTTATGGGCTATTAATCCATGGCAAAGGTTATCGCTCTGAATCGGAGCACCCTACTATTAAGAACTTAGTGAACCACCAACTTCGACAGTACGAAAACATCCTTGCTTTTTGTAGTGCTAAGCAAAAAGATGGTGGTGTCGGGGCGGTGTATATTTTCTTTAAAGGCAAACCTGCTTAATAGACAATACCTCGTCTATTTTAGGTAATTTCAATACTTTGGCTTAGTTTCAAAACCATTTCATTCCTTAAACCACGTTACCTACCCGAATTTAGTTTGTATGTTTTATTTTTGGTGGTATAATCCTCGCTTCTTTTTTTATCAGGGCTTTATAGCTAACAATTTTATGTCAAAGCAAGATGTTATTGAATTTGATGGTGAGGTTCTTGAAACTCTACCTAACACAATGTTTAAAGTACGTTTAGAGAATGGTCATGAAATCTTGGCTCATATCTCAGGTCGTATGCGTAAAAACTATATCCGCATCTTAGCGGGTGACGCAGTTAAGGTTGAATTAACACCTTATGATCTAACCAAAGGTCGCATTACCTACCGCGGTAAATAAACCTTTGTGCTTAATACCTAGCTTATTTCTTAGGCTAGGTTTGTCCACCCCTTCTACACTACCTTAACAAAACCTATTTTTCTATATTCCCTTTAAGCTAATAAATTAGTTTACTATTCGCTGCATACATCCATACTGCAACCCCTATCAGAATCAAACTCCAATATTGAAGTGGAATCCAAAACATAGAATGAATTGTTTTTAACTTAACCTCTTCATTGGTCTCAGGGTCTATTAATATTCTAGCTGGCTGACTATTCACCTTTCTACCCAACCAAAATACAAGCACAGCTGAAACTATAAAAATAAAAGGCATCATCCAGGCACTATTCTGATAGAACTTTTCACCATAGTAGCTATCTACACACAGACCAGTACCTATGGATAACCCCAGAGGAATCAGTAACGCAAGTAACCCCCAACCTTTCCAAACAATCATACAAGCCTATTAACCTTTGTTCGTCTTTAGCAACAACTGACTAGCAGTAATCGATAGCAAACAGTAACCTAAAAAATAGTAAAAACCCTGTTCAAATTCTGCATGAGTTTGAATCAAAGGAGAGGTCACCGTATTGGCTCCCATAAAGACAATAATCAATGCCATCACAAATACATCTGTCATAGACCACTTGCTTAACACAGCGCTAACCTTTCTTAAGCAAACATTCTTTTCAGTGCTGACCAACCCTGCCAAAGCCATTAAACTACCTTTGATAACCGGAATAATAATACTAAATACTACAATTAATATTGCCACCAGAAAATTACTATTTTCCCAAAAAGTACCTGCTGTGCCTAAAATGCTTTTCTGAGTATTCTGTATCACGTCAACACCTGATACATGAATGGTTTCCAACATCCCTTTTGCCATTTCCAATAAAAAGGGAGGGATTTCTTTACTTTCCAGAATAGCGGTTTTGCCCATGTCTGCCAACACTGCTTTATCTAAAGTCGTCGTCATATGTAATACGGGTAAAGTAATACCTGGAATCAGTAAAAGATAAGATACAAAAAGTAAAGCTATGCCTATTTTTAGTCGCCATGCCATGATTTTCTCCTAACTAAATAGATAATGCAAAAAAGTGCCAAAGCGCCTAAGCATTAATACTAAAATAATAAACTATTCAAGTAGCATAAGCGACCTGCACAGCTTAAACTACTAACAACGTTAGCTAACAGACTCATCAATTAACAGCTTAATTTTGCCATCAACCAGGTCAATCGTCACCTGCCCGCCTGACTCTAAATCGCCAAACAGAAGCTTATCAGCCAAGGGTTTCTTAATTTCATTTTGAATTAAGCGCCCCATTGGCCTAGCACCCATTTGTGGATCATAGCCTTTCTCCGCTAACCAATCTAAGGCTGATTTGGTTAATTTAAGCGACACTTTCTTTTCTGTTAAATTGGCTTCAAGTGCAAATATAAATTTATTCACCACCGAATGCATAATGTCTTTATTTAAACGTCCAAACTGCACAACTGCATCTAGCCTGTTTCGGAATTCAGGGGTAAAGACTTTTTTCAATTCACCACCAACGTCTAAGGTATGGTCTTGTGCCACAAAGCCCATTGAGCTTCTATCTGATTGTGTCGCACCGACATTAGAGGTCATAATTAAAATGACATTCCTAAAGTCTGATTTACGGCCATTGTTATCCGTTAAGGTTCCGTTATCCATAATTTGTAATAATAAGTTAAAGACATCAGGGTGTGCTTTTTCAATTTCATCTAGTAAGACGACACTGTGTGGCGTTTTATTTACTGCTTCGGTTAACAGACCACCTTGATCAAATCCAACGTAACCGGGAGGTGCACCAATTAACCTAGAAACCGAATGAGGCTCCATATATTCAGACATATCAAAACGTGTCAGTTCAATGCCTAAATGCTTGGCTAATTGTTGTGTTAATTCTGTTTTACCTACACCTGTAGGACCTGAAAACAAGAAAGAACCGGTTGGTTTGTTAGGCTCATTTAACCCTGAACGTGCCAACTTAATCGCAGAGACCACCTGGCGAACCGCCTCCTCTTGACCAAAGACAACTCTATTCAAACTTTCTTCTAAGTTCAATAGCTTATCACGCTCTTTTCGAGTTATTTGTGCGATAGGAATGCGTGCAATATTAGCCACGACTTGTTGTATTTCATTCACTGAAATTTGCTTCTTACGTTTTGACTTAGACATTAAAGCTTGCTTAGCCCCCGCCTCATCAATGACATCAATCGCTTTATCTGGCAGATGTCTATCGTTAATGAATTTAGCCGATAAATCGACCGCTTGCCTTAAAGCAGGCAAGGTATATTTCACCTTATGGTGTTCTTCAAACTTGCTCTTTAAGCCCTTTAAAATATCAAAGGTTTCTTGATTACTTGGTTCTTTAACGTCCACTTTTTGGAAGCGTCTGGCCAAGGCTTTATCTTTCTCAAAGATACCTCTGTACTCTTCATAGGTGGTTGCACCCATGCAGCGTAACTTGCCTGATGCTAATGCAGGTTTCATTAGGTTTGACGCATCCATTGCCCCACCTTGAACCGCGCCCGCACCGACAATAGTATGAATTTCATCTATAAATAAGATGGCATTCTCTTCTGCTTCTAATGCTTTCAACAAACCTTTAAAGCGCTTTTCAAAATCCCCTCTATAACGAGTACCAGCCAATAAAGCGCCCATATCTAAGCTATAAACCGTGCTATTTTCTAATAATTCAGGAATTTTATTATTCACTATTTTATAGGCCAAACCTTCTGCAACAGCGGTTTTACCCACACCTGGCTCACCCACTAAAATAGGGTTGTTTTTACGGCGACGAGATAAAATTTCAAGAGTTCTGTTTAATTCCCATTCTCGACCAATAATAGGGTCTATATTGCCCAGTTCTACCTGTTCGTTTAGATTAGTACTGAACTTGGCAATAGGTCCTTCTTCTTCAGCTTCTTGCTCACTATTCCCGTCTGTTGGCTCTTGACCTAGGAAATCTTCTTGCTGGTTATCAAGCACGCCATGAGAAATGTAGCTTAAAACATCAACTTTTTTCACGCCGTTAGATTCTAAAATATACACGGCTTGAGAATCTTGTTCTGAATACAACGAAGCCAATACATGCAAGCCTGTTGCTTCAGCGTAACCATTGGTTTGTACAATATAAATGGCACGCTCAATCACTCTCTGAAAAGCCATTGTAGGCAACAGCTCTTCAGGCGTAGCTTGAATGAGTTCTTTTTCCAAATAGGCTTCAAGTTCGGTTTCTAATTTTTGAATCGGCACAGAGCAAGCTTCTATTACTTCACGAACGCTAGGCAAGCCAAGCAGTTCTAATAGCAAGTGTTCTAGCGTTACAAATTCATGCTCATATTCTGTCGCTAGGCTAAACGCGTTACTCAGCGTTAATTGAACTTCTTTACTTAACATTACAATACCTCCATTTGGCATTGAAGCGGGTATTCATATTCTCGTGAAAATATACTCACTTGGTTAACTTTCATTTCGGCAACTTCTTTGCTGTAAACCCCACAAATACCCTTGCCTTTTTCATGAACCATCATCATCACTGTTTCTGCTGCAGCGTAATCCATGCCAAAAAATCGGCTGAGTACTTCCACTACAAAATCCATTGGCGTGTAATCATCATTCAATAACACCACCTGATAACGCCTTGGGGGCTTAATACGGGGTTTAACCGTTTCTAAAACCGTTCCGTCATCTTCAAAAGGCAAATTGGCCATTTTGTTTCCTTAATTTAATCAAATTTATGTCTTCTACTAGGCTGCCACTAGCTTGGTATATAAGTGACCCGCAGTATTGTTTAGGTCGGCAGGCAAGCCCATATTATCAACTCTTATATAATTATCTTGCGAGTGATCTTCTGGTACCACTAGCTTCATAATACCCGAGGGAGAATCTAGCTCAAGTAAGCTACCAGAATTGAGCAAGGTAGCCGGCACTTTAATCTCGCCATAAATATCAGCCCCTTTTAGCTCCCAAGTTAAGGTTGAAATACTTAATTTGAACTTAACATGGTAGTCACCATTTTCACCACCAAATAACCCTGGATAGCCACGCCCTTTTATTCTAAAGGTTTTGCCCTCTAAAGCTTCACGAGAAAATTTCATTCTGACCTTCAAGCCAGGAATATAAAAGTAGCCCAGTTTCAGCAAACGAATGGCATAACGCAGGGTTAAAGGGTAGGTAATGACCCTGTCTTTTCCTCTTAGAGGTGCTTTACTGTAAGGGCGATTTGAAAAAGGCTTTTGTTTGGCTTGCCCTGTTCCGCTGTTCTTTTGAGTGCGTGTTCGATCTGATGATTGACCATAATTTGAACGGGCTCTTCGTAAGTTAAAAAGCCGATAATAAGCCTCTTTATGTTTGGTGAGTACTTCAAAAGCTTCTGAAATTTCTTGAAACTTAACCACGGCATTATGAATTTTAGAAACATCGGGATGATAGCGTCGTGCCATTCTACGATAGGCCAACTTAATAGTCTTGTCGCATGCTTGAGGGTGAACCCCTAAAACGGCAAAATAATCTTTCGATTCATCAAACCTATTTGCCGCCATAACCTGCCAATGTGTTCATTTTTTAACCGACTCCATCATCAAGAGAAAGTGTATTAGGTGACCTAAACCACGACCGCTATACAAACATTTTGATAGCCCAACCATTCTAAACCATTTAGTTCAATTTTTCTTACTGAAAATTAACCTGTTTAGCTAGTTTTTTTAACTCACAAGGTGGATAATACTTCCTCTAAAAAGGAGACTAACATGAGTATTGAAACATCATTAATTGCCCGTAGTGGCGGAATTTGCGAACTATGCGGTTCGAGTAACAACCTAAGTCCTTGCGAAGTACCGCCTTCAGACAATTCTTCAGACCAATATGTTTTAGTTTGTGAAACTTGCCAAAGCCAAATGACAGACAAATCAACAATGGATGAAAACCATTGGCGTTGTCTGAATGATAGCATGTGGTCTCCTGTGCCTGCGGTACAAGTATTATCTTATCGCCTGTTACATGACCTACGTGGCTTAGGTTGGCCACAAGAATTGTTTGACATGATGTATATGGAAGATGATGTTAAAGCTTGGGCAGATAAAGGCTTGTCTGAAGAAGATGATGAAGTGACTGAAATCACCAAAGACAACAACGGCGCACAACTGAATGAAGGCGATGATGTCACGCTTATAAAAGATTTAGTGGTGAAAGGCGCAAACTTTACGGCTAAACGCGGTACCTTGGTGAGAAACATTCACCTAACCGACAACCCGCTTCATATTGAAGGCAAAGTAAACGGCACACAGATTGTATTGGTTGCAGACTTCTTAAAGAAAGCTTAATCAAACTAAAGGCAGTTTCCTGCCTTCTCAAACCCAAAAATCGCCAGGGGTGGTCTTAAATTAAGACACCACCCCTGGCGATTTTTAAGTTTTAACAACCTTGCTTTAGTGCTTTAATAACACTTTATTCAAAGCCCTTATATTTTTACACTTCTATAGCTTCAAGATGTCAAAGCCTTCTTTGCTTAAGGTATCCGCCATGCCTTCTGATGTTAGCACCGCTAATGATGCCTTTTCAGCCACAATATACTTAACTGCCATTTCACGCAACTCTTCCAAAGTGGTCGATAATACGCCTTCACGATAAGACATTAAGAAGTCATAAGACTTGCCATGTAATCGCTGATAAAAGGCTTTACGTGCTTCACCGGCTGGCGAGCCAGGCTTGTCCATTGAGCTAATAATGTTTAAAATCGCTTCTTCAACATGTGCCTGTTTGGCATGGTCTGATAGAATCCAGTCCAACGCTTTATCGAAATCATCAAAAGTTTCTAGGCAACGTGGGTCACGATATGAATAGAAGGTAAAGGCACCCGCTTCGGCATTAAAGCTAGCGCCGCCGCCGTAGGCTCCACCCTTTTCACGAATTTCAGAATGTAAGAAGCCATTACGCAAACAAGCACTTAGCACCGCAAGCTTAGGGGCATCTTCATGCCCGCTACCGACCACGGGAAAAGCTTTGGCACAGAAGTTTACTTGTGTACTGGTTACCCAGGCTTGCTTCACGGCTTGATGAGAAGCTTGCAAACTAAACTGACCCGCTTGTACCGCATTGCCTTGCATCACACCCGACCAACTTGTTTGTAATTCAGACAAACCTTTTGCGTAGTCGTTTTCATCAGCAACCCACAAAGCTTGTTTTGGCGCGGCCATTAATTTAGATTGAATAGATTGGAACTGCCCAGCTAGGGCTTCAAGCTCACCTTTATTTTCTAACTTATCAAACAAGGTTTTAATAGACTGAATGCCTGCAAAACCACTGCGTTCAAACTGCCAATTAGCAGAGGGGGAGAAGTTTTGATTGGCTGCTCGCATTGCGTGCATATGCCCGCTACCGGTTACTCCTTGGTCAACCGAGCTTTTAATTTGCCCCATTAGATCTTTAATACGATCTCGCTCATCAAAACGCGCTTCAGCTAGGGTCTCTAAAATTAAGTTCGATAGGTTACCACTGTTTCGGCTTAATGCCTTACCTGAAACAATATAATGGCTGTGTATGCTATCTAGATCATTAATATCGGTTGATACACTCGACTTAGCACCTACCCCACCCGTTTTGGCAGCTTGTAGTGATTGCGTTTCTAAGTAGCTTCGCCCTGCTGAACCCAGCTCTGCCAAGCAAGAGTTGAAAATAGGCAGTATTTCTTTTTCTGCTTCCGTTAAATCTGGTAAATCCATGATTAACTGTTGATAAACCAAAGCATTGGTACCCGACTGATAACCGGTAAAGGGCGATGCTTTGCTAGCAGTATCAATCGGTTTCTCAACACGAATCGTCGCAGGGACATCATCTTTGGTTACTTCTGGCAAAATAGAAGGGTCATCTTCTTCATCTTGCCTGGCTTTGAGCGCCAAGGCCTGTTCAATAATCTGTAAGGTTTCAGCATCGGTTAAATTAGCTTTAATACCCGCTAACTTTTGTTTTTCCACTTCCGCCTCTTGGTCAGACATTTTATCGTCTGGTGACATGGTTAAGGTCACTCTGTGCGGGTTGTCTAAAATCCATTCTTGAATCAATTTAGGGATAAAGTCTGTTCGACTTATTTCAGCACTTAACTGCTTTAAAGCAGCATCAACATCTAGTAAGGTAATGGGGTCGCCATCATGCATTGCGCCAGCGAGTGACTGCAACATCAAAGATAAACCGTATGGATAGCCATCACCCGTCACTTCACGCTGAGACAATTCTAACTGATGCAACATAGCTTCAACCTCTGCTTGTGCAACGCCTTCTTTAGCAACACGGGTCAACTCATCTAAAATAAGCTTTTCAACCGCCTTTGTATGCTCCGGGCTCGATCCTTGCACACCCACTGCAAATACCATTTCTTTATTTGAATCTTCTAAACCACACAAAGGAGAAGGTGCATTGGCCAGTTCAGTTTCTTCCAATACTTTACGTAAAGGCGAGGCACTATTGTCTAGCAGCACCGCTGACAATAAATGCCCTTTTAAGACATCTAGGGTATTTTTATTTTCACCTAATAACCAACCCAATACGATATGGGTTTTGTCTTCCAAACTATCTTCATTTAATGCATAGGTTTTGGCGAATGTTTTAGGAGCTGTGTAACGAACTTCATTACCCACCTTAACGACAGGCACAGAATTTTTAAAACGAGCTAGCGCCAATTTTTCAAATTCAGTTTGGTGTGTTTCTGCTGAAATATCACCATAAGTCATAAAGACCGCATTAGAGGGATGATAATGATCAGCATGAAAGGCCACCAGTTCATCGTGCGTTAAATCGGGAATATCTACCGGATCACCACCGCTATTGTAATGATAGGTGGTGGTGGGGTACATTTCACTTGAAAAAGCTTGCCATAAAGCAGAAATAGGTGAACTCATTGCCCCTTTCATTTCGTTAAACACTACCCCTTTATAAGTTAAATCAGATTTAGGATTTTCCATTTCTTTAAATTCAAAACGGTGTCCTTCTTGAGCAAAGTCTAAGGCTTCAATATTAGGGAAAAACACTGCATCCATATAGACTTGCAGTAGATTCTGAAAGTCTTTTCTATTCTCAGTTGCAAAAGGATATGCCGTCCAATCGCTTGAAGTAAAGGCATTCATAAAGGTGTTTAACGAACGACGAATCATCATAAAAAATGGGTCACGAACAGGATACTTTTCACTACCACATAAAACAGTATGCTCCAAAATATGAGCCACCCCTTTTGAATCCATTGGTACAGTTCTTAAGGCCACCAAAAAGACATTCTGTGGGTCATCAGCGGCAAGGTGATAATGTTCAGCACCCGTCACCTTATGCTTAAAATGTTGTACGGTTAGGTTAAGCGAGTCGATCGATTGCGAGCGAATGTATTCAAAAGCTGGGTGACAATTTGGGGTATTTTTCATAATTGGATTTCCTAAATTTAAAGCTTTATAAACGATAAAGGCACGAAGAGCCGAGGTGATTATTCACTTCAACTTTTCGTGCCTTTATTATTTAACGGTTATCGTGGGTATGGCGAATTATTGTGCCACTTCTTTCATTGAAAGCTTAACGCGACCCTGCTTATCAATATCAATTAGCTTCACTTTAATCTCTTGTCCTTCTTCTAAGTAAGCAGAAACATCTTCTACTCGCTCATCAGCGATTTGAGAAACGTGAACCAAGCCTTCACGGCCAGGCATATAAGCGACAAAAGCACCAAAATCAACAATCTTCTTAACGACAGCATCGTAGACAGTGCCAATTTCAGGTTCTGCTACAATTTCAGCAATACGTGCTTTGGCTAGGTTAGCTGAATCAGCGCTCTTTGAAGCAATTTTAACCAGACCTGTGTCATCAATTTCGATAACACAGCCAGTTTCTTCGGTAAGGGCTCGAATGGTTGAACCACCTTTACCAATAATTTCGCGTACTTTTTCAGGCTTTACTTTAATGGTGAAGAACTTAGGGGCAGTACCCGCAACATCAGGGTTTGACTTGCTAATCACTTTATTCATTTCTTTCAAAATGGTGATACGCCCTACTTTAGCTTGTGCTAAAGCAATGTCCATAATCTCTTCAGTGATACCTGAAATTTTAATATCCATTTGTAAAGCGGTCACACCTTGCTCAGTTCCGGCTACTTTAAAGTCCATATCGCCTAGGTAATCTTCATCACCTAGGATATCTGATAAGACAGCAAAGCCAGATTCTTCTTTAACCAAGCCCATCGCAATACCGGCGATAGGTGTCGCAATAGGTACACCTGCATGCATCAATGACATTGAAGTACCACAAACTGATGCCATTGAAGACGACCCGTTTGATTCAGTAATTTCAGATACCACACGAATGGTATAGGGAAACTCTTCAATAGTGGGCAATAAAGCTGACACACCACGTCTTGCTAGCATACCGTGACCAATTTCACGACGACCAGGTGTACCAACACGACCACACTCACCTACTGAATAAGGAGGAAAGTTGTAGTGAAGCATGAAACGGTCGTGGTAAGAACCCGCTAGGTCATCGACAATTTTAGAATCCTTTTCAGTTCCTAAAGTAGTCACTACAATCGCTTGCGTTTCACCACGTGTAAATAAAGCTGAACCGTGTGCATTGGCTAAAATGCCTACCTGACAACTAATATCACGAACAGTTGTACTATCACGGCCGTCAATACGAGGTTCACCGGCAATAATTCTGCCACGAACCGTTTCTTTTTGGCACTTGGCAAATAACTTACCAATGTATGAAGACTTTGCGCCATCAGGATGCTCTTCTGTGGTTCCTAGCGCGGCAACGGCTTTTGCCTTGGCGGCATCTAATGCATCATAACGATCCATTTTATCTGCAATACTGTAAGCGACTTCAACATCTGCTTGAACTAGGTCAAATACTTGTGTTTGTAAATCAGTATCTTCTGCTTCTGCTTGCCAATCCCAAGACGGCTTACCCGCTTCGGCTTTGAACTCTGCAATAGCCGTAATAGCACACTGCATATGCTGATGACCATACATAACAGCGCCTAACATAATTTCTTCAGGCAGTTCAGCTGCTTCAGATTCCACCATTAAAACGGCTTCAGAAGTACCGGCAACACTTAATTCTAAATCTGAACTTTCTAAGGCTTCAGAGGAAGGATTTAATAAATACCCCTCTACATCGGTGTAACCTACAATAGCCGCGCCAATAGGACCGTCAAAAGGGATACCTGAAATAGCTAAGGCTGCTGAAGTACCTAACATAGCTGGCACTTCTGTTCCGACAGTTGGGTCTAAAGAAATAACGGTCGCAATAACCTGCACTTCATTCATAAAGCCTTTTGGAAACAAAGGACGAATAGGACGGTCAATTAAACGAGACAATAAAGTTTCTTTTTCTGAAGGACGCGCTTCACGCTTTAAAAATCCACCAGGAATCTTACCCGCAGCATAAGCTTTTTCTTGGTATTGAACTGTCAAAGGGAAGAAGTCCTGCCCTGCTTTAGGGTGTTTCGCGGCAACAACGGTTACCAATAGTTGGGTATCACCCATTCTAACCATCACCGCGCCATCGGCTTGACGTGCAATTTCACCAGTTTCAAGGGTAACCGTATGGTCGCCATACTGGAAGGACTTCGTAATTTTTGACATGTTATTTTACTCTTCAGAATTTGATATTTTTGAACTGTCCATTATCGCAATAAACCCCCCAATAAACAACATAGGAATGTTTTTTAGGCATAAAAAAACCCGCTTAGGTCAAAGCCATAAGCGGGTTTTTTTGAAAAGCTATTTGCTTACTTACGTAAACCAAGCTTTTTAATCAAAGCAAAATATCTTTGAGCATCTTTACCGTGAAGGTAGTCTAATAACTTACGACGGCTACTGACTAAACGTAATAAACCAGTACGAGAATGGTTATCTTGCTTGTGTGCTTTAAAGTGCTCTGTAAGGTAAGCAATACGCTTAGTCTTTAGGGCTACTTGAACTTCTGGAGAACCCGTATCACCTTCGCTTTGTGCGAATTCTGCAACGATTGCTGCTTTATCTTGTGCTGTTAACATAACAACTCCTTATTGATCGGTTATTAAAAAATACCCGTCACCCACAACCGACGGCAGGAACGAAAGCGTGAATTATACTGGTTTAACCGCTTTATTCAAGTAATAAGGTCCGAGAACAGGCAGAATCTTAGATTAGTTAGGCAAGATATCCTTAATGACGACCAAAACCCTTCATGTAATGCTCAATATGAGACAGTTCTTGAGAGACTGAACGTACTAAACGATCTAAACTGACCACGGCATTTTCTAATAAGTTTACCGCAATGAAAGGCTGTTCAACCTTTAGACGGTCATACATAGCACGAGTAATTTCAATTAACATGGCTGGTTTCCTACCCGCTGACATTTTTAACTGACGAGGCACGCCATCAAAGAATGACATTTCACCCACTAAACTGCCTGTCTCTTGTTTACCGATATCCGCTTCATCTTGACCATCAAATGAAGTGAAAGCAACTTTTCCAGAGTAAATAAAATACATTGAATCACCAATATCGCCTAGACCTGAAATAACTTCATGTGCTTTATAGCTTTTTTCTTGTAAGTAATTTGTAAACACCTCTACTTCAGCTCGCGTTAAAGATTCACAAATTTTGTGTTCTTGAAAGTAATCAAATAATTCATTCGCGGTAATTTTTAACATGCTATTATCTCTTGTTATTTTTTTTGTGCAATAAACGAGGCCAATGGCCTGCCATCACTTAGTTTTTCTATTCTATCAATAAACACTTTAAAGTCTGTAAAAGTTTTATGAAATTCTTTTGGTTGAATAATATACTGTGAATTTTTAGGGGAGCCTATTGCCTGCACGCCTTCAGAAAAAGCTTGAAAAACCACAAAACCGCCAGGGGTGGTATGACTTTTAATCCACTCAAAAAGGTCTCTGTTTAAATAACGAATTACCAGAATAAGGTCAAATTGTTGATCGGGCAAACAGTTAGGATGGTTAACATTGCAACAGATCCAGTTTACTGTTTGACCATGACTGCTCGCCAACTGCTTAGCCTTTATCAATACTTTATTTTTTTGCTCTACGGCAGTAACTTGCCAACCTTGTTTTGATAAGAAAACCGTATCTCGTCCACCACCACACCCTATATCTAATGCTTTTAGGTTAGGACTCTTATTAAGTTTAAAGTTTTTTTCAAAACTGGCAACCAATTCACTTGGCTGCCACAAGTGCGTTTTGGCTAGTCCTATTTCGATTTGATCAACATTCTGTTGCAAATAATCTTCAAGTTGTTTAGCCGTTTTGGCTTCCGAAACTTGATAGCCTTTTTCAACCAACCAATCAGTCGTTAATTCACAGGCTTGTAGACTATCGGCAACCAGGTTAAGGCTTGAAGGTCTAGCAGGCATTTCATTTTGACGAGCTTCTAAATCGGCTTGTTCAATATGCGCAGATAAAACAAGATGTTGTTTTTTAAAATCTACCCATAAACGTACATCTAGTACCGCTATATCAGCTTCTTTAAAAAAGGTAGCTAAGCTCATTAAAGGTTAAATAACCTTTTAGGTTTTAGTTGTTCTTTTTCTACCTGCCATTCACCCACGCCAAAAAAAACATCTTTATCATCATAAAAACGAACTAGGTCAGTTTCGGGGCGATCTATCTTTAACTTACCGCCTTGCTGAATCCAAAGCGTATCTTTCTCAGATAAGTGCAGCGCTGTTAAGTGCTGCAAAGGCAGATCTAATGGCTGTAAATAGTCAGGTGAGCCAGAAGATAAGGTTTCTACACTGTACATTTGGTCAGCGGTGATATCACCCGATTGAGTGCGATGCAATGCCACTAAATGTCCTACTGTCCCTAGATATTTTGCAACATCTTCACCCAAAGTACGTACATAAGTGCCTTTTGTACAATGTACTTCAAATTTAACCAGGTCATTTTCAATTGAGATTAAGGTTAAAGATAAAATGGTAATGGGGCGTGCAGGTCGTTCAATGGTAATGCCTTTGCGAGCATATTCATATAAAGGACGGCCCTTGTGCTTTAGTGCAGAATACATAGGTGGCACTTGCAATATGTCGCCCGTAAAGTGATCTAAAGCCTTACCAACAAGCTCATCACTTAACTCTGGAATAGGCAAAGTTTCAATAATCTCACCATCTTTGTCGCCTGTATCCGTTGCTTCACCTAACTTTAAGGTGGCTATATAACGTTTATCAGAATCAAGTAATAGCCCTGAAACCTTGGTGGCTTCACCAAAGCAAATGGGCAATAACCCGGTTGCAAAGGGATCTAAAGCGCCCGTATGCCCTGCTTTTTTAGCGCTATAAAAACGCCTGATCTTTTGCAAAATGCTATTGGATGTTTCGCCCGCAGGCTTATCCAACAGGACAATGCCATTAACCAGTTTCCATTCTTTTTTTGCACGTGGTTCACTCATACAACAAGCTCTACTTTGGCTTATTTAAAGCTTGGTAAATTAGGTCTTCTATGTGGCTAGCATTTTCAGCAAGCTTGTCATAAAAGAAACGTAGGTGTGGCGTAATACGCAAATTCATACGTTGCCCCACTTCTGTTCTAAAGTAGCCTTTTGCTTTTTCTAAAGCGGCAATGGCTTCTTGGGCAGCCTCATCCACTTCATTTGCACCAATAATGGTGAAATAAACAGTGGCGATACTTAAATCTTTCGAAATTTTAACTTCTGTGATGTTAATTTTATCTAACCGAGGATCTTTAGTATCTCGATGTAAAATTTCACTGAGTGTTTTACGAATTTCTAATGAAACGCGTTTTGTGCGGCTAATATCGGCCATAATTCTTTCCTTTCTAAAACAACAAAACCTCCCTTGGAGATCTTTGCATAACTTAGGGTCGAACTAAAAATCAGGTAAAATTTCGCTGATTAAGGCAGAGAACGCAGTTAATAGCTAGCTATTGACAAGTTTTCTAACGAAAATCAGTGGTATTTTAACCTTTTTTAGTCGATCTTAGGGTTGTGTAAAGGTCTCCCGTAGGAGGTTTCGTTTAAAAATTTAAAACGAATTTGATTTAGTCAAGAGTACGCTTTACTTCTATTCTTTCGAAGCACTCAATCTGATCACCAACTTTAACGTCGTTGTAATCTTTCACACCGATACCACATTCCATACTCTTATTGACTTCGTTTACGTCATCTTTAAAGCGTCTTAATGATTCAAGCGCACCTTCATAAATCACGATATTATCACGCAATACACGAATAGGACTATTACGTTTCATGGTACCTTCAGTTACCATACAACCCGCAATTAAGCCAATCTTAGGTGCTTTAAACACTTCACGAACATCAGCAACACCGACAATATTTTCTTGGAAGTCTGGCGCTAGCTTACCTTCAACCGCACGCTTCACCTCATCTACAATTTCATAGATAACAGAATAGTACTTTAAGAACACGCCTTCGTTATCAATAATACGCTTGGCTTTTGCATCCGCACGTACGTTGAAACCGAAGATCATCGCATCTGAAGCCAAGGCTAAGTTAGCATCTGTTTCAGAGATTCCACCAACACCAGAAGAAACCACACTTACTTTAACTTCTTCGTTAGATAGTTTCACTAGAGCATCTACGATCGCTTCGATAGAACCCTGTACGTCAGCTTTTAGGATGATATTAACATTCTCAATATCCCCTTCTGCCATACGGTTAAACATATTGTCTAACTTAGACTTCTGCTGACGTGCAATTTTCAATTCTTTCGACTTAGTTTGTCTGTGGCTAGCCACTTCACGAGCTTTACGCTCGTTTTCAACACAAACCATGTCATCACCAGCAACAGGAACACCAGACATACCCAATACTTCAACAGGCATAGATGGACCGGCAGAGGTAATGAGCTTGCCATGTTCATTGCTTAGTGCACGAACTCGACCATATTCCATACCACAAATAGCGATATTACCTTTGCTTAAGGTTCCAGACTGAATCAGAACGGTTGCAACCGGACCACGACCTTTGTCTAGGCGAGATTCAATAACCACACCACGAGCTGGCCCATCAACCGGTGCTTTCAATTCTAAAATTTCAGCTAGTAATGCAATCGATTCTAGTAGGTCATCGACCCCTTCACCTGTTTTAGCAGAAACTTTGATGAAAGGAATGTCGCCACCCCATTCTTCAGGAACCACTTCTTCAGAAACCAATTCTTGCATAACGCGATCAGGGTTAGCCCCTTCTTTATCCATCTTGTTAATAGCTATAACCATGGTTAGGTTTGCAGCTTTTGCGTGTTGAATGGCTTCTTTAGTCTGAGGCATCACCCCATCATCAGCAGCAACAACAATAACAACTACGTCGGTTACTTTCGCTCCACGAGCACGCATAGCCGTAAAGGCTTCGTGACCAGGAGTATCGATAAAGGTAACCCCACCTTGCTCTGTTTCAACATGGTAAGCACCAATGTGCTGAGTAATACCACCTGACTCGCCGTTAGCTACTTTCGCTTCACGAATATAATCTAGCAATGATGTTTTACCATGGTCAACGTGACCCATAATAGTCACAACTGGAGAACGTGTCACCATCTCATGGTCTGATGTTTCTTGATTATTAACAACATCATCTTCAAGCTGGTTTTCATTAACCAATACGGCAATGTGACCCATTTCTTCAACGACTAGTTGTGCTGTTTCTTGATCGAGTACCTGGTTAATGGTAACCATGGTACCTAAAGACATCATAAACTTGATAACTTCAGTGGCTTTAATTGCCATCTTGTCAGCAATTTCATTAACCTTGATGGTTTCACCGATACTAATTTCATGCACTTGTTTTTCAACTGGCTTTTGGAAACCATGCTCGTTATCAATATCAATAACTGGCTTGCTTGGCTTATGACGACGACGTCCGTAACGATCATTTCCACGACCGAAAGCAATATTCTTCTTAGATTGCTTTTCTTTGCCCTTAGGCTTTCCATTAGTCTTAGCTTCTGGCTTTTTGATCGCTTGAGCAGGTTTTTTGTCTGCATCTTTATGAACTTTAGCTGGCTTAGCTTTTTCAGGAGCAGGTGTCTTTGCAACCACTTCAGGCACAACAGGTTCCACTGGCTTCGGCTTTTCAACTTTAGGCACTTCTACCT
>WFMZ01000072.1 GCA_015484555.1 Hydrogenovibrio sp. | reverse complement strand
TCGCGTTTTTGAAAAATTCATGACACAAATCTTGTCACCGATTTGTTCAATCAAATAAAAAAATCTTTAAACTTTTCCTGAAACCCTTATAATACAAGGCTTCCAAAGATACGCGTTCGTGGCTCAGCTGGATAGAGCACTGCCCTCCGGAGGCAGGGGTCGGAGGTTCGAATCCTCTCGAGCGCACCATCTACTAGAGCTTAGCTCTACTTCCCTCTTTTTCACTCGGTGACAGCTTTGTGACCACTTTGGTGACCAAAACTTTTTTAAAATGCGAGTGCTACTTTTTATTGCTAATGGCAAGACGTTATATCTAGCAGGATTTTGTAATAAAATTTTATTTTTTAACGCCCTTACGTTGCCCTAAAATATAATTTCCTTACACAAATAAAGTAAGGGCCGTATGGCAAAATAGAGGTGCTGATTACGGATAAATTACTTTGGTGGACAATAATGATTTGCATCTTAATAAATACTCCTTCTTAAACTCCTCCGTTATATTAAGCAAGGGTAATCTTCTAGGGTTTTAGAATTTCAATAGCCCATCGTTATAGGCTTTTAACTCGTCTTTTGTTAGCTGTTTTCGCTCGTCATATGGTACGCCTTTATCGATAAATTCCCAGATTAAATCGCACAAATATTCCTGGTTACTCCAATACATACCGATTATATACGGCTCTACTTCAAATACTTTTATATGCTCTTCGATTAATTCTTTCATTTTCCGGCTCCATTTAATGAACTCAAATTCTTTTCGATAAGCTAGAGAATAATTACTTGGTTTCTTTTCAATGCTCGCCATCAACTATATTAATTTCAGCCCTTTAACCATTATTGAATTAGTAGTGTATTCACTGTATATAGGTAGGTTTACTACTAACAGTTTCAAGTTTTAAGTTTTTTCAAAAGTGGCTCAACATTTTTCTGTGATGGTACATAATAGCATTGTTATTCCAATCCTTAACCATCATAATAGGGTACAAAGTGTGCAGTGAGAGCTTTGCAACTTTTAGGCTTACGTCGTAGTGAGATTTCAAAGCTTTTTATACTTAAAATATAGGACACACCATGTCAGAACTAGGTAGTACTTTTGAAGGTTTGTCTTTAGACTTTGGAAGTCTAATACAAATTGCTGATAATTCTTTAAGTATATTAGGCGTATTTGCTGTTATATTGCTCGCTCTTTGGCGTTATGTTTCAGCCAACAGTAAAGAAAAGAAACTAAGCTCGATTAAATCTTCATTCATCGCTATTGTAAAGCACCTAAGCTCTTCTTCTGAAACTGAAAAAATTTCAGCCGCAATCTTATTAAGAAGGTTTTTTGACTCCAAAACAGAATTAGGATTAAAAGGAAAGCCTTTTAAAAAAGAAGCTGTGAACTTAATATCAGCTGTTCTGAAGGTAGAGTCAGCTGGTCATTTACAGAAAACCATTGCCGAAGGCCTTGTTTATGCTGTTTCAGTTAAAAACCAAGACTTACAAAAAACAAACCTGCATGATGTGCATTTAGGAAAATCTCTCGGGCTTAGAGTTATTGATTTTAAATGGAGTTTAAGATTTTGGAAATATCCCCGCCTATCCCTAATGAAAGAAGTTTACCCCGACTTCAGTGGTTCTGATTTTTATCAAAGCGACTTATCTAAAGCATCTTTCTCTAAATGTGATCTTTTAGGCTGTGTTTTTTATAAAGCAAATTGCTATAAAACTGTATTTAAAAACTCCCGGCTAATGAAAGCTAATTTTAGTAATGCAAACTGTCTAGAAGCAAACTTTGATAATGCAAATCTTGATGATGCTATTTTCGATGGAGCAGATCTTAAAGGCGCAAGTTTTAAGCATGCTAAAAATATGCCCGAATCAATCAAACTACATCTTAATGATAACTTTATATATGAAGATACTAGTACGACTAGTAGTCGCCCCGATTTATCGGTTTTTATTAGTCGTCCTGCCATTTTGAACAATAATAGCTCACAAGAACTGGATGTATTAAAGCTGTGCTTGTCTGAATTTCAGATTGAGAAAATAGAGTTCGAAAGAAAAGATTATAAAGATTATGAGATGCTTGCAGATATATCTAACCGTATCAGCCGCAGTAACGGAGTTATTATATTTGGTACCTCTGATATATTTATTGAAAAAGGCTCTCGTCGAAAAGGAACTCTCGAAGGTTCAGACATTCAAGATAAAAATCTATCAACGCCCTGGTCTCAAATAGAAGCCGGAATGGCTATATCATTAAACAAACCTATTTTGACGGTGAATATGGATGAGTTTTCAGATGGCATTTTTGACCCTAGTATAAATGATGAACTCGTTACATCTGTAAAAATACCCAACATGACTAGCAAGGTTGATGAATTAAAGGTAGCTATTCAAGAATTTCAGAAAAAAATTAAAAGCTTATAGATAAAAAATCACAAGGAAATATTTGAAGTAGCTATGACCCGACATCTGATTAAAACACGACCCCTATAGACTTAATGGTGAGTACCCTGTTTTAAAACGTAATATATTTATTTATCACAAGATAAAAATAAGCGTGATTTGATCTATGATAAGGTAGAAGTTAAAAGCGTTAATAGCTCAAAAAAATTGAAATAGGGTAAAGACGAATGATTTAAGGTATTGCTGAAGCAACCGGTATTAATCGAATGACACTATTAAAGATACTCAATCAAAAAGGCGATAACACCACGACTGATAAGCTAGATAAACAATCAGAGTTCTTTGATTGCCAGATAGGTAATGTAGTAGAGGGTGTTAATATATTTTAAGGTTCTGTATTAATATATTGAATGGCTTACTGAACAGTATGCTTTCTGTGATAGCTACATAAAGCCGACCACATTGTTTAATAGAAATAGCGGAGATAACCAGTTATTTTAAATCGTACATTTAAAAATAGGACTAAGAGAACTGTAAAAAATAAGCTTCACAATATTGTGATTTGAGATTTTGTTATATCTTCAGCTTAAAGTATGTGCATTGGGTCGGGTTGCCTTTAGTGGCTAGGGTTGCTTTTAAATTAACATTTATCAATAACACCAATTGAATACCCCTGACTCACTCTTTTTTGACTAAATAAACTGAGCCATTGTGAACCCAAAATTATTAGCTATTAATCCCCCTTCCCACGAGATCATAGATACAGCAGAGGTTCCTATTAAAAAAACTTTGCTGTGTGTACTTGGGCTTAGCCCTGCTATTTTAACAGAGACACTTTATGCGTTGCTGCACCAGGACGACCCTTTTATTCCGAATGAAATCGAAGTTATTACGACACAGCCAGGAGCAAAGCAGTGTGAGCTAGCATTTTTTCATGATGGCGGAGGCTGGTTTTATAAATTTTGTAGGGAATATGGGGTAAAGGACATTCGCTTTAATGAGGGAAATATATTAACTATTAGCCGCGAATCTGGCTTACCGCTTGAGGATATTAGAACAGCTGACGATAATGCTCAGGTAGCGGATTTAATTACTAGGCGAGTGCAGTATCATACTCAACAAAATAGTATTTTACATGTCTCGCTTGCTGGCGGACGTAAAACCATGGGCTATTATGCAGGCTATGCGTTGTCTATTTTTGGGCGCCCTTTAGACCGATTATCACATGTATTGGTTCAACAAGAGTTTGAAGGCCTACGCGATTTTTTTTACCCCACAAAAACATCTAAAGTGATTACAGCAAGAAACAATAGCTTGTTAGATACCAAAGATGCGGAGGTATCTTTAGCTGACATTCCTTTTATTCGATTAAGGCATGCTCTGGATTCCGAACTGGTTAATTATAAGATGAGCTTTGAAGATATTATTGAAAAAGTGAACCGTAACTTAACCAATCCACCAAGCGTAACTTTAGAGTTAGTCGCGCTTCAATTGATAGTGGATAATCAACAAGTTAAGCTGTCTACCATTGATTTTATATTTTATTATTGGCTGGCTACACGTGCCAAAAATGTTTTACCTGCAGTGCAGGTTCCTAATGTAAATGATGAAGATACTAAGTTTTCAGATAATTTTATGGCGGTATTACAACTTCCCGTATTTGAAATGAAAGTAAGCGCTAGAACTCTAGAAGGGCTGGTTAAAGCCGATGACACTACTTGCATTCCTTATGAATTTTTTAGAGACCGACGAAGCTCTATTACGAGAGTACTCAAAAAACAGCTAGGAGCCAAACATGAATACTATAAATTAATACTGGATAAATCGACTAAAGATAGTGTTTCATCAGGCAGTCTATTTTTGAATATTGCATCTAAAAATATCCACTTTGTGTAACCAACTGGTGTGGCTAAAACGACATGAACGAAGCAGATAAGTTCGCAGTATTAGGCAGGAATAATTCTGTATTTTGAATTAGTTCATTTAACTCGTACGTTATTTGAACAAGCATACCTCTTGGCGAACTTTACTATTTATTTTTGTAAAATCCAGTCACTTAGATGCTTTTGAAACTGCTTAAGCTCAAGAAGCGTAATGACTTTAATATTGTTCTTTTCCGCACGCTTTTTATCTGCAGGACTCATATTAAATACTGAAACTACCATACCTTTACCAAACACCCCTCCATACATATCAATTAAATTATCTAGCTTATAAATCGCTTGAACAGCACCACCATCTGGCTTTCCGTTGTTATTAAACCGCTTGGTTTTACATTCAATTAGATAGAGCTTATTTTTAATCAGCATTAAATTGTCAATTTCATTTTTAACGCCATCAACCGTTTGTACCTGTGCACCGCATAAATAATCCGTAATCTCACGAATTTTGCTAGAAAGTTTTTTAGTTTGGTGAAAAATAAACTCTTCAAGCCAACCACCGTTGGCAAAAAATCTTGCTTGCTCATCAGAAAATACTAAGCGGCTACCCTGGCGAGAAAGTAATCCCACCGCTTCAAACTTTGCAATAAGGTCATAAAACCCTCTATTTTGGGCATCATCAGGAATGTTTATTTCTGGGGATACTAGATTTGTCGACAAACTAGCAAGGTAATTTAATTGTGGAATGGCTTTGGTATATTTTTGAATATTGTCAACCATCTCATTTAACAATTCTCTTACAGGCTTGTGTGAATCAGGGGTGCTTGAGTCGATAAGCTCCTTACCGTGAGCCATTAAAAATTGTTTTATTTTAATTCTGTTTCCCAAAAACTCGGGTGGTTTAGCATTAAGTTCTTTGGGTAAAAACCACGCAAGGCTGTCATCGGTGTTTATATAGTAAGCGGGTATCTTTAAAGTACTAGCAATATCGTGCAATATAATCGATATCGGTTTAGTACCAATGGTTAGATTAATGGCAGTAATCTCTGGTTGTTGAACAATCAAAAGACGTTCTAACTCTTGACGGAGCATGTTGATGTCCCAAGCAGAACTGATTTTATAAAATTCGGTTTTAATTTGGTAAAGTTTGTATGTCTTGGCTAAGGCATTAGCCTGCTGTAAAAGATCCGCAGTATGAATTAAAATCACTTTTTTAACCCCCATATCCTTATCCAAAATAGGTGATAAATTAGGGGTTACTGCCGTACCAACGGTACAAATATGTAGGGTAATTTTTTCACGATTGAATGAGATGATAGTATTTCTCCAAACTTTAAAGGTTTAACGGGGATTAGTTCGTATTAAGAGATAGGTACTATTAGGCTTAATCATAACTACTCTCCCATTCTGCGTCACTTAGCTAATAGCAATCTTGTTCTTAGCATAACAAACAAAGCTTTCTAAATAAGGAATGTATTAACGATGAATGGCGCTTTAGTATCGCATTTATCAATTTTATTGATTGATAATACCATTGTATTTATAGAATTTATAATATCCCCTAGATTTATTTCCTGTATGCGACCCCTTCTTGCAGAAGAATATTTTGGGCATAGAGGTCCCCATTTATAAATAAATAGAGTGCGATAATTCTTAAGGCTTTGAACCGTTTTTAATGAATATGCTTAGCACAATTAGTTTAAAAAATTTAGCATTTATCTTACCCCTCTCCAGTGCCAGTAAAAAACCTATGGTAATGGGTTGTCCACTGCCAGAAGCAAAGCCTTTGATACCACTTTATAATTTCTCAACCGACTCTGCAATAAGCATCTCTCTAAGTCACTGTCGCTGATATCTTCTATATAGTCTTTCATGTTAAATTATTAAATAATGAGTTATTTACCGAATACTTCGGAAGGTAAGGTTAAATCGAGCACCTTTTACTTTTTTTCGTTTGGGCACGCTGTGCTCCCAAAAATGCTGTAAAGCTCCCTTCATAATGAGCAAGGTACCGTGTTTAAGTGGAATTTTTATTTTTTGGCTTTTATCATTGGTTCGAATAAAAAAGTCTCTGGTTTCTCCAAAGTTAACCGAAGCAATGACAGGGTTTTTACCCAATTCAGTTTCGGCATCGGTATGCCAGCCGATGTTATCTTCTCCATCTCTATACCAGTTAAGCAATACGCTATTAAAATAGGTATTAGTTGCCTGCTCAATATGCTGCTTAATGTACAGCAGTCCCTTGTTCCAAGGCTTAGGCTGTAACGTTAAACCGGAATAAGTATAAGGTTTGTCACTGTCTCCGTACCAGGCCGAATACCTAGGCAAATAAACATCTTTACCAAACATATTCAGCTTGTCATGTTGCCAGGAAATATTCTTAAACTTAACTTTTGGCAATCGCTCCCCCACATAATCATGCCAATCAACAGACTGCCAATCATTAGTGTCATTTTCCAAAAAATACTCAACTGTTCTATCGCTTATTTTTTGGTTAAAAAACTGTTCCGCATAAAACAGTTCTCCATTAGGCACACAAATATCAAAGCCACCAAGAGCCTCATTCCAAGTAGCCGAATAGCCCTGCGCATCCGGCAATTCAAAAGGCGGACGCTTCTCTAACGGGTCTAGGTCATCAAATAAGTCGTTCATACAAAATCCTTTTTAAAAATAAGGTGGATATGACTCCACTTACCAATAGTTCCCTTTACATAATCAATGATGTGACTGCTCGAAATTTCATTTTTAAAGCGCATAAACATTGTTTCGTTTAGCGGGCTAGCACACACAAAATAATTTAACCCACTTTGAGAAAGGTTTATTTTGTTAGCTAAGCTAGCCAGGCTAAAGTGCTTGTCTCCCATATCAATAATATTGGAAAATAAATGCAGTGTAACCACATCAGGACTTCCTTGTAGCTCGTGGGCTTCTAGTTGATCTAAAGTTTTATTCACCGCAACTATCTCTGAGCAACTATTTAAAAGCTTGCAGGCTCGTGACAGAGCAATTTTGCTTGGTTCAATTAAAGTCAATCGTTGGATATTTTCAACGGGTACCTTACGCGTTTCAAGCTCGTTTAGCAGAATAATCGTTGCCAAGCCTTGGCCACATCCATAATCAAAAATCTCAAATTTAGTATTTGAATTAATATCCTCAAGACTAAACAACGCATTTAAAGCAGCTGAAAATTTAGCATGATGCATTTTACCAAAAGAAAATAAAAATTGATCCAGCTGGTCTTCCGTTGTCAAAATAGACTGCCCGCGGTTTAAGCTATTAAAAACCAGGTCAGATACCTTACGACCAAATTTATTTTGGATAGTTAAAAATGAATTTGGGTAGCTTGTTGTATGTGTTGAAGTGTTCATGGTTAAGTCCTTTTATTTATGATGCAGCAATGATATATGACTGAACTAAAAGGGAAGGGGGTCACAATATTGTGACAATGTTAAATAGAAAGATGAAAAAAATTGATATCACTTATTATTAATTACGGTAGTATATTTACTCTATATTAGGCAGGTGAGTTATTAAAACTCTTGGCTTTGATAATGTTTATAAGTAAGTATTGAGGTTTTATGGAAAAGTTTTTAGTGTGTCAGTTTGAAGCCGTTAGTATTCAAGAATATATTATGGCCAGTACCAAACTTAAAGAAATGGTAGGTGCCAGTCAGCTGTTAGAAGCGCTTACAACAACCGTATTAGATAAAGTGCTATCAGCGCTTTCACTAAAAGAAATTCAAGCGGATGAAAACTTATCTTTGAGTAAATTATCCGCAACCAACATCGTATTTCCAAGGCGAGCTGGTGGTGTATTTTTAATGGTAATGCACAATAACGATGCAGCCCAAAACTTTGTTCAGCTATGGCCGTTACTGGTGCAACAGTTTGCACCAGGGCTAAAGTTTTCTTTTGCAACTGAGCGTGACGAGGAGATAAAACCCGCCATAGGTAAGGTTCGTAATCTCTTAAACGCACAAAAGAACACGCCCAAAGCTACCTTGCCCGAACTTACGCCAGTCACCCATCGCTCGCCTACCACTGGCGGTGCTGCAGTAAGTGTAGAAACCTCTAATAATCAAAGTATGTCAGTCGATCAACCTACTCGGGTTAAAAATATTTCTCAAAATAAAGTCGTGTTTCCAAATGTTATGAACAAGTGGCTACCCGATAACGAAACGGATCGCTTTCCCAAGGTATTTGAACATACTCAAAAAAGTGAATCAAAAGAATATTTTCCCTTTTCAACCAAAGAGGGTGAACACACTATCGCCATCGTGCATGCCGACGGCAATGGGGTTGGGCAATATATTAGAACTTTTTTTGAAAAGCTAGAAGCTGTTAACGATGAAGTGTTTATTAAAGCCTATTCAGCCTTCTCACAAGGTATGGATAATGCCACTCAAAAAGCAGCACAATCAGCTATGGCCTGGCTCATCATGGAGCATCCTGAAGGTGCTCTGCCAATTAGACCGCTGATTTTAAGTGGCGATGATGTAACCTGTATTCTTAGAAGTGACTGTGCTTTTGAGTTTATGAAGCGTTTAGTGAAAGCATTTGAAGAGGAATCTAAAATAGAACTAGATAAGCTCTCCGCCATTGATAAGAATGCCAGGTCGGTTTTCCCCGACTATCTTACTATGACCACTGGCATGGTTTTTATGCGCTCCAATCAACCTTTTCATATGGGTTACCATCTCGCCGAATCACTATGTTCTCACTCAAAGGATTTAGGTCGAAAAGCTCGCCAAACTTCCGAAGGAATAATTCCCTCAACGCTTAGCTTTGTTCATTCTACCAGTAGCTTATTTGACAATGCCGAAGATTATATCGCCACCGAACTAACCGTTTGTTCAACCAAGAACGGAACAAAAGGTATTAAATTAAGCCAAGAAGTGTATTTATTAGGGAAAGAGGTAGAAGGGCTGAAAGAAGAAATAGTCCCCTTTACAGCGCTACAAGATTTAGTTGATGTAATGGATGAAAATAACTTAAATATTAGTTTTTTAAGGCAGTTGGCCACCACCTTACAACTAGATCCTGCGCATGGACAGCGCATGATAAGTCGTTGGATTGAAATTAACAGTGAACACGGTAGTCAAGCTATTGATGCATTAAACGAAGTGCTAAAACAACATTTTGGCTTAGACAATGTACATGCTCTAACCACCCAAAACAACCCCCTATCAGACCTGATAGCCTATCAAGGGCTAACCCAAAAAGGATCATACAATGATTAAAGTAAGTGTTGAATTTCAAACCTATTGGCAAGTATCATCAGGCCGTGGTGCGGGGTATTTTATGGACTCACTTATCGAAAAAGATCAAGATGGCCTACCCTATGTATCAGGTAAAACACTAAAAGGTCTATTTAAAGCCAATGTAGAGAAAATTGAATATTGGCAAACTAAACAAAATGTACAGACTCAAGCCCTGTTTGGCTCTATTACTGGCGAGGAATCTCGACAAGAGACCACGCCAGGCGTACTTGGGTTTTCCAATCTAAGACTATCTCCGGAAGAAGTACAACAGCTTAATCAACAGCCCTCTCTCAAAGCCCAACTCACACGCAGTATTTCAAGCACGAAAATAGACCATGAAACAGGTGTCGCCCAAAATAAATCACTCAGAACATTTCAAGTGGCCAAACCACTCACATTAGAGGGGGAGATCAGTTTAATGAGTAAGCAGCATTTTACAGAACAGGATGTACTAGACATCCTTTCACAAGCCGAATCATTTATTACACATATAGGCGCCAAAAAATCACGAGGATACGGGCAAGTATTAGTATCTGTTAGCCGTGGAGAGGACAAATAATATGAACACGATGACACGAATCACCCTAAAACTACATATCGTGGACCCGATTATTATCACCCAAAAAAGTGCCACCGAAGGCGTACACTCAACGCTTGATTATATACCCGGTGCAAATATTCTCGGTGCACTAGCCGGAGCTTGTTATGCCAAATTAAAAAAAGGGACACCAAATATTAGCGTCTTTGATGTATTCCACTCTGGTCAAGTACGCTTTGGTAATGCCCTACCGCTCAACAATAATCAAGCAAGCTACCCCTTGCCGATTAGTTTTCACTACCCAAAAGGTGAATACAAATCGAATGTTTACAACCAACTTCAAGAAAACAGTTTAGGCTCAGTACAGCTAAAACAGCATCGGGAAGGTTATATTTCATTAAGCGATGACAGTAATCTAACACATATTAAACCTAAGAAAGATTACCACCTACGCACCGCTATTAACCCTAACACGAGTACCGCTAAAGCTAGCCAGCTATTTGGTTACCAATCGATACAGGCTGGCGCCGACTATCAAGCACACATTGATGTAGACACGCCAGAACTGGCTCAGTTTATTGAAACCGAACTGAAAAGGCTGAAGCAGATTAGAGTAGGGCGCTCAAAATCATCACACTATGGCAGAGTTAATATTACGAGCGTAACCACTCAAAAATATTCGCCAGAAACCACGCCAATTCTAAGGCTTAAAAACAACAAAGAATCCATCGTTCTTTGGTTAGCCAGTGACCTAGTTGCTTACACCACAGAAGGTTTACCCACCTTAACGCCTAGCCTACAAGATTTAGGTTTAAAAACAGGCGGAGAGGTAATTGAGCTCGACCTGAAAAATACCTGGATAAGAACCCGTAGCTACTCTCCCTACAACGCTTTTCGTAAAGGTTACGATATGGAACAACAGGTAATACAGCAAGGCAGCCTACTGGTTTATCCAAATACAGATATAAACCTAACACAATTACAAAAAGGGATTGGTTGCTACACCCAAACCGGGCAAGGACAAATAGTGCCCTTACAAAACGGTTGGCAAACCGTACTACAAAGCGCAACGACGGAACTACAAGAAGTCGATAACCTTCTTAGCACCCCTAATAAACAGCCAGCTCCCACAAAGTTAATTAATTTTTTACAAAAGAGTAGTGCACAGAAAGAATATGAGCAAAAAATATCTCTGCAAGTAGTAGAAGACATAAAAAGACTATGCGAACTCTATCAAGGTGTACGCCAGTACAACGCGATCTCTCAAAATACTCCCGTGGGGCCTAGTAATACACAGTGGGGACGTATTCGAGACCTTGCCACACAAAATTCCAACCTAACGAAATCTAAACTAAAAGAAAAACTTTTTGACAGCCAAAATGGCATTATCAAAGAAAATGACGAGGCCTGGCAGCTAAAAGACAATGATCTTAGCTTTGCGACCTTTCTAAAACAAAAAATAAACAGCTTTAAGCTTGATATCGTTTCATCTAAATCAGAAAAAAATGACGATTTCGTCACACACTACATTAGAAGCTTAGCCAAAGAAGCCGCGCAAAGTGCCGCACTTAAAAATGCCCGAGGAGGTCAATAATGAATACCTTAAAACACCCTATTTATTATGCCGCACGCATCACCATCGAGTGTCAAAGCCCCCTAAGCATCAAAGATACCAATACAGATCCTACGTTGGACGTAACCCTGTTTAGAGACGCCTACGGCAACCCCACTATGCCAGGTACCAGTATTGCTGGCGTACTGAACCATCTAGCGCAATCGCAAGGGCTATGCCATAGCCTGTTTGGTCAGGCTGGAGAGCCACAAAGTGATCTACCTGAACAAGATAACTACTTTTCACGAGTGACAACCAGCTTTGGATTTGTACATGATGAACACAACCAAGTACAAAAAGGTAGTATTCAACATCATACGCCAAGTAATGACTCACTCATTAGCTACCTCGCCAACACAACCCCTATTTTAAGAGACCAAGTTAAGCTTACCGAAAATGCCACCGCGCAAGACCAAGCTAAGTTTGATGTGGCTGCCATTCCCAAAGGCACCCGTTTTACCTTCGAGCTAGGGCTTGCCTGTACCCCACAAAATACTGAAAAAAACCAGCAAGACTGGGATAGCCTAATCGCACTAGTAAAACACCCTCTGTTTAGATTAGGTGCACTCACACGCCGCGGATTTGGGCAGGTAAAAGTAGTTGCCATCAAGAAAAAAATGTTCGACTTTACCCAACCTACAGATCTAAAGGAATGGAAGAACTGGCAAAGAAGTACATGGCAACCAGAAGTAAATACATATAAAACAGAAGCGATAGTGTCCAATGCCACAAATGCTCACCAACAAATAAATTTGAGCCTACAAGCTGAAGATTTTTGGCGAATCGGTGACGGCAGCAGTACGCTACAGCCTAGCACAGTAAAAGAGCCAGACCTAAAGCCCTATACCGAAACGGTTGTTGAATGGCATGCAGTTAATCACAAAGGCAACTTGAAGTATCAGCAAGTTACCGTGCCCGCCACAGGACTCAAAGGCGCTCTAAGGCATCGAACCCTATTTCATCTAAGACGCAACGCACAAGACTGGGATGGTAGTCAGTATAACGACACCAATCTCGCCCCATTGTTTGGACAAGAGGCCGACCATGACAAGCAAACAGGCAACGTAGGCGCCATTATTATTAACGACATCTACCCCAAAATAACAGATATTGCCAAACAGACCAAAGTGATGATGCATAATGCCATTGATCGTTTTACCGGCGGCACGATTAATGGCGCGCTATTTAGTGAAGAGCTTATCTACCAGGGGCAGTTAGATTGCACTATTATCTTCGATACACAAAGGTTAGCAAGCATACCCAAAGATAAATTCATCCCCCTGTTTGAAGCATTTTCTCAAGCTCTAAACGATCTAGCCCATGGGCAACTTAGTTTAGGTGCAGGTAGCGCAAAAGGTCACGGCTACTTTAATGCGGTGAATGCCCAACAACTACAACAAGACCTAGAAGATATACGAAATAACTTACCCATCGAACAAAAGTCAGGGGGCAAAAAATGAGCTTAGTAGATACCTACAACAACGTTAAAGAAGCGTTAAAAGATGATGGGATTAGCTGGTTAAAAACTCTGCAAACTTGTCACCTAACCGTAAAATCAAACCGCATAGAAAATGCCCAGGCTTGGACAGCTTTAACTGCTTTTAACCCAACCCAAGGGTGGATACAAACGCTAGACAAAACACATGTTTTTGAAAATAACCAAGTATTTAAAAACCTTATTGATACCGATAACGTCCTTAACGCCGAATGTATTAACCCTCAAGGTCACAGCCTGCACCTAAGAGCAACAGGACAGCAACTTATCGCCACCACCTTCTTCCCCGTAAGCAAGGAAGCAGAAAATAAAAACACACAATACCTAAGCGCCAAATACACCCAAATATTAGATCAACAAGGTACTCCAAGTAACCAACAAATTATGTACAAAGTTTACTGGCACCCAGACAATACAAGCCAGCCCGCTTACAGCCGTTTTATACGAATAGAAGATATTAAAAATGTTCGAAAAGGAGCAAAATAATATGAACACATTTCACTCTCCTTATAACTTTATTCCAATGGCTAAAGAAGTGCACTACCCGCAGTGGCAAGCTATTTCGCATGACCAACCCATTGAAGATGGGCTATCCGGTGAAATAACCTACGAGCTAACCAATGACAGCCCCTTATTAGTAGGCGATGAAAGAGAAAAAATCAACGGTATTAATAACATTCATTTTTTTGAAACACCAACAGGAGAGAAAGCCATTCCTGGTAGTAGTATTAAAGGGGCTATTCGTAATTGGGTTGAAATTGCCACCCACTCAAAAATGAATTTAATCAACGATGAGTGGCTAAGCTATCGTGACCTTCAGAATAAAGAATATACAAACAAACTTGTCTCAAAAGGTGGGAGTAAAGCAGGATGGCTTCGCTTTGAAGAGGGCCGTTGGCAGCTATATGCGGCTAATTTATGGCTAGTGAAGAGTACTGATATTAATAAACTATTTAACAAAGACGCTATTAAAGAAGGACGAAGTAGCAAAGACATTTATGAAAAAATAGGCGGGTTAAAACAAATTGGGTTTACAGAGTATTATGATGGCAAAAAGAACTATGCCACTCAACTGAACAAGCAGCCCAAAGGGACAGACAAAAAAGGCTGGGTTGTTGTAACAGGGCAAGTACAAAGGTTGAATGACAAAAATCAGACGGCCAAAAAGAATAACTGTATCTTTTCCTTGCCAGAATCTGAGCCACTTATATTCAAAAATGAACAGGTTATTGAAGCTTTTTTGGATATTGCTGGAGCTGGAAAAAAAGAAGAAGGCAATACCTTTGACTACCTAAAACAAGAATGCCTATCAACAGCGGCACAAGACAAAGGCATTCCTGGCATTCCTGTATTTTATATACAGTCAGATACACAAGTGACCCATATTGGTTTATCAAAAATGTTTCGTTTTGCTTATAAGCACTCCATAGGTGAATTGCGCCACGATTCGCACCAACAACAAACTGAAAAGCTCGATTTTAGTGAATTGTTATTTGGAACAACTAATGAAGAAAATGCCAAGAAAGGCCGGGTGAATTTTTCACTGGCAAACTGTATCAGTGGCGGTCATGAAATAGATGTACCCGTAACCACTCTAGGAGCACCCAAAAGCTCCTTTTACCCAGCTTATATTGACCAAACTTCAGCAACCAAGTCTTACCATACCTATAACCAAAACACAGCCAAATTAGCAGGGTTTAAGCGTTACGGAGTCCATCCTTATTTTGACGACCAAACCCTGCCTTCAGCAGAGTTTGAAGGACGTTTAAATGAAAATATCGCGGTAAAGTTACGGCCCGTTGCTGAAGACAGCGTATTTACTGGAAAGATTCGATTTAACAACTTAAAACCTCAAGAATTAGGCGCTGTTTTATACGCACTAACCATCACTGAAGAGCCCAGTATTTTTCAGCAACTAGGCATGGGAAAACCGCTTGGGTTGGGAAAGGTACAGTTTAAAAAAACCGCTTTAAATTTAAGTTATCAGTCGAAATCAACGATTGATGAATTAACGGGTTTATTTAAGCAATATGTCGAACAAACGATACAGGCTCAGCAAACTTTAAATAGCTTAAAAGCCATGCAATGTGATCGAGCTTTTCCAAAAAGTGAATTAGCATACTTAGCTTTTCCTCGTGGATTTAGAGATGTTAAAGACACTAAAACAGGACTGTCTCTTATACACATCTGACG
>WFMZ01000071.1 GCA_015484555.1 Hydrogenovibrio sp. | reverse complement strand
ACTAAATCCTGTAAAAGGCGCCTGTAGTAAGTTGTTATATGGCTATTAACAGTTAGTATGCCAAAATTAATTTTAAAAAAAATAAAATTTTAGCTAAAGGTTTATAAAATTTGGCCGTTACCTACTAAGAAGGGAAATAATACTTGTACTAACTAGCTGTTGAAAGGGTATGAAAAATAAAAGATTGGGTAAGTTTTTTTTAAAAAAATCAGCTGCAAGTGCAGCCTTGGTAAGAACTAAAGTTCTATAACAAGCGAACCAACAGACCTAGACTGTATTAACTTTATTGAAATCACCTGATAGTTGAGTGTTATGTTGTTTAAATTAACCTTTATGCACAAAACACCTAATATTTTGCTTTAACTTATAAAAGGGGCGAACATGAATACATTAAATTCTAAATTAACATTAGGTACTTATGCCTCTACAATGTCCTCTTTACCTGGAGTTAAGGCTCAGGAGGGGCAATCTAGCCAAGTGGTTGTCAAATCTTCAGCTAGGTTGCAAGAATCGGTTGATTTGGTTAAACCTGTCATCGTAAAAACAGTTGTAGAGCAGTCTTCTAATAAAGACTTGGAAAAGTTGATGAATGAAGTTAATAAAAAACTTTCTTCATTAGGTGACTATATGTCTTTTAAGCAGGATAAGGCTTCTGGGAGAAGTGTTTTTATCTTAATTGACGCTAATTCCCAAAAAGTGATTAAGCAATATCCTTCAGAGGAATTTTTACAAGTATCAGCTAGGTTAACCAAGTATTTAGAAGAACATTCAAACCAGAGAGCTTCGGCTGGCGAACAAGTAGGAAGATTACTTAGCATCACGGCATAGCAATGATCATTACTTCGTTTCACTCTAAATTAAGCAGGCTCTGGCCTGCTTTTTTTGGCTTTAATTTTTATGGAAGGTTAATTAACCTTCCTACCTTAGCTTTAAGGAAGGTTTTAGAAAGAATTTTAAATAAAAAAGTATAGTAAATTATTGTTTTTAAAGTATTATTAATCAATCCTGTATATCATTTTAAAAATAAAACTTAAGAATTCTCCGTAGCGCCGATAACTAAGTTGAAAGGAAATTGTTTTAAACACTTAGTTAAGATTGATATCTAAGTTTGTAAAATAGTTTCATTAATCTAAATCACTTGGGAGAAGTATCATGGCAATGGTAATCAACACAAATATACCTGCAGATAATGCAGTTCGTTTATTAGATCGTTCAGCTCGTGAAATGTCGACAGCGATGGAGCGTTTAACTTCTGGTTTACGTATTAACAAAACAGCAGATGATGCCGCTGGTAAAGCGGTTGTAACAGGAATGACAACACAGATTGGTGGTACAGATATGGCTATCCGTAACGCTCATGATGGTATTTCATTAGTACAGACAGTTGATGGTGCTGCTCAAGAAACGGTGAATATGCTTCAGCGTGTTCGTGAGCTAGCGATTCAGGCAGCCAACGAAACCTACAGTCCAGCACAGCGGAAGCAAATGGATGTAGAAGTTACACAGCTTAAAACAGAAATCAACCGTATTGCATCAACTACGAAATTTAATGGCGTAGACTTAATGAGCTTGTCTGTTGGCTCTAGTCCTATTTCTATCCATGCTGGCTGGGAAACGGGTGCAGGAAATACGATCAAGATTTCATTGGTTGCGATGGATTCATCAACATTGGGCGTGTCAGGAACGATTAGTAATGCTGCTAGTGCTCTGACTGTGATGACACAGGTAGACGCAGCGTTAAGTGTAATTACAACAGCTCGAGCAGGGTATGGTGCGGTCCAAAACCGAATGGAATATACCATCTCTAACTTACAGAACGTGAATGAAAACATCTTGGCAGCAAGAAGCCAGATTCAAGATACTAACTTTGCTAAAGAAAGTGCAACCTTGGCAAGAACTAAAGTTCTACAACAAGCTGGTATGAGTATGCTGTCACAAGCGAACCAACAGACTCAAACTGTACTCGGGTTATTGCGATAAACTTAAACGCTTTAATAAAAACCTACTTATTCTAAGTAGGTTTTATTTTTCCAAAAGACGATTTATTTTGCAGTCGTTTTTTGAAATAATTCATTAGGATATTTTAGCGTATAAATATGGAGGCGGTCATTAATACTAATATTCCTGCCACTAATACGGTTCTATTATTAGGCAGAAAATAGAGAAAAATAACGTTGTCTATGGAAAGTCGTTGTTGCGATGATGACTCCGCAAATTCATGGTACCGATATGGCTATCCGTAATGTGAATGAAGGTATTTCTTTGGTATGAAGTTAGGTGGTGCAACAGACGAGGTAGCTAATCTTCTTCACTCTTCTTGGATAATCGATATTTATTTGTAGTGGGAAATGGGGGTTAAAAACACCCTCAAAGTTTCTTTAACTGATGTACGTGCCATTGCTTTGCAGTTTGGGTTGCTTGGTGATAACTTATATGCTTAAGAAAAGGTACTTTAGAGTTTTTTGTGATAAAGCGTTATCGGCTGTCTCGAAAGCTAGGGCAAGTTAGAATGCAGTATAAAAGATCAATGAAAATATCATGGCTGCTCGTAGTTGTATTACAGATGTCTATTTTGCTAAATAAAGTGTAAATTTGGCACAAACTTAAATGCTGTAGCAAGCAGGTATAGGGATTGATTAGATAAATAAAGTTTTAATAGCCATAAGAGCTATTGTAAAATAAAAAATTAGGGGTTTCCCTTGTGTGTTGACGGTAGTTGCTTTTTAAGTAGCTGCCGTTTTTTTTTGGCTAAAATTTAATAAAGTACAGAGGTAATAACCTTAAGACGATGGTTTTAGGCTACCCACCCCTGGCGATTTTTACCCTTCAAAACCCTTTAAAAACGTTTATTTTTTGATTATGTCAAAAAAATGGCAATAAAAACTAAAGAGTTCTGGTTATTGCCGATATATAGATTGAAGGCAGCAAAGAGTGCCTCGTAATTATAAAGATACATACACACACAAAGGAGATTTATCATGTCAATGGTAATCAACACAAATATACCTGCAGATACTGCAGTTCGTTTATTAGATCGTTCAGCTCGTGAAATGTCGACAGCGATGGAGCGTTTAACTTCTGGTTTACGTATTAACAAAACAGCAGATGATGCCGCTGGTAAAGCGGTTGTAACAGGAATGACAACACAGATTGATGGTACAGATATGGCGATTCGTAATACCAACGACGGTATTTCACTAGTACAAACTGTCGATGGTGCTGCTCAAGAAACGGTGAATATGCTTCAGCGTGTTCGTGAGCTAGCGGTGCAGGCAACTAACGAAACCTACAGTCCAGCACAGCGTAAGCAAATGGATGTAGAAGTTACACAGCTTAAAATAGAAATCAACCGTATTGCATCAACTACGAAATTTAATGGCGTAGACTTAATGAGCTTGTCTGTTGGCTCTAGTCCTGTCTCTATCCATGCTGGTTGGGAAACGGGCGCAGGAAATACGATCAAGATTTCATTGGTTGCGATGGATGCATCAACATTGGGCGTGTCAGGAACGATTAGTAATGCTGCGAGTGCTCTGACTGTGATGACACAGATTGACGCTGCGTTAAGTGCAGTCACAACAGCCCGAGCAGGGTATGGTGCGATACAAAACCGTATGGAATACACCATTTCTAACTTACAGAATGTGAATGAAAATATTAAGTCTGCAAGAAGTCAGATTCAAGATACTAACTTTGCTAAAGAAAGTGCAACCTTGGCAAGAACTAAAGTTCTACAACAAGCTGGTATGAGTATGCTGTCACAAGCGAACCAACAGGTTCAAACTGTATTAGGTTTGCTTAAGTAATTATCCGTCCACTTTATTTAAAACCTCGTTTTTTCGGGGTTTTTGTTTTTTTTGAGGACTTGGTGTGAAATTAGCTTAATTTTAAAAATGCTAAGATTAGTGGGTAAATAGAACAAAAAGTTCTTTAACTTTAATTTTTGAGTTAAGTTTTAATGATAGCAGTCGATATATTTAAGTAGCAGAGTGCTTCCATAAAAAATATAATAAATGCTGCGGCCTAAATACTCAGACTGGAGAACGATTATGGCAAATGATATTGGTAATACTATTCTAAATTCATTAGGTGCGAGTCGGTTTGATGTTGCAAGTATGTCAAAAACACTTGCAGAGGCAGATGTTTCCTCTAAACGAGCTAACATTGCTCGATCCGAAACCAAGTTTAACAGTGAGTTAACCGGGTTTGATACACTTAAGTTCGCCTTTAATTCCTTTAAAACACAAGTAGCCACCTTAACGGATATTTCTAATTTTCAAAAGAAATCTTCTAGCTCATCTGATGGAACGGTTATTGGCACAACGGTAACAGGTAAGCCAAGCAATGGATTGTATCAAATCGAGGTGCAAGCGCTGGCGACAGCGCATACTTTAGCAACCCAAACAGCATTTACCTCCACCAACAGTGTGGTTGGTGAAGGTACACTGAATTTTAATGTAGGTGGCGCGACCTCTTCTATTACGATTGATGCAACTAATCACTCCTTAAGGGGTATTCAAGATGCCGTGAATAATGCAAATATAGGTGTGAATGCCACTGTTGTGAATGTAGGAACGGGTTATAAGTTGATGTTTTCGGCCACTAACTCTGGTGCGGGTAATTCGATTGATGTGTCTACTACTGGTGATACGGATGGAAATAATACTGATGCACTAGGGTTATCTAGGTTAATTACAGCTAATATGAATGAAACGGTTGCTGCTCAAGACTCAACGATTGTGGTGAATGGACTGACTATTCATAATTCAGGTAACAATATTGCCGGTGTTATTCAAGGCGTTACGCTTAACCTGAAATCAGCAGATATTGGTAAGCCTAAAACCATCGAAATTACAGAGGACACGAAAGGGCTTTCTAAAGGTGTGGGTGATTTTGTTCAGTTGTTTAATGCTTTGGACTCTATTATTAAAGATTTAGGCTCTTATGATTCCCCTAAAGATAAACAATCTGTTACGGGTAAATTACAAGGTGATTCGGCTTTAAGAACGGTGAAGTCGGATATTAGATCGGCTATGATTGACTCCATTCCAGGTTTATCTGGTTCAGTACAGTCTTTAGCTGATATTGGGATTACTTCAGCCTTAGATGGTACTTTGAAGTTAGACCAAAGTATGTTAACGACGGCCTTAACGAATAACCCAAAAGCAGTGGGAAAGCTATTTGCGGCAAATGCTTCTGCTTCCGATAATTTAATCTCTTATACAGGTTCTACTAAAGATACTGTAGAAGGAATTTTTAACGTTGAAATTAATGCGGCAGCGGCACAAGCTTCTGTTGCTGGAGCAGCGGTTGCAGGAACAGGGATTACTATTGATGGTACCAATAATACGTTCAAAGTGAGTATCGATGGTAATAGCACTTTAGATTTAGTGCTGTCTTCGGGTTCTTATACGGAAGACAATTTAGCCAAAGAAATAGCTAGGGTGATTAATAACGACAGTAATGTTGCAACAGTTGGTGGCAGAGTAGCCGTGGGATATGATGCGGTAACCAAAACGTTTGCGATGAACTCTGAAAAATATGGCTCTGCTTCTAAGATAGCATTGTCGTCGGGTAATTTCTTAACCTCTGGAGTATCTGGCTTCAGTGTAACAGCAGAAACTTCTGGTGCAGATGTACAAGGTTCATTGGAAAAAAATGGTGCTTTTTATACTTTTATTGGAACAGGTCAGAATGTTAAAATCAATTCAGTTCTTGCTGGCTCTCCTAAAGGGCTAGAGTTTAAAATAGAAGGTAATACCACTGGTGCAAGAGGGACGATAGACTTTAACCGAGGTTATGCGGATCGTTTAAGTAATTTATTTGATGGATTCTTAGATAAAAAAACAGGTCTTATCGGTAATAGACTGACTAATATTAATACTCGTTTAAAGGAAATTTCAGCAGAAACAATAAAAGTGGATGCGCGTTATAACCGACTTGAGTTAAAGTATCGACTTGAGTTTGGTTCTTTGCAGACACTACTAGCCCAAATGGATAGTACTGGTCGATCATTAGCAGCTTCATTGGGTAACAACACTAGTGGTAAGTAGCAACCTTAACTAAAAATAGGATTTCAGGAGAAATATGATGAACCAGATGATGAAACAAAAATTTCTAAACCAGTATCAGCAAACCTCTGTTGAAACGGGTATGGAAAATGCAACGCCTTATAAACTGGTTAGCATGCTTTATGATGGTATTATGGATAATCTTGCCTTAGGAAAGGGTGCGATGCAGCGTAAAGATTATCAATTAAAAGCGGAGAAGCTAAATAAAGTGGTTTTAATTGTGGGTTCTTTGCGTTCTGGTTTAGATATGAAAAATGGCGGAGAAGCTTCAGAAAATTATGAAGCCCTCTATAATTATATCAACCGAAAACTGTTAGAAGCGAGTACCAAAAATGATGAAATTATCTTAGAAGAAGTTAGTGGTCTTGTTAGAGAATTACGTGAAGCTTGGGAGTTAATGCCGGACAATTTTAAACATGCCTCTCGAGCTCAGATTGAGACGATTAAAAAGATCAAAAACTAATTTCTGAGATAAAGTGATGTAAGATAAAGTTTTTTATAAGCGGCTAAGGTGTTAGATGAATAACCAAATATTACAATGTTTAAATCAATCTAAAATTTTATTGTTGCATGCGGAGCAAGGACGCTGGGAGACATTTGAAGAGTTACACCCCATTTGGACACAAGAAGTAGATAAATGTGTAGCTGACCATTTTTTAGCAGAAAATAAATCTCCTGAGCTAGAGATATCTATTCAATCTTTAATTGATGACGTTGACACAATTCAACGCCTAATTAAAAAACAAATGCAAAAAGTTGAAGAAGATTTCAATGCCAATCGTCGCTTAAGCAAAGCCGTTCAATCCTACCTAAAATAGTCTTTTATCCCCTAATAAGCGCTCTTTCCACTAAAAAAAAGCCAAAATTTTGACATCAGTAGAAAAACCCTTTATAAAGGAGCTTAAATCTTTCAATAAAGACGGTAAATAGATGGCTCAAGATGCATTATCCTCCCTTGTTGGTAATAGTAAAGCTATGCAACAAGTCAAAAAACTTATTTTACAAGTCGCAAAAACAGATGCCTCTGTCCTTATTTTAGGCGAGTCTGGAACGGGTAAAGAAGTGGTTGCGCAATGTCTTCACGCAGTTTCTAATCGTGCCACTAAAACCTTTGTTCCTATTAACTGTGGTGCTATTCCGGGTGAATTATTAGAATCCGAATTATTTGGTCATGAGCGAGGGGCTTTTACAGGTGCCATCACAGCCAGAAAAGGCCGTTTTGAAATGGCTGAACAAGGTTCTATTTTTCTAGATGAAATTGGTGATATGCCCTTACCTATGCAAGTTAAGTTATTGCGCGTGTTGCAAGAGCGTATTTACGAACGAGTAGGTGGTAATAAGAGTTTTGAGTGTGATGTAAGAGTGATTGCCGCCACACATCGAAACTTAGAAGACAATATTGCAGAAGGTAAATTCCGTGAAGATTTATTCTATCGTTTAAATGTATTCCCTATTGAAATCCCTTCTTTAAAAGAGCGCCCCGAAGACATTCCCGATTTACTTAACTTCATGTTTAATAAAATTAAAGGCATGAATCGAGAAATACCCAATATTACTGAAAAGGCAATGATTGCCCTTCAGCAATATCCTTGGCCTGGTAACGTTCGTGAATTAGGAAATGTTGCTGAAAGATTATCTATTTTATTTCCGGGGCTAAGGGTTGATTATGATGACCTACCGGAACGTTATCAGGTTGAACTAACCTCTGATATCATTTTGAAAGTAGCCGAGCATTCTTCGCCAGAAGAGGAACTTAACGATAGTGACGAACCTAAACAGTCAATTCCTCAAGAGAAATCTTCGGTGGAAGGCTTACCGGAAGAGCCAAAGCCTCGCTACCCTAGCTTAGAAGATGGTCTTGATTTGAAGTCTTACCTAGTTGAAATGGAAGTGCAGTTAATTCAAAAAGCATTGGTACAAACGGAAGGCAATGTTTCTAAGGCGGCTAAGCTATTGCAAACCAATAGAACGACTTTAGTTGAAAAGATTAGAAAGTTTAATTTAAACTGATGACTGACTCGACTGAACTAGAGCAAAAAAGGTTGGCAGAACTAGAAGATGCATTTGAGCTTTTTAACCAAACGTCTACGCAGCTAACCTTTGCTTATGAATCTTTACAAAACCAAGTAGAAGATTTGCAGCGCCAGTTAGTGGAAAGTAATATCGAAAAGCACCGAGTAGGTGAGCGCTTGGAGCAGTTATTGAATTTATTACCTGCCGCGGTGATTGTCTTGGATTTAGATGATGTTGTGATAGATATGAATCCAGCCGCAGTTGCTATGTTAGGTGCAGATGCTCGTCATAGACCTTGGGTTGAGGTCACACGAAATGTGTTTCTGACGAGTAATAATGCAGGGACTTTTATGACGCATAATGAGCAGGTTTTCCAACTTTCAGAAACGCCGCTAACGTTGTCTAATGAAGATCAAAACTCTCCTTTAATTGGTCGAATACTATTGGTTCAGGATGTGACGGATGCCAGAAATTTACAGCAACATATTGACCGTCACCAACGTTTAAGTTCTATGGGTGAAATGACGGCTTCGTTAGCTCACCAAATTAGAACCCCTTTAGCCTCTGCTTTATTGTATGTTTCTCAGCTAAATTCAGATCATCTAGATGATGATAAGCGCATGAAGTTTGTTGATAAATCTGTTAACAGTTTGCATCATCTAGAAAGCCTGGTTAAAGACATGTTGCAATACGCTAAAGGCGGAAAGGCTCTTGATAAGCCTGTGATGATAGTAGAGTTGATTCAGCGTTTAACTCAGTCAGTAGAAGACCGAGTAGCACAATCACATAGCATTCTTACGGTAGCAAATTTTGATGAAAGTTTTCAGGTGCTAGGAGACATTGATGCTTTACAAACAGCCTTGCAGAATTTAATTATTAATGCGATGGATGTTATTCCAGAACAAGCGGAAATCCATATTGCAATAGAAGAAAAATTTCATAAAAGCAGTCGGCATATTCCTTGCATTAATATTAAGGTATCTGATAATGGTCCAGGCTTAAATGAAGAGGTTATGACTAAAATTTTTGAACCATTTTATACCCGTCGAGCTCAGGGAACAGGCTTAGGTTTGGCTGTTGTTAGAGCCGTCGCAGACGCGCATGATGGTGAAGCGTGGGTAAAATCTATACAAGGGGAAGGGGCAACATTCGTATTAACGCTTCCTTTATATCAAGTAAAGGAAAGCTTATGAGCGTGGCTAAAATACTCATTGTTGAAGATGATAGTAAACTGCAAGAAGCGCTGGTCGATACGCTAGAGTTGAATCAATTTAAGGTCGTTGCGGTTAGCTGTGCAGAAGATGCCTTGGTTGCGCTTGATGATGAAATTGCTATGGTGTTTACTGACATCCGAATGGATGGCAGTATGGATGGTTATGACTTAATGAAACGTATTCGGGCTATTAAGCCTTATTTACCCATTGTTTTGATGACTGCTTACGGTACAGTTGAGCAGGCCGTTGAAGCCATTAAATCAGGTGCGGTAGATTACATTTTAAAGCCTTTTGAAGCGGATGTATTGGTTGAAAAAGCAAAGGCTTATTTTTATCGAGATGCTTCAGATGAAGAAGATTTTGTGGTAGCTGAACCAGTTATGATTCAACTAAAAGCCATGGCTAAAAAAGTAGCGGGAAGCAATGCCTCTGTTATGTTGTCTGGTGAAAGTGGTACGGGTAAAGAAGTTTTAGCGCGTTATTTACACAACCAATCAGAGCGTAAGAAAGAGCCATTTATTGCGATTAACTGTGCTGCTATCCCTGAAAATATGCTAGAAGCAGTATTGTTTGGCTATGAAAAAGGTTCCTTTACGGGGGCTTTAAAAGCTATGCCAGGTAAGTTTGAGCAGGCACAAGGTGGAACCATTTTCTTGGATGAAATAGGGGAAATGAAAGTTGATTTACAGGCTAAGCTACTGCGAGTAATCCAAGAGATGGAAGTTGAACGTATTGGTAGTACAAAAACAATTGCATTAAATGTTCGGGTGTTAAGTGCTTCTAATATTGATATGAAAAATGCTATTTCAAAAGGAGAGTTTAGAGAAGATTTATTTTACCGATTGAATGTATTCCCTTTAAAGCTACCACCTTTAAGAGATCGTAAAAAAGATATTGCTGCGATTGCAGAAAAGTTATTGCAACGTCATTGCGGAACACAAAGGGTAGAGCCAATGTTGTCAGCACCAGCAATGAAAGCCCTGTTGGACTATACTTGGCCAGGTAATATTCGAGAGTTAGACAATGTTATTCAGCGAGCGTTAGTGATGATGTCTGGTGACACCATTCAGTTGACAGATATTTTGTTGGATGATGGCTTTTCTAGCCAGGATGAAACTATGAGTTCGCCAGACTCTTTGGTTACGGAGCTTAAAATTTCTGCTGTAAAAGAGCCTGTATCCTCTTTAAGCGAAGCAGAATTGCCTTTGGATTTAAAAGAGCGTGAAGTACAAATTATTTTAGACACATTAAAAGCTAATGCAGGGCACCGTCAAAAAACGGCAGAAGCTTTAAATATTAGTCCTAGAACACTGCGTTATAAGCTAGCAAAGTTTAAAGAACAGGGTTTAGATGTTGTTTAAACGAAAGAACCCTTTTATTTATTGAAGGTTGCGGAATTTTGACATATTAATTGGCATATCAATTGCTGGGTGTGTCATAATTAAACTTATATTTTAGGGTGAAAACTATATCGTTTTTACTTATTAAAATATAGCCATAGAAATTGGAGACTTGCTCAAATGACCTCACCTGTTGATACTCAGAGCTTAATGTTACAAATGCGTTCACTTGCAGCTGAAGCAAGTTCACAGGCTGGCGCGGTTCAGAAGGTAGAGACGGGTGCCGCCTCTGCGGAAAATTTTGCCGATTTACTTTCTAAATCTATCGATGCAGTTTCTGCACAACAGCATAAGTCAGGGGATATGAAGAATGCCTTTGAAAGAGGGGAAAATGTCGATTTGACTGATGTAATGATCCAAGCCCAAAAAGCCAGTTTGTCTTTTCAAGCCATGACACAAGTAAGAAATAAACTTGTAGAAGCTTATAGAGACATTAAAAACATGCCTATTTAATTTAGAGAGCTATTAACAAGATGCCCGAACAGCCATCATCTGTAGACCAAAATCTTGATGCTCTACAAGCATCTTCTGGCTCTTCTTTCCTGAAAAATATCACAACCCTTTCTGTTGCAAAGCAAGTTAGTCTTGTTATCGCATTAGCAGCCACGCTCTCCTTAGGGATTGGTATTGTTATGTGGTCTCAAAGCTCAAATTATGCGTTATTATTTGGTAGTATGGATGCCAAAGACTTAACCGAAGTTATTCAAACACTAGACCAAGAAAAGATTCCCTACCAAATAGAAGAAGGTTCGGGAGCATTGTTGGTGCCTGATGATAAGGTTCATTTATTAAGAATAAAGCTGGCAGCATTAGGCTATCCGAAGCAATCTCCTACTGGTTATCAGATATTAGATGTTGATCAAGGATTTGGCATTTCTCAGTTTAAAGAAACGACTCGTTATCACCGTGCTTTAGAAGGTGAATTAGCTAAATCAGTTAGCAGTATTAATGCTATTAAATCAGCTAGAGTCATGCTGGGGCTTCCTAAAAGATCGGTATTTGTGAGGAAACAGCAAGAACCTACTGCCTCTGTTGTTGTTCAGCTTTATGGCGGCCGAAGTTTAAATGAAGGGCAGGTTAATGCTATTGTTTATTTGGTCTCATCTAGTGTGCCTAACATGAAACCTAAAAATGTTACGGTTGTTGATCAGCGCGGTAATCTATTAACGTCCGACCAACAAGTGGGTGGCTTGTCTGTTAGCTTAAAGCAATTAGATTATGTTCGTCAGGTTGAGGCGACTTTATCTAGGCGAATTATTAAGCTTTTATCTCCTATTGCAGGGGGTCGTCATAAAGTCAGGGCACAAGTGACTGCTGAACTAGACTTTACTCAGCAAGAGCAAACTCGTGAAAACTACGAGCCTAATCCAGAAACAATTCGTTCAGAGCAAGAGATTAAAGAGGTTAATCGAAATGAAGGCCCTATGGGGATCCCAGGTGCTTTAACTAATCAGCCTCCTAGGGCTGGCTTGGCACCAGAAGAGGGCTATAAGGCTGAAAATGATCCCAATTTAAAAAGTTTCAAAAATAAAAGTACTAAAAACTATGAAATAGATAGAACGATTTCTCATATCACAAAGTCTATTGGGGGTATTAAAAAGCTATCAGTTGCTGTCGTGATTGATGACAAGACAAGGCTGAATGATAAAGGCGTTTTGGTTGCAGAGCCCATTTCTGAAAAAGAGTTAGAAAGCTATAAAAAATTAATTAGTGATGCAGTTGGATTAGATCCTAGTCGTGGTGATACGTTAAGTATCGTGAATGCTTCGTTTACTGAAGAAAAAGAAGTATTTGCGAAGTCTGAAATCTGGGAAGAGCCTTGGTTCTGGGTTCTTGTTAAACAATTACTAGCTGGTATTGCCGTCTTAATTATTATATTTGGTGTCATAAGACCCTTACTGCGCGACCTAGTTAAGAAAGATGACTTTGCTCCTGAGTACCCAGAAGATGTGCTAGAGGAAGAAGAAGAAGTTGAGAACGCAGATGAAATTGCGAAAGCACTAGAACAAATGAATGCTGAAGTGTCAGAAATAGAAACTCAATCTGAAGAAGATGCTGAAGAAGATAAGATACTCATTGATAAGGTGAAGGCTATTGTTACCGCAGAGCCTAAATTAGCCTCGCATATTATTAAGCAATGGATAGATGGTCGTTAAAGGATTCTTATGCCAAATTCTGTAATTGAAGAAATTAGTGATGATGAAGGTGGCCTAACAGGTTTACAGAAAACTTCTATTCTATTATTAGCGCTTGGGAAAGAAACGGCTTCTAAAGTGCTCGCGCACTTGAACCCAAGAGAAGTTCAGCAAATTGGTACGGCGATGACCGAAATTTCAGATGTTTCTCGTGATAATGTTAAGGCCGTCATGAGTGCTTTCTTGGAGGAACTAGGCGAAGATGCTCTAGGTATTAACCCAACGGAATATGCTCAGTCATTAATGTTAGATGCATTGGGTGAGGGTGGTGGTGGCTTGATGGATGCGGCTATGCTCGGTGATCAGGTGAAGGGCTTAGAGGCTCTGAAATGGATGCACCCGTCAACCATTTCTAATATGCTTCGTAATGAACACCCACAGGTAACAGCTATTGTTTTATCTTATTTTGAACCAGATTTATCAGCTGAAATTTTAGCGGGGTTACCAGAACGCTTCCAAGCAGAAGTCGTTTTTCGTATTGCAACGCTGACCACAATTCAGCCCAGAGCATTATTTGACTTGAATGATGTTATTCAAAATGCTTCTAGTGATGGAGAAGGTGGTAAGCTAGCAACTATTGGTGGCGAAAAGAAAGCGGCAGAAATTCTTAACTTAGTCGGTGGTGGTGTAGATTCTAAAGTGCTAGATGATATTGCTATTGAGCATGAAGAAATCAGTAAAGGGATTCAAGATAAAATGTTTGTCTTTGAAGATATCTCTGGTATTGAACCACGTGGTTTACAAGCGCTCGTAGGTGAAGTGCCTGCTGAAGTATTAAAAGTAGCACTAAAAGGTGCTGATAAAGAGATGGAAGATACCTTCTTAAACAATATGGGTAAACGTCAAGGCGAGGCCTTAAGAGAGGAGTTGGACTTAAGTGGTCCTGTGAAGTTAAGCGATGTAGAAGATGCACAACGTACTATTATTCAAATTGTTCGCCGCTTAGCAGATGAAGAAAAGCTAATGATGCCTGGCGGTGGTGAGGAGTTCGTGTAGCGTATGCCTGATGAAACTCCCCTCATTAAAGAAGATAGCGAGATCCAACAATCTATTGTTGTATCGGCAGAAGATATTCCTGAACCTAATATTCAAAAATGGCATTTAGGTAATCTGGCTCAAGTTGAACTGAAGAAAGAAGAAAAAGTAAGGTCTGATGTTATTGACCAGATACGAAAAGAAGTTGCCCCTCGTTTAATTGAACAGACGAGTTTAATTAAAAAAAATGCCTTTGAAGAAGCACGTACTAAAGGGTATGAAGATGGCTTTAAGCAAGGGGTTAAAGCAGGCAGGTTAGAAGGGAAAAGTCAATCTGCTAAAGAAGCAGAAGAAGCGCTTGCACCACAGGTTAAGTCCTTACAAGATTTATCTGAATTTATGTGCATTCCTTACGAAGAAATATCAGAAGATGTCTTTCAAAACCTATCTAATATTGTAATTGAAATTGCAGGGCGCCTAGTCCGTCATAATATTGAGCAGGATGATGAATGGGTTATTTCAGTGATTAAAGATGCTGTTGCCAAGTTACCTAATGATTCCGACCCAATAGAAATTTATTTAAATCCAATGGATTTAGCTTTAATAGAGCGTTTTGCGGAAAAACACAAAAATAGTTGGAACTTAGTGGTTGATGAGTCTTTATCAATTGGCTGTTGTTGTGTTAAACAAAATTCTTCCCTGTTAATTGATAATTGGCAAGCTAAGTTAAAAGATTTATTAGAAGGTGCTTTAAGCGCTTCTCAAAATATTTTAGCTGAAGACAAAGAGAAGGTTGCTTTAGTTGATAATCCCTCGGCTACACAAAATAATACTGAATCAGAATCCTCTGATATAACGACTTGAGCACGATAGGGAGTTCATCGTGTTAAAACAATTATTCAATCAATATCTTTCAGATAAGTTTAAAATGCTTTCCAACTCTATCCCACAGGTTGCTGCTACGCCTATTTCAGGACGACTAACTCGTATGGTTGGTATGGCGCTTGAAGTAGAAGGAACTTATGCCCCTATTGGTTCAAAATGCCGAATATACTCTGTAAACCAAGATATTGTTGAGGCTGAAGTAGTTGGCTTTCATGGCGATAAATTATTCTTAATGCCGATAGGTCATATCAATGGCTTAGAAGCCAATGCGCGTGTTGAACCTGTATCAGGTGGTGTTAAGGTTGGGGTTGGCTTCTCTATGTTAGGACGTGTTTTGGATGGCTCAGGCCAGCCATTAGATGGACGACCTATGCCAAAATATGATGGCGAGGTTCCTTTACAGGGTAAAAAAATCAATCCTTTGAGTCGTGCGGCAATTACTCAGCCTTTAAATGTAGGTATTAAAGCTATTAATGGACTATTAACTATTGGTGAAGGTCAGCGTGTCGGCTTAATGGCTGGAACAGGAGTTGGAAAAAGTGTCTTGCTAGGCATGATTACTCGTTATACCGATGCTGAAATTGTCGTCGTGGGCTTAGTGGGTGAACGTGGTCGAGAGGTTAATGATTTCGTTCGTAATAACCTAGGAGAAGAAGGTATGCGTAGAGCAGTGGTTATTGCCACGCCAGCAGATGATCCTCCTTTAATGAGATTGCACGGTGCTTTATTAGCCACTTCCATAGCAGAGTTTTTTAGAAACCGTGGTAAAAAGGTATTGTTACTCATGGATTCTTTAACCCGTTTTGCACAAGCACAGCGTGAAATTGCGCTAGCGGTAGGGGAGCCCCCCGCTAGTAAAGGGTATCCACCTTCAGTATTTGCTAAATTACCTCAGTTAGTGGAGCGTGCTGGAAATGGTGTAGAAGGCGGTGGCTCTATTACGGCTATTTATACGGTTTTAGCAGAAGGCGATGATCAAGCAGATCCAGTTGTTGATTCCGCACGAGGGGTTTTAGATGGGCATATTGTTCTTTCAAGGGAAATAGCCGAGTCAGGGCGCTACCCTGCAATTGATGTTGAAGCTTCAATTAGTCGTGTGATGATTGATGTGGTTGATAAAAATCAAATTAGATTAGCGAGACGCTTTAAACAAATTTATTCGACGTATCAAAAAAATATAGACCTAATCAATGTAGGTGCTTACCGTACAGGAACGGATCAAAATATTGATTATGCTATTGAAAAGCAACCCAATCTAAATAACTTCCTTGCGCAAGGTATTGAAGAAAATTTTGGGTTGGAAGAAAGCTTAAAATCTTTAAAGTTTGCGGTTAGTTAAAGGAATTAAAATGAAATTCTACATGTTAAATAGGCTTATTTAAGGTGAATAAAAGAGTTAACAGGATGGCTAAAATTGTTGGGCTTGCTAAGATAGAGTTAGATGAGACTGCAAAAATTTTACAAGCTGTTCAAAGCCAACTGCAAGCTGAAGAAAATCAGTTAGATTCCCTAAAAGGTTACCAGTCAGAATACCTTACGAAACTTAGAAGCAATGAAACAACGACACTTCAGCACTTAAACCGAGTACAGGCCTTTTTAGAAAAGCTTAATCAAGCTGTGGGTCATCAGGAGGGACAGATCCAGCAGCTAGAAGCTTCTTTGGATCATGCTAAGTTAACTTGGACTGAAAAGCGGGTAAGGGTTCAAGCATTGGAAAAAGTACATGCTAAGTTAGCAAAAAATCACTTAGCAACTTTAGAAAAGCAAGAACAAAAAATGTTGGATGATTTAGCCTCTCAATCTTTTCTACGCCAATCTAACAGTTAAATTTTTGGCCTTTTAAAAACTCGATGCAATTTAAAAAATTGGCTCAGTAGTTGCTTAACTTAAGCTTAAATAGAACCTGTAACCACGAGAGCACTTTATGATTGGTCAATTAAATGCACTAGAACCCAAATCAAAGTTAGAGGCAAGCTCCATTTCTGAAGAGAGGCAAGGTTTGCCTGATGATTCAGAGGGTGTAGAAAATTCTTTTCCATTATTGCTGAATGCATTTCAATCTGAAGATGCTTTACCTGCCAAAACACTTTCTTTTGATCAGGTAGGCTCTGGTATTCCATTGCCTTCTTCTCATGCTTCAACTTTGTCAGCAGATACAGAAATATCTGATATTTCGGCACAAACATTGAAAGATATCTTGCCGCAATTATCACTTAAGGGTAAGGATTTAATTGTCAAGCCATCTACACCGTCAGATTTAAGTTTGAATCTAAAAGTTGAAAATACTGATGAGAGTATGGTTGCACCTGCAGAAGAGTCAAATGTCATTCAGCTAGATATTGTAGATATAAGCAATAAGCATCTAGATGCTAGTCAGGCTATAGCTCCAGGTACTGTGGTGAATCATGCGACGCAACCATCAAGTACGACCAGTAGCCAAAGCAACCAGAACAACCAAAATGGTCAATCCTTTGTAGGCAACCAACAAGGCGGTCAGGCAGGTGGTCAGCAAGCTTCATCTCAGCAGTCTGGGCAACAACCTGGTCAGCAAGGACAAGCTGATGCACCTATTATAAGTCAGTCTACAACTAGGATTCAGGCTTCCCAAGAGCAAAGTATTGCGGCTCAATTTAAGTCAGTATTAGCAGAAAGTGAAAAAGTAGAGCGAGAAGCAAGTAGTTTAAATTTGGGTGTTGATGGTAAAACTAAGTTACCACTAGGGATGCAATCGATTAACCACCACTTACGTTCTCCACAATGGGGTAAGGCATTAGGGCAGCGAGTCCTTTATATGGCTAACCAAAAGATACAAGAAGCCAAAATAACCTTAAACCCAGAAAAGTTAGGGCCAATACAAATTAAAATTACGGTAGATAAGGATCAAAATATGCATGTTTCTATGACTGCACAACATGTCTCTACCCGTGAAGCACTGGAAGCTTCTGTACCTAAGTTAAAAGAGATTTTAGAGAGTGCTAGTGCAGACTTAGTTAATGTTGATATTAACCGAGATAAAGATTTTGAACAACAAGCTAAAAATGAGCAAGAATCTCATTCTAAAAATAATAGCCATTTAGTTGATAAGCATGAAGAGAAAAAAATTCTAGAAACTAAAGTTATTCATAGTTCAGATAATATGGTGGATTTTTATGCATAAAGAACAACGGGCTAATAGTTTATGAAAACTTTAATTCAAGTATTAATTGGTGTTGGGTTAATTAGTTTATCGCCTTTAGTCTTTGCGCTACAGGGTGATTTTGTATTGCCTGTTTGGTCAATGGTTATGGTAGCTTTAGGGGTGACCTCAATTATATCTGGCTCATTTGTTTATTTATTTTGGTGTAAAAATGATGTAAAGGCTTTAGAGGATTCTTTGGTAACAGAGTTAACTAGCTTGCTTACTAAAGAGCATTCGGAAGAGAGACTGTTAAAATCTACGACAGATTCAAAAGCAGTATTTTTGATAAATCAGCTACTTAGCAATGAACAATCAAAAATAGTTGAAAAAAATGAAGAATTGTTACAGTCAAAGCTTAAAATAGCGCAGCTCGATTCAGAAATAGAAAGGTTAACTAAAGTGGTTAATGAAGTATCTTCCACATTGCCTTTAGAGGCCAGTAAAATTGACTTGACGTCGTTAAACTTAGAAGCAAGTAGCTTGCTTGACGCCGTATCAGAGCTAGGAAATAGTCGTAAGCAGAGTCTATCTAATATTCAACTGGCAACACAAGATGTTGCGCTTTTGGCAAGTGAAGTGGATGATGTTGCCAGCTTAGTGATCAAACTAGAAAATGAAAGTAAAAATGTAGGTTCGGTTTTAACGTTGATAAAAGGGGTTGCAGATCAGACCAATCTAATTGCACTCAATGCGGCAATAGAAGCGGCAAGAGCAGGGGAGCATGGCAGAGGTTTTGCTGTGGTAGCAGATGAAGTTAGATCTTTAGCGGGCAAAACGCATCAGGCAACCGATGAAATCTCTATCATTATTGAAACCTTACAGGGAAGAGCTAAACAAGCCGTATCACAAATAGAAAAGAGCCAGGGTAGAGTGAATATTACCCAAAAAAATACCCTTGGTGTTGCCGAAAACCTAGCTGAAATGGATAAGGGTTTAGAAAAACTAGAATACATTCAAAAAAACTTAAATACAGCGATAGCTGACGTTAATTAAGAGTAGATTATTATGAAACCAATTGTTGGAACACTCATTGTATTTGGTACCTTATTAGGGGGTTATTTACCTCACGGTAGCTTTGGCATTCTTATTCAGCCATTAGAGGTAGTTATTATTTGTGGTGGCGCGTTCGGTGCCTATGTTATAGCCAACCCTGGTTGGGTTGTAAAAGCAGGTTTTTCAGGTGCCATTGGGACGATGAAGCCTGTTCCACATAATAAAGAGCTATACATGGAATTACTCGGTTTAATGTTTGTTATTTTTAACAAAGCTCGACGAGAAGGTTTAATGTCTATTGAATCTGATGTAGAAGATCCGCATAACAGTGAGTTGTTTAACAGTGCGCCAAAAATAGCCGCAGATCATCATGCGATGGACTTTATTGCCGACTACTTGCGTTTAATGATTTCAGGCGCATCAAATCCTTACCAATTAGAAGACTTAATGATTGCCGAATTAGAATCTCACCATCATGAAGCAATGATGCCAGCTGGTGCGGTGGGAGAGGTTTCACAGGCCCTACCTGCCTTTGGTATTGTTGCTGCGGTATTGGGTATTATCGTTACCATGAGTTATTTAGATGCAGGGCCACTAGAAATTGCACATCATATGTCTGTTGCTTTAGTGGGAACATTCTTAGGTATTCTTGTTGCTTATGCAATTGTTGCGCCTTTATCAAATGAATTGGCCAATAGAGCCCATGCAGAGGGTGAGTTTTTTAACTGTATTAAAACTTGTTTAATGGCGAATTTAAATGGTTATGCGCCTCCTATTGCAGTCGAATTTGGTCGCAAAAGTATTCCCAGCCAAGAGCGCCCGACATTTGCAGAAGTAGATGAACATATTCAGAGTTTGAAGTAATTACTAGGTTGTTGATATGAGTGATGAACAATCCATAATCATAAAACGCGTTAAAAAAGCAGGACACTGTGCGCATGGTGGTGCTTGGAAAATAGCCTTTGCCGATTTTATGACCGCAGCCATGGCCTTCTTCTTAATGCTTTGGGTTTTGGGTGGTGTTAATGATGAAGAAATGAAGGCAATGGCAGAGTACTTTAGAGACCCTAGTGTTATTGAGGCTTCTCCAGCAGTATTAGTGAAATCTGAAGAAGCCGGGCAAAGTTCAGATTCTATGATTGATATGGGGGGGTTTAAAGACACACCAAAATCCTCACAAGATGATGATACAGATGGTGAAAGTCAAAAGAAAAAAGAAACACAGGATATGATTCAGCTAAAAAATCAAATCGAGCAAAAAATATCCGAGAATAAAACCCTGAAAGAATTAAAAAATCAATTAAAAATTGAAATCACTCCGAATGGGCTACAAATACAAGTATTAGACGATCGTAAGCGACCTATGTTTGGTGCGGGAGTGGATTTACCAAAAGATTATGCTAGTAAGTTACTAGAAGAAGTGGGTAAAGTATTATCTCATTCTAAGAATAGAATTAGTATTGCAGGACATACAGATTCCTCTGGTTATAGTGCGAATGGAGACTATACAAACTGGGAGCTTTCAGCTGATAGAGCCAATGCTGCCAGAAGACTGTTGATAAAAGGAGGGGTTAATGAACGAAAAATTGCTCAAGCCGTCGGTTTAGCAGATACGGTACCATTTGATAAGGAAAATCCGTATAATCCACGTAATAGAAGAATCAGTATTATTGTGTTAAATAAAGAGGCCGATGAACGTCTTCGTAGCTTAAGTGAAGCGCCAGGGGTAGAAGATTTATCCAAGAAACTCACCAAACCGATAAAGCATTAAACATCATACAAAAAGGATAGGACATGTCAGAAGAAGAAACAGAAGCTCCCAAAAAAAGTGGCAATGGTTTAGTTATTGCTTTACTCAGTATATTAATACTATTATTGCTTGTTGCCGTTGGTATTGGTACTTACGTACTGCTTTTCTCAGATAAATCTGAGCATAAAAAAGACGGTGCCGTAGAAGAACAACACGCTGCTGCAGAGCATGGCGAAGCAGCTGCTCACGATGACGGAATTATTAGAGAGTTTTCGCCACAATATAAGCAGTATGAGCCACCAGAGCCAGGTGCCGCACCAGAATACTTCTCAATGGAACCTTTTGTTGTTAACTTTAAAGGCGAAGGCCAAGCGCGTTTCTTAGCGGTAACCTTAAAGTTTATGACCCACTACCCACAGCTTGTAACTGATATGGAGAATTATCGTCCAATTTTACGTAATGATATTACAAGTCTGCTAAGAGTCCAAAAGTATAGTGAAATGTCGCTAGATGATGGGCCGGATATTTTACGTAAGAAAATTTTAGCTAAAGCTCGTGCTGTACTAGAAAAACGTGGTATTTACCCAGATATTTTAGAAAACGTTTATTTTGAACGTTTTGTAATGCAATAAAATTGTAATCTAAAAAAGGATAGTTTTCAGCAATGGAAGACATGCTCAGTCAAGATGAAGTCGATGCCTTAATGCAAGGAATCGGCGGCGAAGTCCAAACCGAAGACGATGATCTTGCGGATGGACAAGCTGCTAAAGTCTATGATTTTACAAACCAAGAAAGGATTGTAAGAGGGCGTCTACCTGCTTTAGATATTATCAATGAACGCTTCGCAAGGGGCTTTCAACGTCATTTTAATGAAATGATCATGGCCAGTGTAGAAGTCACCGCGGGCGAAGTGAAAATTATTAAAATGGTAGATTACCTACGTAATTTATTTGTACCGACTAGTTTAAATATTTACCGTATTAACCCGTTAAACGGGGTATCACTTTTTACCCTAGACTCTAAGCTTATTTTTACCGCTGTCGATATGTACTTTGGTGGAACCGGTTTATTGCCATTCAAAATTGAAGGGCGAGAATATACACCGGTTGAAATGAGCATGGTTAGAAGTGTCCTAGATATTTCATCAGAAAACCTGAAAAAAGCCTGGGCACCTGTAATGGATATAGAAATTGAATATATGCATTCAGAAATGAACCCTAAGTTTGCCAATATTGTAGATGCCACTGATATGATTGTTGTCAGCCCTATCAATGTTCGTTTTGAAGGGGTAGAAGGGCGTGTCGATATTGTCATGCCTTACGCCATGTTAGAGCCAGTAAGAGACAAGCTTGAAGAAGGAATGTCTAACTTACAAGGTGAGTCTGACAACAGATGGTCTAGAACGCTTAAAGAAGAGTGTAAGAATATTGAAGTGAATGTTTCAGTAGACTTAGTAGAGCTTCAGTTAAGTATGGACGACCTGATGAAGATGGAAAAAGGCGATATTATCCCCATAGAAATGCCTGACCGAGTTGCTATTAAAGCGGAAGGTATTGCTTTCGTAAAAGGAAAACTGGGCGAAAGTAACGATAAAAAAGCGGTTAAAATTGAAAAAATCCTCCATCATCCAGCTTATAGTGAGCGAATGATTGAAAATGTAAAGGAATGGTACGATGAGTGAAGAAGATGACATGAGCGCATGGGACGATGCCCTACAAGATCAAGCAGATTCTCCCGTAGAAGATGGTGCGAGTGAGGCGGAAGATCCTTGGGGTGATGCCTTATCACAACAAGCTGAAGCAGCTGTTGCTGACGTAGGCGGTGATATTGATGCAGCCTCATTCTCAGAACTACAAGCAGGTCGAGGCGATAGCTCTGAAAAAGTAGACTTAGATGTCCTACTAGACATTCCGGTTACTTTACAGTTAGAAATAGGTAGAGCTAAAGTGTCTATTCGTAACCTATTGTCTTATACTCAGGGTTCTGTGGTTGAAATGGATCGTTTAGCGGGAGAGCCTTTAGATTTATTGGTAAATGGCACTTTGATTGCACATGGGGAAGTAGTAGTTATCAACGATAAGTTTGGTGTACGTTTAACCGATGTTATCAGCCCACAAGAACGCATTAAGAAGTTAAAGTAAAATATTTAGCTCAGTCATTCACTAAGTGATTATGTTAATATCAGAAAGCAGTTCTTGAAAGAGAACTGCTTTTTTTATGTCTGCCAACCCTAAAAATCGCCAGGGGTGGCCTAGCTGTCAGTGTAATAGAAATGCTATTTTTCGAGGGGATTACAATCTACTACAGATAGTTTAAAGACAAGAGAATAATCATGCTGAGTACACTTGTTTTTTTATGTCTAGAGTTTACATACCACCTAAATGGTTATTCCATAAGCTACCTAATATTAAGCTAAAAAAGAAGCCTGTTCCAAATACAATATACCAGTATTTTTTCATTTTATTGATGTGTGCTAATTCTTCTGAATTAAGGTCCTTTTTAGGGTCCTTGAAAAAGATAAGCATAAACCCAATAGCAGAAATAAATCCGGCAATATTTGCGAAATAATAGAGCTGTGTCGCCAGCGTTAAAATTCCTAGGCTTAAAATAAGGGCATAAACGACTAAAATGGGTTTCATTGAATACATGGTAAGAATCCTTAAGTGAGTATTATGAGGGGGTTATTGTAAGCAATTGCGTGTACAAAGAAAAAGAATAATGAAAATAATGTTTAGGGAGCTTATATAGAGGGGTAAGAGTAGTGATTCTAAAGATAAGTGCTTGTTTATTAGTTTTGTTAATAGAATTAGAAGAAACTTATATTAGTATAAAATTATATCGTCGAGTAGAATAGCACACATTGTTGAATTAGATTTCGACTACTCCTCCATTTAAGTATCTATTTGATACCAACCCTAGACATGTTGTCTAGGGTTTTTTTATGCCTAGTGTAAAGGCTTAGTTTTACTGGTAGAAATTAAATCAATGTCAAATATTAGTGTTTCATTTGGACCAATAGTTCCGCCTGCGCCACGTTCACCATAAGCTAAAGCAGGGGGTACAAAAATCTTCCATTTAGAACCTGGCTTCATTTTCTTTAAAGCTTCTCTCCAGCCTTTAATAACGTTCGACATTTTAAATTCAATAGGAGCCCCTCTTTTATAAGAACTATCGAACTCAGTACCATTAATTAAAGTACCTCGATAATGTACGGTAATAAAGTCATCAGCTGTTGCAAACTTTCCTTTACCCTTTGTTAGTACAATATATTGCAATCCATTAGGCAGGACTTTAACACCTTTTTTCTTTTTATTTTCACTTAAAAATTTAGCACCCTTAGCGGCATTACTTTCAGCAATAACTTTCTGTGCAGCCATTTGCTTTTGAATCACTATTTTCTTAACATCTTCAATAGCCTTATGCATTTCAGCGTCAGTTAGTTGAAGTTTTTGTTTTTTTAACACATCATTCATGCCAGCAACTAAAGCGTCAGTATCGACTTTGATTCCTTGCTTGTTAAAGTTTTTTGCCAAGTCTACACCTAAGGTATAACTGGCTTTTTGAGCCGGAGTGGTTAGGCTAGCATTTGCGAAAGCAACTTGACTGAAAGCCAGTGTTGTTGCCATTAAAGTGGTGGTAATAATTTTCATTTTCTTTCCTTTATTATTGAAATAAGTTTTAGTCATTGAAATTTGTATCTTTTTTACTAAAAGAAAGTCTTATGACTTACTCTCAAGCTGGTCTAAATATTTTTCAGCATCTAGGGCTGCCATGCAACCTACTCCGGCAGACGTAATAGCTTGCTTGTACACTTGATCCATGACATCGCCAGCAGCAAAAATACCTTTAATTGATGTCTGTGTGGCATTACCTTGTAAACCACTCTCTACCTTTAAGTAACCATTGCTCATATCTAGCTGTCCATCAAAAATACCCGTGTTAGGAGAGTGTCCAATGGCAATAAATACACCAGATACTTCAAGTTCTTTTGTTTCACCTGACTGAGCATTTTTTAAACGTAATCCTGTTACGCCCATTTTATCGCCCAACACTTCATCTAATTGATGATTAAATTCAATATTAATATTTCCATTCTCTGCTTTTTCAAGTAACTGTGCAGCTAGAATCTTTTCAGAAGAAAATTGACCTTTACGGTGCACAATAGTCACTTCGGCGGCAATATTTGAAAGGTATAGTGCTTCTTCAACGGCTGTATTTCCACCACCAATAACCGCAACTTTCTGATTACGGTAGAAAAAACCATCACAGGTGGCACAGGCTGAAACCCCTTTACCTTTAAAGGCTTCTTCAGAGTCTAACCCAAGGTATTTAGCTGAAGCACCGGTTGCAATAATGAGCGAGTCGCAAGTATATTCGGCAGAATCACCGGTTAGTGTAAAAGGGCGAGTTTGTAAGTCAGCGGTATGGATATGATCGAAAATAACTTCAGTACCAAAACGTTCAGCATGCTTTTGCATTCTTTCCATTAGGGCAGGGCCTGTTAAACCTTCAACATCTCCTGGCCAGTTATCCACTTCAGTTGTTGTGGTTAGTTGCCCACCTTGTTGCATGCCAGTAATAATAACGGGCTTTAAGTTAGCTCTGGCTGCATAGACGGCTGCAGTGTAACCAGCAGGGCCAGAACCTAATATCAAAAGTTTGTGATGTTGTGTTGCCATAAGGTATCCTTTTATATTGACGCTTTGGGAATATTTTTTATGCTAAAATTCTAGCAGTTTTTTCGGTACTGAGTAGCTTTCCCCTTTAAATTATTATATATGGGTTCATTTAAATAATTCAATGGTGCTTCGCTATCAATTAACTGAATTCATTATTTCTAGTTATTATGACTTAATTCAAACCGACAAGTAGTTAAAAAATGAAAAAGGCTCTAGCCAAAAATTTAATTAAAAAAACTGGCAAAACTTTAGTTGAAGGTGCTCCTAAAAATGAAGGTGTTGAAAAAAAACGTCGTTCGGGTCAGTTTAACTGGGTCTTAAAAGACACTTTGGTTTTGGTTTGTATTGGCTTAGCCTTCTTTCTTTTTTTAGTTCTGTTTAGCTATCACCCCGCTGACCCAGGTTTTGAGACGGTCTCAGATACTAAGACCGTCTTAAACTATGGTGGCCGAACGGGTGCCTGGTTTGCCTCTTTCTTGTTGTATATATTTGGTGTATTTGCGTTCTTAGTGCCTTTTGGTGTGCTAATGGCAGGTATGGTGACCTTAAGAATTAGAGAAGGCTCTGGCATGGACTATGTCCGTTTTGTATTGAGCATGTCAGGTTTGTTAATCTTAATTGTTGCTGGGGCAGGTCTGGCGAGTTTGTATATGGATCCGGTTCAGTCTTTTATCCAATTGCCTTATTCAGCCGGCGGCGTGGTAGGTTATGAAATAAGTACCCAGTTAGTCGGTTCAGTAGATTTATTGGCGACTACTCTTATTTTATTAATTTTAAGTATCATCGCTTTTAGCCTGTTCAGCAGCTTTTCTTGGCTAACGATCGTAGACTATACCGGTATGTTAACTTGGAAGCTTATCCACTTTCTTGAACCTCACGTTCAAGCTCTGGCCGATAATACTAAATCAAAAGCAAAAACCATTTCAAAGCCTAAAGATACTGTGGACAAAAAAGCCTATTCAAAAGGGATTTTAAATGTGGCGGGTAAGGTCAAAGAGCGTGCGAAGCAGGTGGCCGAAAAAACAAAGAAAACTGCAACAAATATTACAAAAAACAATGACAAGTCACCTGCCAGCGTTAAGAAAGAGGATTTTGAGCCTAGTATTTCAGGCTCAACGTTAGATAAAAGTGATATCAATTCCAGTCAAGGTTCTAGTGTTAAAGTGGGCAAGAAAGAGTCTTCTAATGCCACTGTTCCTTTACAAGAATCTGGCGAGTTGCCTAGCGTAGAGTTACTTGATCCTGTTCCAGAAGGCACTGAAGGGTTTTCAGAAGATGAATTGACGGATTTATCCTTATTATTAGAACAGCGTCTTCAAGATTTTGGCGTATCAGCCAAGGTTGAAGCAGTCCAGCCTGGTCCAGTAGTCACTCGTTTTGAAGTTTTGCCCGCGGCAGGCATCAAAGTCAGCCGTATCAGTGGTTTGGCTAAAGATTTAGCGCGCGTTCTATCGGTTAAATCTGTTCGAGTTGTTGATATTATTCCAGGTAAGGCGGTTATTGGCATTGAAATTCCAAATGATATTAGAGACATGGTCACGCTACGCGATGTTATTTCATCTGCTGAATTTCAGAATTCAACCTCCCCTTTAACTATTGCATTGGGTAAAGACATTGCGGGTAAAACCGTGGTTGCAGATATCGGCAAAATGCCTCATTTACTGGTAGCAGGAACCACTGGTTCAGGTAAGTCGGTGGGTGTAAACAGCATGATTTTAAGCATGCTGTATAAAAGTACGCCTGAAGAAGTTCGCATGATTATGATCGACCCTAAAATGCTTGAGCTCTCCGTTTACGAAGACATTCCTCACTTACTAACCCCTGTGGTAACCGATATGTCAGAAGCCGCTAATGCCTTGCGTTGGTGTGTGTTTGAAATGGATAGACGTTATCAGCTAATGGCCAAATTAGGGGTTCGAAATATTGCAGGCTTTAATGCCAAGGTACAGGGTGCCATTGATGATGGCAAACCAATCGTCGATCCACTTTATGCTCAAGCTGCAAATTTTGGTAATGAACTGGGTGAACAACCACCTACCTTAGAGTCACTGCCTTATATTGTGGTAGTGGTTGATGAATTTGCCGACATGATTATGGTCGTGGGTAAAGAAGTTGAACAGCTTATTGCTCGTATTGCTCAAAAAGCACGTGCCGCGGGGATTCACCTTATTCTAGCCACCCAAAGACCTTCGGTTAATGTCATTACCGGTTTAATTAAAGCCAATATTCCCACTAGAATTTCTTTTATGGTGAATACAAAAATAGATTCCCGTACTATTTTAGACCAAGGTGGCGGCGAACAGTTACTCGGCATGGGTGACATGCTCTTTATGCCACCAGGAAGTGGCTCTCCTAAGCGTGTACATGGTGCCTATATGACAGATGAAGAAGTTCACAGAGTCGCAGAATTTGTAAAATCTCAGGGAGAACCACAGTATTTAGAAAGTGTGACGCAAGCAACGGGTGGCAGTGACAATGATTCTATTGCAGAAGATGCCGAACAAGATTTACTCTACGATCAAGTCGTGTCTTTTGTGGTAGATAATAATCGCGTATCCGTTTCACTGGTTCAAAGACAGTTTAAAATTGGCTACAATAGATCCGCCAGAATTGTCGAGGCTATGGAAGCCGCGGGTATTGTTTCAGCAATGAAAGGCAGTGGTAATAGAGATGTCTTGGTTCCAAAATCAGAAATATAAGGTTTTAAATACATGAAAAAAATGCACACCCTAAGCTTTGCAATTATTTTGTTTTTACAGGTTTTTTCGGCGCATGCAGAACAAGTAGAAAAAGCTAAACTAAGCACTTTAAATAATTTTGTTAATCACTTCTCCACCTTTAAAGCTAATTTTAAACAGACGGTACCAGATGAATCAGTGTTTGACATGAATCGTTCAGAAGGCTATGTGGTCATTGAGCGCCCCGGAAAATTATTTTGGGTTTACCAACAACCAGAACATCAAGAAATTGTTTCTGATGGTGTTGATCTATGGGTTTTTGATTCCGATATTGATCAAGCTACTGTTAGAACCTTAGACAGTATTCAAACGGACTTCCCTCTGAGGTGGTTGCTGTATAAAGAATCTGTAACCAATAATTTTGAAGTGATTGTGGGTAAAAAAGAAAAGGGTGTAAGTTGGTATAATCTAGTGCCTAAGACAGCTACTTTTTTTCAAAGTTTAGAGGTGGCTATTAAAGGTGGCAAGCTGGCACAAGTTTGGATGTATCAAGGGTCTAGCAACGTAACTAAGGTTGTTTTTGAAGACATAGAAATGAATACTAAAATCCCAGAATCTCAATTCTTGTTTATACCACCAAAAGGGGTCGATGTCATTGGCCTACCTAGTCATTAAACTGTTTATATAAATGTCTTACTCTCCTCTTTCTGACAGATTGCGTCCAGCCCAACTAGCTGACTATGTAGGGCAACCTCACCTAGTTGCACCAGGGCGAACCTTGTTTAAAATGCTAGAAAATGGGTCTCTACATTCCATGATTTTTTGGGGGCCTCCCGGTACGGGTAAAACTACTTTAGCCAGGTTAATTGCCAAACAAACCGATTTACAATTTATTAACTTGTCCGCAGTTTTGGACGGGGTTAAAGAGGTTCGTCAAGCTGTAGAACAAGCTCAAAAACAGCGAGAGCAATTTGATCAAGGCACTTTGTTATTTGTTGACGAAGTTCACCGCTTTAACAAAGCCCAGCAAGATGCTTTTTTACCCTACGTTGAAGATGGTACCTTTATTTTTATAGGCGCTACCACCGAAAACCCTTCTTTTGAACTTAACAATGCCTTGTTGTCTCGTGCCCGAGTCTATGTGTTGCGCACACTCGATGAAGGCGATTTAGCAAAGGTGCTTGTCAGAGGCTTAACCTGTTTGTCTGAAGATCTTTCGGCACAAGTAACAGTAGATGAAGAAGCACAAACAGCGCTTATTCAATATGCCGATGGCGATGCCCGTAAACTACTCAATGTATTAGAACAAGCAATCGATTTTGCTGACTACATTGAAGGCGCAGAAGTCCCTACTATGCTGTTAACCATGGCGCATTGCAAAGAAGTGTTGCAGGGTGGTATTCGCCGTTTTGATAAAAAGGGCGAAGCTTTTTATGATCAAGTCTCCGCCCTGCATAAATCTGTTCGAGGGTCAGATCCAGATGCCGCACTCTATTGGTTAACCAGAATGTTAGATGGCGGTGTCGATGCCCGTTATTTATCTCGCCGTTTAATTAGAATGGCCAGTGAAGAAATTGGCAATGCAGACCTAAAAGCATTACAAGTTTGTTGTAATGCTGCGGATGCCTATGAGCGACTGGGGTCTCCAGAAGGTGATTTAGCCTTAGCACAAGCCGCTATTTATTTAGCCGTGGCTCCTAAATCTAATGCGGTTTACATGGCTTATAAGTCCGCTTTAAAAGATGTCGCCATTGCGGGTTCAGATGAAGTGCCATTATATTTACGAAATGCCTCCACTAAGCTAATGAAAAACTTAAACTATGGCGAAGGTTATCGCTACGCACATGATGAACCAGAAGCCTATGCTGCGGGCGAAGTGTATTTCCCTGAAGAGATGCCAGAAAGAACTTACTATGAGCCAGTTCAGCGCGGCTTAGAAATTAAAATTACAGAGAAGTTGGCTAGGTTAAACCAACTTGATAAAATAGCCATTAACAAAAGAAGGAAGTAGGATGCAACATTTTCACCTTATTCAAGTATTAGCAGTGGGTGCAGGGGGCTTTTTAGGTGCCATATCTCGTTTTATTGTATCTAATCAAATGTATGCCTGGTTAGGTCGAGATTTTGTCTACGGCACCTTAACCGTGAATGCAATGGGTTCATTCTTAATTGGTTTGCTAACCATTCTAATGATAGACAAATTCCAACTTCCTTTAGAATGGCGTGCCTTTTTAATAGTCGGTTTTTTAGGGGCATTTACCACCTTTTCAACCTTCGCCTTTGAAACCGTTTTGTATTTACAAGAAGGCGCGATTGAAAAAGCGATGTTAAATATTGCAGCCAACGTCATGCTCACCATTTTATTGGTGTGGGTTGGCTTAACGGTAGGCAAGTACTTCTTTTTAAATGCCTCAACTTTATAAAAATTAAAATAACTTCAGGAAATAACCATGACGATTAAATATAGTGATGAACACAGCTGGGCTAAAGTAAACGATGATGGTACCGTTACCATCGGTATTACCGACTTTGCACAAGAACAGTTGGGCGATTTAATGTCTATTGATATCCCAGAAGTTGGTTGCCAAATTACCCGTGGTGAAATGGTTTGTACCATTGAGTCGGTTAAAACGGCTTCAGAACTGATTGCGCCTATTTCTGGTGAAGTGGTTGAAGTGAATAATGCCTTAGAGGATGAACCAGAAAATATCAACGATGACCCGATGGGTGATGGGTGGATTATCAAGGTTGAGATGTCCGATGAATCTCAGCTAGATGAACTGATGGACGAAGACAGCTACGAAAACATTACTTAAACTTTAGCCTTAGGTACGCTAGGCTTTTAATAAACACATTAATCACTTTATCAAAGGCAAAAATCGCCAGGGGTGGTCTACTTTACACTAAACCGACCTTGGCTTTATGCCCTTTAGGATAGATTTTTAAGGTTTAAAATAAGCCAATGTTGGCTTTCGCTTATATTCAGGCAAAAGACTGCTAAAATACCCCTAATTAATTAATTCAAAAGAACTATTCCCATGTTAGATGCCAAATTATTAAGATCCAATTTAGATACCGTTGCCGCTAAACTAAAAACCCGTGGTTTTATGCTGGACACGCAAGCGATTCAAAGCTTAGAAGCACAGCGCAAAGACTTTCAAGTAGCCGCACAAACACTACAAGCCGAACGCAATGCTAAGTCGAAAGGCATTGGTAAGGCCAAAGCTTCTGGTGAAGACATTGCGCCTTTATTAGCCGAAGTAGCCAGTCTGGGTGATAAGCTGAAAGAGGCCGAAGAAGCTAGCCAAGACGTTCAAGCTAAAATAGAAAATATCTACGCAGGTATTCCAAACTTACCACACGCTTCAACCCCTATTGGGGGCGGAGAAGAAGATAACGTGGAAGTGAGAAAGTGGGGTACCCCTGGCGATTTTGACTTTGAACCAAAAGACCATGTTGAGCTAGCAGAAGCAAAAGGTTGGTTTGATAATGAAGCTGCTGTCAAAATAGCATCAGCTCGTTTTTCAGTCTTAAAAGGGCCTATGGCCAAGCTACAACGTGCCTTAACCCAGTTTATGCTAGACATGCATTCAGATGCAGGCTTTGAAGAGGTTTACGTGCCATTTATCGTCAACCAAGAAAGCTTGCGTGGTACTGGTCAACTGCCTAAGTTTGAAGCAGACCTATACAAAATTTCAAAAAATGATGAACATGATACTAATGATCGTGATCTTTATTTAATTCCTACCGGTGAAGTGCCGGTAACAAACATTTACAGAGATGACATTATTGATGTCAATGACCTGCCTATTAAAATGACTTCGCATACGCCTTGTTTTAGATCTGAAGCGGGTTCTTATGGCAGAGATACAAAAGGGTTGATTCGCCAGCACCAATTTGAAAAAGTAGAAATGGTGCAACTGTCTAAGCCAGAAGATTCAGCGCAGGCATTAGAAGATCTAACGCTTCAAGCAGAATCTATTTTACAAAAGTTAGGCTTGCCTTACCGAGTAATGGCTTTATGTACCGGCGACATTGGTTTTTCAGCGTCTAAAACCAATGACCTAGAAGTTTGGTTACCAGGTCAACAGGCTTACCGTGAAATTTCCTCTATTTCATTATTTGAAGACTTTCAAGCGCGTCGTCTAAAAACAAGATACCGTATTGGCCAAGACAAGCCACAGCTTGTGCATACGCTAAACGGCTCTGGTTTAGCGGTAGGGCGTACCTTAGTGGCGGTATTAGAAAACTATCAGCAAGCTGATGGCAGCATTGTGGTACCTGATGCTTTACAACCTTATTTAGGTGGTGTGACGAAGCTTTAAAGTTAAGTTAAAGAGCTTTTTACATATAGCATTAAACATATATTTAAGTTGCTAATAAATCACTAGCTTTTCCTAAAAATAGCACAATAGGCTACTTTTCTCCTCGTATTTTCGAGGGTGGATGTTGAGATGGTTTCGTTGTCCACTTTAATTTTCAGTGCTATTATTTTAACCTACTCTACTCATATTTTTGGGTCGTGATAAGGTTCAATCATTTGGTGGCGTAGTCATTAACTCTATACACTAACGAATAAAAGCCCTAATCCAATGAGTATTTGCACCTAAGTCGGGCAACAACATCGACAAAGGTCTTATCATACGGCTTCCCTCGTTCAAACTTCTCCAGAGAATCGTTGGCGGTAAGGTTTTCACCGCAAGCTTGGAAACTAGCGCTATGCCTAGCCCTACTCTGACGGCTTCTTTAATGGATTCGGTGCTATAAAGCTCGATAATAGGTTCAAGGTTTAAATCTAATCTCTGTTTGAAAATTAGTTCAATCATCTCTCTTGTTCCCGACCCTTGTTCGCGCATAATGAGCGGATATTCGTAAAGTAATTCCAATGTTATTTCTTCAATATCCATCAAGGGATGGCTTTTCGGCATAATGACAATAAGCTCATCTTGTTTCCAGGTAGTTGGAAAATAGCCGCTATTTTTGATGCCGTGTATACGCCCTTCTATAAATGCAGCATCGAGAGATCTAAGGTTATTCAGAATTTTTTGTGTATTGCCTACTAATACATCAATTCTTATCATGGGGTATTCTTTACGGAATCTTGCAATCAAGGCTGGCAAAGCATAGTTGGCTATAGTGGTGGATGCACCAACTTTTAAAGTGATCACCTGGTTGTACTCCATCTGCAGGCAGAAGGTTTTAGCCTCGATTAAAATTTTGGCTTGTCGTTGTGCATATGGAAGCAAGGCTTCTCCTAGACTGGTCAGCTCAATTCCCATTCCCTTACGTTGATATAAAGGTTGATTAAAGGATTCTTGTAAAGCTTTCAATTGACCTGAAACGGCTGGTTGAGAACGGTGCAAAGCTTCAGCAGCATGAGAGATGCTTTTCAACTCAGCAACTTTGGCAAAGGTAAGCAGGTAATTGGCTTTTATCATCAGTTTTTCCGATAGTTTGTATAGATAAATAAGATTTAATTATATATCTTATTGCCTAAAATAACGCCTTAAACCCATTATCTAAGCATTTAATTTATTAGGAGTATTAATCATGCTATTTACACCAGCTCATCGTGGGCAAACTTTAAACGGTATTCTGCTAGTCGCACTCTTCGCGATTGCATCCTATACTATTGCACAAATTAGTATTATTGCGGCTCTGGGGTTAAGTCCCTTGATTATTGGTATTGTCGTGGGAGCCATATATGGTAATACATTACACCAACACGTCCCGCAAGAATGGCATGCAGGTATTAATTTTTCGGCTCGTAAGATTTTACGATTAGCCATCATACTTTATGGTTTCTCAATTACATTACAAGAAATTGCTTCGATTGGCTGGCAAGGTATTTTGTTAGCAGTAATTGTGGTAGGAACTATTTTGCCTCTAGGTTATTTTATAGGTACTAAAATGTTGAAAATGGAGCCAGCAACAGCTTTGCTTACCTCTGCGGGAAGTGGTATCTGTGGTGCTGCAGCGGTATTGGCACTCGAGCCGGTGACAAAAGCTCAAGGGCATCAAACGGCAGTTGCGGTAGCAACAGTAGTCGTATTCGGTACTTTATCCATGTTTCTTTACCCTATTTTGGATGATCTACACCTTTTCCAACTGAGTGCTGAAGCAAAAGGTTTGTATTTTGGTGGCACTATTCATGAGGTAGCACAAGTTGTTGGTGCTTCAAGTATTTTGTCTGAAAGCGCGCAACAATATGCGGTTATTGAAAAAATGACGCGTGTATTGATGATTGTTCCGGTCATCTTAATTGTAAGCTGGTTGATGGCTCGTCAAAAGTCGACTTCTCAAGCAACAGGTTCTTCATGGTTTGCTTCTATTCCATGGTTTGCAGTCGCCTTCCTTGCGGTATGTGGGTTCAACTCACTGGACTTATTACCACATGAATTGATAGTTGATATTCACCAACTAGATACTTTTTTATTGACCATGGCAATGGTCGCACTAGGAATGGAAACTCAGGTTAGCAAAATGAAACAAGTAGGAAAAAGCGCCTTTATCTTAGCGGGAATTTTATTTTTAGTCTTGACTGTTGGCGGTTATTTTTTAGTGAAATTTCTGATTGTTTAAGTCTGCTAAATTTTAAGTAGTGCCTAAGTTAATGAATAGCCGAATTAAGATAAGTCTCAATAGCATAGGCGTTCGGATATTTACGAGATATAGGTTAGGTACAGTTGTTGGAACATCAAGATAGCTCTATTTATCAAGGCTTGGATTTGCCTCGTAAAAAAGAGCTATTTTTTTGTGTTATCTTCAATACCGCTGTAAAATACATTATTAAATTTTCATTACCAACTTATTCGTAGGGACATCATGGGCAGAGCTTACCAAAACCGAAAAGATTCAATGGCGAAAACCTCAAATATGAAAGCCAAAATTTACTCAAAAGCAAGTAGAGAAATTTATGTTTGTGCAAAAAATGGTGGCGCTGATCCAGATGCTAACTTAAGCCTAGCTCGTATTATTGAAAAAGCTAAGCAAACGCAAGTGCCAGCACATGTTATTGATAAGGCTCTAGAAAAAGCTAGCGGCTCTGGGGGCGAAGATTTTCAAACAGTTCGCTTTGAAGGGTTTGGTCCAGGTGGTTGCATGATGATTGTAGATTGTTTGACGGATAATAATAATCGTACTTTTGGTGAAGTACGTGGTGTGTTTACCAAGGCTAAAGCTAAGCTAGGTACACCAGGAACCGTTGGGCATATGTTTAATCATGTAGCCGTATTCGAATTTGCGCATGATGATGAAGATTCGGTGTTAGAGCTGTTAATGGAAGCCGATATTGATGTCACCGATGTAGAAAGTGAAGAGGGGGTTGTGACCGTATTTACACCCCCAAATGAATATTTTAAAACCCTGAAATCTTTAAACGACGGGATAGAAGGGTTGGAGTTGAAGGTAGATGAAATTAGCTTTATTCCTCAAAATTATGTTGAAATGTCTGAAGAAGACTTAGAAGCTTTAGATAAGTTTATGGACGCTTTGAATAATTTGGATGATATTCAGGAGATTTACCATAACGTAGGGGAAGAATAAGTATCTTAGAACGGATTGTCTTTACGTCTTTAAGCAGCCCTTTTTAGGGCTGTTTTTAATTGTGAATACTAAAAAATAATATGCTTATTTAATCGTGCAGCTATTTTGATTTGATAAAGTTTAATAAATTATCTACATTGTGATAAATAGCTAGGTTGATAAAAATGAATGCCACTCCTAAAAATTTTAAAATGGCTTTACTTATTCAAAAATAGGCTGTACTAGGAAAATTCTAAAAGTATTGATGAGAGTCATCGCTTCACGCTATAAACACTTTCCTATTTCTGCTCGCCAACAAATATAGTGACTATTATTCTGTTTATCCTGTATTTTAGAAGCAGGTGAGCAACAACAATTATTTGTAAAAATAGACGTTCTTGTTCAGAAAGCGCGGTTGGTTAATCAATTTAACATATACTTAGAATGAACTTATAAAAAGGAAAGCGGTATGCGATTTATTAAATTAAAGGTTTGGCTATTTAGCGCTATATTGTTGTTATCGAGCTCGATAGCTTATGCACAGAAAGATTTTTTATCAGCATCAGTTAATAAGTCGGCTGATAATAGAGTTGTTATTTGGGTAACAGAGTCAGAAAGAGTTTTATTTTTAACTGAAATGCGAGAGCTACTCATGGCCAGTCAAGCTATTTTAGAAGCTTCTTTGGACGATGATATGGACAGAGTGGAAACAGTTGCTAGAAAAATGGGTATAAAAATGTTAAAAGGCACACCCAAGTCGCTGACTAAAAAGTTTCCCGCTGGGTTTATAAAATTAGGTCCTAAAACGCATTTAGGATTTGAAGCTATTGCAGATGAATCGGCTAGTTTGGGAGATAAAATAGTTATTTTAAAACAACTAGCCAATTTACAAAAAAGTTGTATCGCTTGTCATGCAGCTTATCGACTGAATGTACAGCCCTTAAAGTGCATTAAAAACTAAAGGATGCTTTATCTTCAGGAAGGTTATAAGACCATGGTAAACCAGCATTCTTCCAGCCATCTACAACACGCTTACCTTTATGTGGACCTGATTTTGCTTTGTCGCCCTCAAATCCTTCATAAGCACTCCAAACATTAGTATAGCCATTTTTAACCATAATATCTGCAGCACGTGCAGAACGATCGCCAGAACGACACATTAAAATGATTTCAGTATTTTTTCCATTATTAATGCCAGTTTTGTCCATTAGGTCTTCTACTTGACCAACAAACCCAGAGTTAAACTCTCTTTTATAGGTTTTTTTCTTGTTATCCCAACCAGAATAATCAAAAAAGATATAAGGTACATTGCCATCAACTAATGGTGCATAGCCAACAAATTGAAGCTCGGCAGGGCTACGAATATCAACAAACAAGACTTTTTTACCACCTTTCTTTTTAATCTCATAAACCTGTTTAGGTGATAAATAGTGGTGAGCAATAGTCTGTTTCTTTTTAGCTAGGTGTGCTTCTATTGAGGCTGAATCTGTTTTTACACCTTCAAGAGTCTCTGAAGAAAATGCCGGTGTGCTTAAAATACTCGCTGCAACAAATAATGCAGGTAATAAATGACGTTTCATAATCTGATATTCCTTATAAAAAATAATAATGAAGTTTCCGCTGAATATTATATTAGCTTTTAATGTTGTATTTCAAGATAAACCGCTAAAAAATGAGGGAAAATCATTTTCCATACGTGAAATTAAATATTAAAAGCGTTACCGCTAAGTGTAATATCGTGGTTATCAAGTTCAGATCCTTAGGTGTAATGAACTTCTTTACTGAAAACGAATGGATTATGGTAGCTAGCTTGAGTGGGATAAAAGTTGTAAATATTTCATTAAAAAAACTTTAAAAGCCCTAAAAAATATAATGGATTTTAGGGCTTGCATCATTCGTTATTCTGCTATATCTTAGTTAGTCTAAAAGAACAAGTTCTAGTTCGTTAGGACTTTTTTTAAAGCACAAAATTATAAAAATAAAGAGGAAGCTAGGATGTCGCAAAGACCTGAATTTAAGAGTCAGTACGAAAACTTTATTGGCGGAAAATGGGTGCCACCTGTTGATGGTGAGTACTTTGAAAATACATCACCTGTTGATGGTAAGCTGATTGCTAAAGTAGCACGTTCAAATCGTAAAGATGTTGATTTAGCCGTAGATGCAGGCTCAGAAGCCTTTAAAACTTGGAAGAATACATCTGTTACTGAAAGAAGTAATATGTTGTTCAAAATTGCAGACCGTATGGAAGCTAATCTAGAATTATTAGCCAGTGTTGAAACGTGGGACAACGGTAAAGCTATTAGAGAGACGATGGCTGCGGATATTCCTTTAGCGATTGACCACTTTCGTTATTTTGGTAGTGTTATTCGTGCCGAGTCAGGCGATGTTGCAGACTTAGATTCTAGTACGGTTTCTATGGAAGTACATGAACCTTTAGGCGTTGTGGCGCAAATCATTCCATGGAACTTTCCATTATTAATGGCGACGTGGAAAATTGCACCGGCACTAGCTGCTGGTAACTGTGTGGTCTTAAAGCCAGCAGAGCAAACACCTGTTTCTATCTTATTCTTAATGGAAGCTATTGCCGATATCTTGCCTGATGGTGTTTTAAACGTGGTAAACGGTTTTGGTACCGAAGCAGGTAAGCCATTAGCTCAGCACCCAGATATTAAAAAAGTAGCCTTTACGGGTGAAACCACAACCGGTCGTTTGATTATGCAGTACGCATCTGAAAACATTATTCCAGTGACACTTGAGTTAGGTGGAAAGTCACCTAACGTATTCTTTGAAAGCATTATGGATGAAGATGATGCCTTCTTTGATAAAGCAATTGAAGGGTTGGTGTTATTTGCCTTTAACCAGGGTGAGGTTTGTACCTGTCCTTCACGTGCCTTAATTCAAGAAAGTATTTACGAGCCATTCATGGCGCGTTGTATTGAGCGTATCGAAGCGATTACCATGGGTGATACCTTAGATGCGGGCACCATGATGGGTGCGCAGGCTTCTAATGACCAGTTCGAAAAAATTCTTAACTATATCGAGATTGGTAAGCAAGAAGGTGCCGAACTATTAACCGGTGGTGATAAGTTTGAAAACCCAACTTTCCCAGGGGGTTACTACATTCAGCCGACTGTTTTTAAAGGTCATAACAAAATGCGTATTTTCCAAGAAGAGATTTTTGGGCCAGTATTAAGTGTGACTACCTTTAAAGATGAAGCAGAAGCACTAGAAATTGCTAACGATACTTTGTATGGTTTAGGTGCCGGTGTTTGGACAAGAGATGTGCATCAAATGCAGTCTATGTCTCGTGGTATTGAAGCGGGTCGTGTATGGTGTAACTGTTACCATGCTTATCCTGCTCACGCTTCATTTGGTGGTTATAAGAAGTCTGGTATTGGTCGTGAAACGCATAAGATGATGTTGAATCACTATCGCCATACTAAGAACGTATTAATGTCTTATGACAAAAACAAGCTAGGGTTCTTTTAATCTAAAAGGATGATTAGCTTGTTTAAGCATAACGCTTAATGATGAATAGGGAAGTCTTGATGGCTTCCCTTTTTAGTATCTAACTTAAAGAAAAAGGAATAATGATGACAGTAGAAAGAGTGTCTATTACCGATAAAGCAAAGGCTGTTGTAGATCAACTGCGAGATAAGCATGGCGAACTGGTCTTTCACCAGTCGGGTGGCTGCTGTGATGGTTCTGCACCTATGTGCTTTGAAGAGGGTGACTTTATGATTGGGTCAAGAGACTTATGTTTAGGGAATATCCATGGCTGTGATTTTTATATGGCGTCAGATCAATTTGAATACTATAAAAACATGCATATTATGATTGATGTATCGGAAGGACGAGGATCTAGCTTTTCATTAGAAATCCCTCTAGGCTTACGCTTCATGGCTGTTTCACGGATTTTTACAGATGAAGAGTTAGCGGAAGTTCTACCACCGGTAGAGTCTTAAAATCTTTTAAAATAAATAGGCTCTTCCCTTTGTCTAGTATTAAGCCAGTGAGTAAACTTGGCTAGTCAAATGACCTACCAAAATAGAAGTAGAGCGTTTGATTGGCTTCAGATTGACGCCCATAGGCTAAATACACAGGGCCGATAGCAGTATTAAGTCCTATAAATATACTGCCAGCCGTTTTAAGTTGGTTAAAATTAATTCTTCCACGACCACTAGAGTTGATTTGGCCAAATACATTTCCTGTTTCTAGGGTTGCGCCAACATAGAATGGAAAGTTAAAAATATTGCTAGAGTCTCCATATATTCTGTATCGGTATTTTAAGCGCCCTAGAACAACTTCACTCCCTAGTAATTCATTCTCTCGAAGCCCTGACAGTCTTTGGAATCCACCTAAAGTATGGATGTTGTATTGTGATATCTTATTATCCCTATCTGCACCTATATATTCACCATAAATGTTGAGGGTGTGACGCTGGTAGGAGCGATAAAAAGAGAACTTGAGCTCTGGATAAATAGAGTTTTTTAGATGGCCTAAGTTTTTGGTTAAGCTACTTAGCCCTAGGTTTAAAAGAGTTCCCGTTCTTGGGAAGCTAATTTGATCTAACGTATCTCGTTGATAGGCAATATTAGAGTTTGTTAATGAGTAGTTTTTATCAACACTGCTATGGGCATTAGACCCTAGTCTTAAAATGCCTTTTCGTTTAGATAGAGTCGTTGATATACGGTCATTGGTTGTGATATTTATGCCAAATTGAAGTCCCATATTACCTTCTGTTTGGTTAACATCTATACTGGTAACCCCTAAACTATCAGGGCTGAAGGTATAGCTGTTATTTTCGATTTTTATAAAAGGTTTGACATAATATGTTTGGACATTATCTATGGGTTGGTAAAATTCACTTGATAATAAAGTAGTTTCCCCTATTTGAAATTCATTACGCCATTCTGCTCCGTTAGCATTAGCTGGTTTATAGGTATGGCGAACGCCTAAATTAAATAAGCTTTGGTCAGATAGGTTGGACGCCAGATTAAATTTTGCTCTAAAGAAGTTAGGCCCCCAGCTGGGTTCTATGGCAGTAATAACCAGATTTTTATCCTCTGTATGATGATCGTTTGGAGAAGAGTTTAAATGGTAGTTAAGATTTTGAAAATAGCCCGTAGCATATAAAAAAGAAATATCTTTTTCTAATTGAACAAGGTCAATGGGCTGACCAATAGGTTGATGTATGCCTGCTTTAATAATGTCGGTAGAGAGTTTTGTTTGGTTGTTGATGATGATGCGTTGAATAATATAGGTGGAAGCTTGCCGTTTAGGTTTAGAAAAATTAACACGGCTGTAAGATTCTAAGGATGTTTCTTTTAATGCCTTTAAGGTAGCGACGGTTCCCGTATCAATAATCTCATCGGTGCAGATAAAGTCTGAAGAGCCATAAGCTTGAATTTTAGGGCGAATTAAAATATCTTTTTTGGTCAAGGTTGCGAGTTGTTTTTCAGTATTGTCAAGCGTTAAACTATTGACCAATTGGTTGAAAACATCTAAAAAATTACGGATTTCTGCTTGTTTGCTGTTGTTAGTATGAATATCTGAGACGATGACAATATCAGCCCCCATTTTTCGTGCAACATCAATAGGGGTATTATTGGTGATACCGCCATCCACTAATAAGTGACCATCTATTTCGACCGGGGCAAAAACACCGGGAACAGCCATGCTGGCGTGCATTGCCCTGGCTAAGTTTCCTTTTGTTAATTCATAGGCATGACCGGTTGTAATATCGGTTGCAACAGCAGTAAAAGGGATGGGAAGCTTAGAAAAGTCATGAATGTCTGATGAATTTAGAAGCAAGCCTTCTAATAAAATATCCTGCTTTTGCCCTAGGATAATACCGGGTGGTAGCTTTAGTTGCCAGTCACGCATTCCCAGCTCAGCTTTTACAGGGTAATCAGACTGGGCGCGCTTTTGTCTAAAAGGTAGGTAATAGCGTTTTGGGTCATCAATGAAAGTGGCTTTCCAATCAACATTTCTTGCAAATTTTTCAATTTGATTAATAGGCATGCCTGACGCATAAAGTCCGCCCACAAGTGCTCCCATGCTGGTACCGGCAATGTAGTCAATTTTTATATGGTGTGCTTCTAGTGTTTTGATGACCCCAATATGAGCCAGACCTTTAGCGCCACCCCCGGCTAATACTAAGCCTATCTTCGGACGGGGGGTTTCTGCTGTCTCGGCCGAAAAGACGATGGGGCTAAACAGCAATGTAATCATAAGGGTGCTGATTACGTTTATAAGGAATACGTTTGTTCTTTTCAAAGGATTACCTTTTGCCACTTCCGCCCGCCTTGATTAACAGAATATCTAGCAATCGAGTGGGTAAGATGCGTTTTAAAAATGAAAATATTTGAGTGGGACGGGTAATTCGGTAGCGTATCTTAGGTTGCTTATGGTGAATGATGTGCAGCACCGCTTGTGTCACCGCTTCAGGCCCTAGGGTAAAAGGAGCGCTGGCTTCGTCCTTGTCTAAGCGCGCGACCATTGAACTGTATTGTGCTTGATGATGACTAGGCTTTTCGGAAATCCAACGCGTGTATTGCTGGAAAGAATTGGCTCTAAATTTAGAAATAATAGGGCCGGGTTGAATTAAGCTAACCTGAATGTTGTCTGCTTTAAGCTCTAAGCGAAGGGTATCTGCAAAGCCTTCAATGGCAAATTTACTGGCATTATAAGCGCCACGATACTGCATAGCAGCAAAGCCTAAAATAGAACTGTTATAAATTATTTTGCCTGACCCTTGCCCTCGCATAATAGGCACTATTAAATTGGTCAGTTCTTGTGTGCCAAATACATTGGTTTCAAACTGATAACGCATGGCGTCTCGGCTTAAATCTTCTACGGCACCAGGTAAGCCGAAGGCAGCATTATTGAACAAAACATCTAGTTTGCCATCGGTTAATTGAATGAGCGTTTGAACAGCTTGTTGAATGGAATCACTGGAGGCCAAGTCTAGTAGAATACATTGAAACCCTTGTATCGTTAGTTGGTCCACATCAGCTTGTTGGCGACAACTGCCAATGACATTGAATCCTTGCTTCTGCAATGTTTGCAGAGTGTTTAACCCTATGCCAGTAGAGCAACCGGTAATAAAGATATTGATTTTCTTAGGGTTTTTGGTCATAAGAGCCTGTTAATCTAGATTAATTTAAATAGCTAATAAAATATACTTCGTATTATAACCTATCCCAGGTAAGGAAGTAGGGAAGGAAGTAGGGTGGGAAATAGAGAAAAAAGAAGGTTTTTATGTAATTACGTCTAAAATTATAGGAGGATGTAGGAAAGATAGCTTTAAGGATAAAAATCTTATATTTAGATTTGGGAAGTACCGCCCTAGATTCTAATTTTATTCTGGTGATAGGCAACGTCTATTTACTGATCTGAAAAGTGATAGGTTCAAACAGAAGCCAGTATGAATTAGCTGGGGCAACTAACACCACAGATAGAAACCTATTGTTTCTATGTCGAATGGAGTTATTTAACCCCATTTAACCCATAAAATTCTTATATAATATCGAGTTCATTTTATAAAAAGTTCGCGTGGTTATGTGTTGTCATTAATTAAACGTTATTTAATAGCTGGTTTATTGGTTTGGCTGCCTTTAGGGGTTACGTTTTCTGTCATACTATTTTTAATTGGTTTGTTTGATAAGGTTTTATTGTTATTACCTTATCACTATCGCCCAGAGCAGCTGATCGGTATGAATATTCCAGGGTTTGGTGTTATTTTATCCTTTATCCTTCTCTTGCTAACCGGTATGTTAGTCGCTAACTTTTTTGGTCGTTACCTATTTAAATGGTGGGAAGCTTTTTTAGCCAAAATTCCACTGGTACGTACTATTTATACCGCCGTTAAGCAAATTTCAGAAGCCTTGTTTGGTAACAGTGCACAAACCTTTAAAAAAGCCTATTTATTACAATACCCTCGCCAAGGGCTTTGGACACTGGCATTTCAGACCAGTACCACGCAGGGTGAAGCACAGCAGAAAACACACTTGGTTGAGGTGGTTAATTTGTTTATACCGACAACACCGAACCCCACATCTGGTTTTTTTATTATGGCGTCCAAAAATGAAATTATTGAATTAGACATGTCTGTTGATGAAGCTTTGAAAATGGTTATTTCAGGGGGCGTTGTTGTGCCAGCTTGGCAGCCAGATCAACCCCAGTCAACAGTAGAATTAACAACCGAACATAACACCAAATTAAACACAGAATTGAACAATCGTTCAGAATAATCGAAAGGGTAAATGCGATGATGCGTACACACTATTGTGGACAAGTAACAGAAACTTTAGAAAATCAAAATGTCACTATCTCAGGCTGGGTGCACCGCCGCCGTGATCATGGTGGAGTTATTTTTATTGATTTACGAGATCGTGAAGGTTTGGTTCAAGTCGTGGTTAACCCTGATGATGCTGAAAAGTTTGCCAAGGCCGAAAAGGTTCGTTCAGAATATGTTTTAACCGTACAAGGTAAAGTCTGTGGTCGAACTGACGGCACCATTAACCCTAAAATGGCAACGGGTAAAATTGAAATTGTTGCAGATAGCATTGAAATTTTAAGCACTTCTGCTCCCATCCCTTTTCAGTTAGATGACAAGGTTATTTCAGAAGAAATTCGTTTAACTTACCGTTTCTTAGACCTACGTAGAGATGAGATGCAACAGGTATTGCGTACTCGTTTTGATGTGACGCGCACCATGCGTCGTTTCTTAGATGACAACGGATTTATGGATATTGAAACCCCTATCCTAACCAAGTCAACGCCAGAAGGTGCTCGTGATTATTTAGTGCCAAGTCGTACGCATCAAAACAAATTCTTTGCTTTGCCTCAGTCGCCACAGCTCTTTAAACAGTTGTTGATGATGTCTGGTTTCGATCGTTATTATCAAATTACTCGCTGTTTCCGAGATGAAGATTTACGTGCTGATCGACAGCCAGAATTTACCCAGTTAGATATTGAAACCTCATTTATGACAGAACCAGAAGTCATGGGTTACATGGAAAAATTAACCAAGAAGATTTTTGGTGAAGTGGGCGACATTCACTTTACAGAAGACTTTCCTCAAATTACCTATGCAGATGCGATTCGTGACTATGGTATTGACCGTCCAGATTTAAGGATTGACATGAAGTTGGTCGATGTTGCAGACCTATTGCAAAATATCGATTTCAAAGTTTTTGCCGCACCAGCAAAAGATCCTAAAGGGCGTGTAGCTGCTTTACGTGTACCGCAGGGCGCTAAAATGACTCGTAAAGAAATTGATGACTATACAAAGTTTGTTTCTATTTACGGTGCGAAAGGGTTAGCTTATATTAAAGTAAACGACCTATCTGCAGGTATTGAAGGGCTACAGTCGCCTATCGTTAAATTCTTCCCTGATCAAGTGATGGCAATCATGGAAAGAGTGGGCGCAGAAGATGGCGATATCGTTTTCTTTGGTGCTGATAAAGCCAAAATCGTGAACGAAGCGTTAGGTGCGTTACGTTGTAAAATTGGTGAAGATTTAGATATGTTTACCAAAGAATGGGCGCCTGTTTGGGTTGTAGACTTCCCAATGTTTGAAGTCATTGATGAAGAAACCGGTGCGCTGACCGCTATTCACCACCCATTTACACAGCCGAAAGCCACGACACAAGAAATTTTAGTGCATAAAAATCCAGAAGATATGCTATCAATGGCTTATGACATGGTTATTAACGGCTTGGAAGTCGGTGGTGGTTCAGTCCGTATTCACGATACTGATATGCAAGCAGCCGTATTAAAAATGCTAGGCATTAGTGATGAAGAGGCCCAAGAAAAGTTTGGCTTCTTATTAAATGCGCTTAAGTATGGTTGTCCGCCACATGCTGGCATGGCATTTGGTTTAGACCGTTTGGTAATGATTTTAGCGAAGCGTGATTCAATTCGCGATGTGATCGCCTTTCCTAAGACACAGTCGGCAGCTTGTATGCTAACCGAAGCACCTGGTTTAGTGGCTAACGATCAATTAGAAGACCTAGCGTTACGTTTCCGTAAGCCGGTTAAAGACGCTAAATAAACAACCCACCAACTAATTATTTTTTTGAAAATAGACAAGGCAGAAAGGTTTCTTTCTGCCTTTGTTTTATGATATAGGACATTCTGTAATGGCCATAGATTTAGCCAGTAAAATCCCTTTAGCACTTGAAAATAGCATTAATAATTTAGCCAAAAATGTTACTTTACCAGCCTACCTGTCGGAAGAGAAGAAGGCTGACTTAACAGCCCAGATTAAGGTTTTGTTAAAGTCCTTAAATGCTCAAATGGTTGCACATTATTATGTTGATGCCGACTTACAAGCTTTAACAGAAGAAACGGGTGGCAAGGTTGCCGATTCATTAGAAATGGCAAACTTCGGCGCACAGTCTTCAGCTGATATTTTGGTAGTTTGTGGCGTGAAGTTCATGGGCGAAACGGCTAAAATGTTGAGCCCAGAGAAAACCATTTTAATGCCAGACATCGATGCAACCTGCTCATTAGATGAAGGTTGTCCTGCAGATGAATTTCAAGCCTTTTGTCAGCAGTATCCGGGTCATAAAGTCGTGGTGTATGCCAACACCAGCGTGGCGGTTAAAGCTATTGCTGACTGGGTGGTTACATCAGGTAACGCCTTAGAAATTGTGACTCATTTGAAAGAGCAAGGCGAAAAAATTATTTGGGGGCCTGACCGTCATCTAGGCAGTTGGATACAAGCAGAAACCGATATTGAAATGATTCTGTGGCAAGGCCAATGTATTGTGCATGACGAGTTTCAAGTGTATGAACTTGAAGCGCTTAAGGCGGCTAACCCTGAAGCAAAGGTTTTGGTTCATCCAGAATCACCTGCAGAAGTGGTGGCCTTGGCCGATGTCGTTGGGTCAACGCGAGTGATGATTGAATCGGTACAAAACATGCCAGATAAAAGTTTTATTGTGGCAACAGACAATGGAATTTTCTGGAAAATGCAACAGTTAGCACCACAGAAAAAGCTCATTGTTGCCCCAACAGGTGGCAAAGATGGACACTGTATTAGTTGCGCGCATTGCCCTTGGATGGCCATGAATGGCTTACAAAATTTACATGATTGTTTAGAAAATATGACTGGCCAAATTAAAATTGAAGAGCCTATTCGTTTAAAAGCATTAGAATCGGTCAATAAGATGTTAGATTTTTCTCGACAGAAAGGTTTAATCGCCAAGCCAATGGCATAACCTTGTTCGATTATTTGCAAAGCCAAAAATCGCCAGGGGTGGGTCGGTGAAAAAAACACAACGTATATTAGGCATTGACCCAGGTTCGCGTAAAGCAGGCTTTGGGGTGATTGAATCTGGTCGTTATCACCCAAATTATATTACCAGTGGCGTCATTAACGTGATGAAGCTTAGTGGTTCAGGTCGTTTAAAAACGATATTTGAATCGGTTAATCAAATTATTGAACAATATCAACCTGATGTGATGGCCATTGAAAAAGTCTTTGTTCATAAAAATCCTAATTCAGCCATTGTATTAGGTCAGGCGAGGGGCGTTATTTTATGTGCCGCAGCCCTGCACGATATTCCTATTATGGAATACACACCCACCCAAATAAAAAGCACTATTGTCGGGCAGGGGCATGCCACTAAAGATCAAATTTCTTTTATGGTGACCAAACTACTAAAATTATCGCAAACACCGCAAGAGGATGCCGCAGATGCATTGGCCGCGGCACTGTGCCATGATCGTTATTTAACATTGGGTATTGACCCGGAAAAGATTTCTAAAGGTACACGCTTTTAAATTGGATCGTTTCTTATAAAACGACCCAGACCACCCCTGGCGATTTTTGCCCTGCAAAACTTTATAAAGGATAAGACCATGATTGGTTTTCTAATTGGCACAATTCATTCAAAACAACCACCACTATTACAGTTAACTGTAAATGGTGTTGGCTATGATATTCAATCACCCATGTCGACCTTTTATGCCTTGCCAGAAGTAGGTGAGCAAGCTACGGTATTAACGCATTTGCATGTTCGAGAAGATGCTATGTTGTTGTTTGGTTTTGCCACAGAATTAGAAAAAAAGTTATTTCGCGAACTGATTAAAGTCAACGGTATTGGTGCCAAAATGGGCATTGCTATTTTATCGAGTATGTCGGTAGCTGAATTTGTAGGCTATGTGAATGAAGCAGATTCGATGGCGATTACCAAAATTCCAGGCGTCGGTAAAAAAACTGCCGAACGCTTGGTGATTGAAATGCAAGATAAGCTAAAAAGCTGGCAACAAGATCCTAATTTAAGCTTGCTAGAGAGCTCGTTAGTCAAGTTAAATGTATTGGCGAAACCTACTAATGATGTGTCCGCAGTACAAGCTTTACTGGCATTGGGTTATAAACTGGTACAAGCTGAAAAAATGGTGAAATCAGTTGATAAGGGGTTAAGCCTAGAAGAGACGATTAAAAAGGCATTACAACAGGCTTAACCCTTTATTTTATGGAGAGAAGTCTTCATAATTTAGTCATAAAAGGCAGTTCACAGCAGGTCTATAATGTTTATAATACGTATCCATTATAAGCTTTTAACAGGCTTTAACGCACAGTAGGTAGGTTCAAAACGACATGATTGAAACAGATAGAATTGTAGGGGGTCAAAGTATTGAAGAAGATCGTGTTGTTGCGCCTTCTGTTCGCCCGCAAGTTATTTCTGAATATATCGGTCAAACGGCTGTTCGAGAACAGCTTCAGTTATCAATTGATGCAGCCAAAATGCGCGATGAACATCTTGATCATGTGCTACTTTATGGTCCTCCTGGGCTCGGAAAAACAACGCTTTCGAATATCATCGCCCAAGAAATGGGTGTGACGTTACGCCAAACCTCTGGTCCGGTGATTGAAAAGCCAGGCGACTTAGCGGCTTTATTAACGCGCCTAGAACCACACGATGTGCTGTTTATTGACGAAATTCATCGCCTTAGTCCCATTATTGAAGAAATTCTGTATCCTGCGATGGAAGACTTTCAAATTGATATTATTATTGGTGAAGGGCCTGCTGCGCAAAGCGTTAAAATTGATATTCCCCCTTTTACCTTGGTGGGTGCGACGACTCGAGCAGGCTTGTTAACGTCTCCCCTTAGAGACCGGTTTGGTATTGTTCAACGTTTAGAATTTTATAGCGTAGAAGAATTAAGCCAAATTGTGAATCGTTCAGCGCTTATTTTAGGCATGGAAGCAGATGTGGCAGGAACAGCAGAAATAGCACGCCGCTCAAGAGGCACGCCTAGAATTGCCAACCGCTTACTACGACGTGTTCGAGATTTTGCGCAAGTAAAAGGAGATGGTATCATCACGCAAGCCATTGCTAATGCTGCATTAGACTTACTGGAAGTTGACCCGCTGGGTTTAGATAAAATGGATAGACGTTTGCTTGAAATGTTAATTCATAAGTTTGAAGGTCGACCCGTCGGAATTGATTCTATTTCAACCGCCTTAGGTGAAGAACGTGGCACAATAGAAGATGTAATTGAACCCTTTTTAGTACAACAAGGCTTTCTGGTGCGAACACCAAGAGGGCGTATTGCCACCAAATCAGCTTACTTTCACCTTGGCTTAACCGCCCCCGAAAGCTTAGATTAACGCATAAAGGAATAATGAATGGAAAGTAGCATGTCAATTAAAGACTTAATTTTAGATGCCAGCCCAGTTGTACAAGGTGTGATGGTAATTTTATTGTTAATGTCTATTGCCTCTTGGGCTGTGTCTATTGCGAAGTCATTCGAACTACGTCAGGCGAAAAAACGGGCTTGCGAATTTGATGATTTATTTTGGCATTCAGCTGAATTAACTTTCTTATATAACCAAGTGAGTTCTGGGCAAGAAGCAGAAAGTGGCAGTGCACGAATCTTTGAAGCAGGCTTTAAAGAATTTATTAAGCTTAAGAAACAAGGTGTTGAAGACCCAACCGACTTAGTCAATGGTACTCAGCGAGCCATGAAAGTAGCCTTTTCAAAAGAAGCAGAATCGATTGAAAATAGTATCCCTTTATTAGCAACAGTAGGTTCCTCAGCACCTTATATTGGCTTGTTTGGTACGGTTTGGGGGGTTATGCATGCTTTTGCTGGTTTAGGTAATATGCAAAATGCAACTTTATCTGCCGTTGCACCGGGTATTTCAGAAGCGTTGATTGCAACGGCAATAGGTTTGTTCGCGGCTATTCCAGCGACTATTTTCTATAACCGTTTATTGGTTAAATCTGAAAAAGTGATTACGCAGTATGAAAATTTTTCAGAAGGTTTTTTAACCATTGTCCAACGCCAATCTCACGTGCTTGAAAATCAGAAGAAAGACCTGTAGTCATGTCAATGAGGAGCAGCTTTCGATCAGGGAGGCAAAAAAAGTTAATGGCTGAAATTAATGTCGTGCCTTACATAGATGTTACCTTAATTTTGTTAATCATCTTTATGATTACGGCGCCTATTGTTCAGCAAGCCGTGACGGTTGATTTGCCTAGAACACCCGCTTTATCTAATAATGCAGCGGCTACGCCTGGAAAACCTTTAATTATTACCGTGACAAAAGAGGGTTATTATAAAACCTCTGAAGCCCCAAAAAAAATCTTATCTTCTGAAGAAATAGCGGTTGAAATTGTTGCGCGTGCAGAATTAAATCCTAAGCAAGTCTTTTATATTCAAGGTGATAAAATGACGCCTTACCAAAATGTCATGCACATTTTTGTTTTACTGAAAGCCAATGGGGTTGCAAATGTATCTCTATTGACCGAACCGGAATAATGGCTACCTTATGTTAACATTCATCTCAAAACATCCACTTGCCTTATTGATTGCTTTAGCCTTTCATGGCGCTATTTTAGCAAGTATTCTTTGGGGTCAACCAGTAGGAGACAAGGTGATTAAAGTGAAGCTTGTGTCCGCGCCACACAACGAACAAGTTGAAGCCAATCAATCTAAAGATAAGACATTAAGAACCTTTGCTGTTGACGGTAAACAAGTGAAGCTAGCTTTAGCTAAAATTAAGAAAGAAGAAGCTGACAAGCTCAAAAAACAGAAAAATTTAGCAGCACAAACTCGTAAAGAGAAAAAAAAATTAGCGGAGTTGAAGCAAAAACAAAAACAAGAACGAGCTAACGTCAACGAGCAACGTAAAAAAGCCCAAGCTGAAAAGCGTAAGGCAGAAGCCGAAAAACGCAAAGCAGATATAGCAAAACGACAAGCGGACATAGAAAGGCAAAAAGTCGCTCATCAAAAGCAACGTGCCGATGCAGAAAGGAAAAAGGCCGAAAAGGCGAAAAGAGAAGCCAAGTTAGCGGAAAAGCAAAAAGCAGAAGCTAAGAAAGTACGAGCACAAGAAGAGGCTAAAACTAAAAAGCTAGCAGAAACTATTAAACGTAAAAATTTAGAGAAAAAGCGTTTAGAAAAAGAGAATGCCGCCGCCGCAGTCAAAAGACAGCTTGATGAAGAAGAATCTTTGCAGCGTGAAATGGCGAAAGAAGAAGAAATGCTGAATTTAAAAACGGCTTATATTTCAAATATCGCCTCACAAGTGACTAAAAACTGGAAGAGTGCAGCAAAAGTTTCAGAAAAAGCTGAATGTAGAATTTCTGTTACCCAAACCCCTACTGGTAATGTGAGCAGCGTTAAGGTACATAGCTGTAATAAATTTGCGACAACTCAATTTAAAAAAGATGCTGAGAAAGCAGTTTATCGTTCGGAACCTTTACCAAAGCCACCTGTTAAAGAGCTATTTGAACGTAAGATCACTTTTGTTTTTCACCCTTAGAGAATGAATATAAAATAATTTTATGAAAATACTATTTAGAATACTTGCTTTAACCTTAGGACTTTTCAGTGCTTTGGCACAGGCCGATTTGACCATTGAAATAGATCAGAGTTCTTCCTCTGCTCAGCCAATAGCGATTATTCCTTTGGCAACCGTTGCGGGGCAAAAAGCGCCAAAAACGGATATTGCCAAGATCATTGGTCTAGATTTATACCGCAGCGGAAAATTTAAAGCATTAGCTGTGTCTAAGCTGCCTGCACAACCGAAAGGCATAAAAGACATACACTTTCAACAGTGGCGATCTTTAGGGGTAGATAATATTTTGCTAGGCAAAATCGCCCGTAACGATCAGGGTAACTATGATATTGAAATGCGTTTTATTGATGTCTTACGCAAGCAAGAGGTGATGGCAAAACAATGGTCTAATATTCCAGAACATTTGCTAAGACAGATTGCTCACCAAATGAGCGATTTAATTTACCAAGAATTAACGGGTATTCGTGGCGCATTTAATACAAAAATAGCGTATGTAACGGTTAACAAGAAGCTAGGGAAAAGGCAATATACCTTAGAAATTTCAGATTCCGATGGCTTTAATGCACAACCTATTTTAAAATCGAAACATTCTATTATGTCTCCTAGTTGGTCGCCAGATGGGAAGAAGCTTGCCTATGTTACCTTTGAGAATGGACATTCAGAAATTGTGGTGCAGAGTTTAGATGGCTCCTATCGAAAAATTGTCGCCAGCTATAAAGGGATTAACGGTTCACCCGCTTGGTCTAAAGATGGTAAAAAATTAGCCATGACCTTATCTAAAAATGGGTCAGCTGATGTTTATATTATGACCTTGGCGACTAAAAAATTAAGAAGGATGACTCGAAACTATGCTATTGAAACCGAAGCAGTTTGGTCGCCTAATGGGCATAGCCTATTTTTTAATTCCGACCGACGTGGACAACCTCAGATTTTTCAAGCTTTTTTAGATACGGGTGAAACCCGCCGTATTTCATTTGATGGGCGTTATAATGCGAACCCGGCAGTCTCTCCTGATGGTCGTTATATCGCGATGGTTCATTTCAACAAAGGCTTTCACATTGGCTTGTTAGATTTGTATACGTCAGAATTTAATGTGATTACCGATACTTATTTAGATGAATCGCCTAGTTTTTCACCTAATGGTGAAATGATTCTATATTCGATGAACTACAAAGGTAGCGCAAGGTTAGCAGTGGTAGCCATTGATAATAGCGTTACCCAAATTTTAAGTGTCCAAGATGGTGAAGTCCGTTCACCATCTTGGGGGCCTTACCGTAATTAATGATTGATAATGGCTTTGAGCCCCTCGGAGACTGTATGAAAGTAAGAAACTCTATTTTTTTAAATGTAGGCATTATCTTTTTAGCGCTAACCTTAACAGCTTGTGGTGGAAATCCAAAAAAGGATGGCGATGAGGCGTCTGTAGCGGTTGATAAAAAGAAGGGTGCTAAAGATGGCGTTGCAGCTAAAGATGGTAAGGCTGGAAAATCGGGCGTAGAGGTGATTGCCGTTAAGTCAGGCGACGATGTGGGGAATGGCAGTGTTATTAAGAAAGAAGGAACTAAAGAAGTGGCAGCAACAGATCTAGGGAGTACTTTTGAACCCGTTATTTTCTTTGCCTATGATCAGTATTCGGTTGATGATGATGCCCTAAAAATTATTAAGCATTATGCCCATGTTTTGGACAGTGCTGAAAAAGAAAGTATTATTTTAGTCGGGCACACAGATGAACGTGGCTCTCCAGAATATAACCTAGCACTTGGTGAAAAACGAGCAAAAGCGGTTAAGGAAGCCTTTATGTTGTATGGCATTCCTAGCTCAAGAATGGAAGTTGTCAGTTTAGGAGAAGAGCAGCCTTTGGTAGATGAATTAAATGAACAGGCTTGGTCTAAAAATAGACGTGTAGAAATTAAGATTAAGTAATGATGATGGACTATTTAAAACTTCCTATTTTGATTTTGCTAGGCAGTGCTATTGGCCTAGCTTCTTTTCCTGTTTTATCACAACCACAATCTTTAGAAGAGCGGGTTGCTCGGTTAGAACGTATTACAGATAATCCTGTACTGATACAGCTAAGTCGAAAATTGGGTCTGCAACAATCAGAAATTCAATCCTTGCAGGATAAGGTTGATCGCCTAGAGCATACGATTTTAAAATTAAAAAAGCAGTCTAAATCACGTTATAAAGAAATGGATGATCGCTTTACTAAGATAGAGCATACACCGCTGCCGGTTTTAGCACCTGTAAAGGCTGTTGAACCACCGGCTGAAAAAGTAGTTAAAGCTAGCAAACCTGAAAAGGGTGTAAACGGCATAAAGAGTTCAGCATCCTCTAAAGTAGCCGCGGTTGAGACCCATAAAAAAGTAGTCGTTAAGAATAAGCCTAAAGCCATTTCTGTACGTGCTGCGACAAGCAAAGAACAAGTAGAATATAAAGTCGCATTTGATTTAATCCGTAAGAAAAATTATAAAGCCGCTTTAAAAGCTTTTGTTGTTTTTAAGACTCATCATCCTAAGAGTGTGCTTTCTAGTAATGCTTCTTATTGGGCAGGTGAATCTGCTTGGAAGCTAGGCAAGAAGTTACCAAGTCTAGCGCACTTTGAAGATGTCGTGGTTAGCTACCCTAAGTCAATGAAAGCCCCAGACTCATTGCTGAGAGCGGGTGATGTTTATCGATCCTTAGATCAGCTAAAGTTAGCAAAATCTAGTTACCAAAAACTGTTGAATATTTATCCAAAAGCTAAGGCAGCTAAAAAAGCGGCTAGTCGTTTAAAAGCACTGAAGTAGAGTTATAAAATGAATAAAAGAGCCGTTGTTTTATTGTCCGGTGGGTTAGATTCCACTACCTTACTAGCCATTGCCAGTGCAGAAGGTTATGAATGCCATACCTTAAGCTTTGACTATGGTCAACGTCATCAAGTAGAGTTATCAGCCGCTAAAAAAGCAGCGAACCAATTTAAGGTAGCCAGTCACCGTGTTATGTTAATGAATATGGCTGCTATCGGTGGCTCGGCCTTAACAGATAATGATATAGATGTGCCAGTGGCTGGTATTGAAGAAAATGCTATCCCTATCACCTATGTTCCTGCTAGAAATACCGTCTTTTTATCTTATGCTTTAGGGTTGGCAGAAGTGGTTGAGGCAGATCATATTTTTATTGGCGTCAATGCTGTAGATTATTCTGGTTACCCAGATTGCCGGCCAGAATATATAGCGGCTTTTGAAACCATGGCCAACCTAGCCACAAAAAAAGGGGTAGAGGGTGAGGCGGTTTCCATTCAAACCCCTTTAATCGATTTAACCAAAGCAAAAATTATTCAACAAGGTATGCGTTTAGGGGTAGATTATGCTCAAACAGTTTCTTGTTACCAAGCTAATGAAGCAGGTCTTGCCTGTGGTGTCTGCGACTCTTGTCGCTTAAGAAAGCAAGGATTTGTTGAAGCTGGCCTGGTAGATCCTACTCGTTATATCTCATAACTGTTTGATGTCAATCGGTTAAAGTGAACACCATGCTTCACAATTTTGAACCGCTTTAACAGCTGACAGAAATCTTACCTTTGCCTTGTACTGCTTGTTTGGTATTTAATTCAAAAAATTGATGAAAATGTCTTGCCAATTTCTGGGCAACTTGTATAATACGCGCATTCCAAGTGAGGGCCGTTAGCTCAGCTGGTAGAGCAGTTGGCTTTTAACCAATTGGTCGCGCGTTCGAATCGCGCACGGCCCACCATTTTCTTTCTACTTATCCCTTTTTTTAAATAACATCTTGTTGTTTTTAATTCTTTATGTCTATCACTTTGTACGCTTATTAAGCACTTTACTCTTTAAGTTTAAACAAGATTGCTTTAAACCCAAAAATCTACCCTAAAGGGCATAAAGCCAGGGGTGGGTACTTGAATTATGTTGCGTATGAGATGATTATGAAGTGAGTATGGCTTGTTTGAACGTTAAGCTAGGCCACATGATTAGCAGCCAGGTATAAAATGATAAAAGGTTTGTTTAGGGTGTATTAGGCCTTTAACGTCGCAATCTCTTTTAACGTCGGCACGGCTAGTTGTCCTTGCTTAGCATAATTTAATGCTCTTGCCAGTCTGGCGGGTGCAGAACGTCCCATACAATTATGTTCAGGGTCGCCCTTAAACGCTTTAAGCATGCCTTTTATTAAGGCTTCTCTGTCATTGGTTGTGTTGGTTAACCAGTCTTGAATGGTGAGTACATCCTTAACAACCTCTAACATCACTTCTTCATGTTCTGAAGCTAAGTTAGTGACATTGCCACCGACCTTTAAGCCTGCAATATTAGTGGTTAAAATATAGCAATTCTTGCGAACCAATTCATAGTTTAATGCTTGCGTAGAATCTAATTGAACACAAGGCAAGTTCAGCGTTGCTAAGGCATCGAAAATAAGTTGGCTATGTTGGCCAAATACGGGTGAAGGTAGAACGACTTTAGAATCCATGCCAGGCTTCTTTTCAAACCAAACTGAAACAACGGTTGGGTCAACTACTTGAATGGTTTGCCAATCTCTCGGCAATAATTCATTTTGAATTAAAATTAAATTATTTTGCCATTGTTTAGGGCAATTTTTTAAGGTTTCATGAATATCAGCTTCGCCTACGGCAATTAAGACAGCTTTAGGGCTTGGGTGAATTTCAGCCATGCTTTGCATCGATATTCCTCTAGTTATCCCTTGTACAGGGAAGCCAAGCTTTAAAAATCCACGAGCAAAGACACTGCCCAGCTCTCCCATTCCGATGACAATAATTAGATTTTGCATAATAGCCTCTTTTTAGACATTTTTTGTTTTAAAATAGTGCAACCTTAGTAATGGATGGAATATTAACAGTGAAAAGCAAAAAAGCAAAATTTACCTGGCACTATTATTTAATGGCTTCTGGTGCACTGATGGCCATGTTGGCAGCCTCTTTATCTGCTTGGAGTGCTTTGGTGACAGCGCTGTGTTTTACCTTATTAACCCATCCTATTATCAAATTGCCAGGGGTAAGCCGTTTTGTTTTTTTAATACTACTGGCTATTTTTTATGTATTAGCCTTTCCCGAAGCCAGTGTGGTGCAAGAAATGATGGCTGCGACTCATGAAAATAGTTAACCGTAGTTTTTATATTGTTCAATACTTAATAGCAGAGTGTGCCAGTGGCCAGTAAAGCATTAGAAGATTATTTGAAAATTATTTTTAAGTTGGCAGAACAGAGTAATAAGTCCGAGTCAAAAGGAGTGAGTACTTCAGCTATTGCAGAAAGACTCTCCATTTCTCAAGCTTCAGTTTCTAATATGCTTAAAAAATTAGCCGATAAAGAACTGATTCGTTATGAGCCTTATTATGGTGTTAGTTTATTACCTGAAGGACAAAAAATTGCTTTAAATATGATTCGGAAGCATCGAATTTTAGAGCAATTCTTAGTCGAAAAGTTAGACTATTCCTGGGATGAAGTTGATGTGGAGGCAGAAGTGTTGGAACACGCTATTACCAATAAGTTGGCTGATAGGATGTGGGAGTCGTTAGGACGGCCGCTAAGAGATCCTCATGGTTCCCCTATTCCAGATGAAAATGGTGAAATGATTACAGATGATGTTGTCTCGCTGGCAACTTTTGCGAATGGTAAAAAGGGGGAAGTTGTACGCATTCAAAACAGGACTCCAGAAGAGTTGCGTTACTTTTCTTCTATTGGCCTAGTCAAAGATGCACAGGTTTTAATACATACTAAAGCCCCTTTTAACGGCCCATTATCTATTGAAATACAAGGAAAATTTATCGCATTAGATTACCGTTTGTCAGAGTCAGTGTTGATATCTCCTTGTGAAGAGCAAGTTGACTGATGTTTAATGCCGCGCATGGAATGCCTGTTCAAGAGATTTCCCAACCTGAAATATTATCAGGGTTGACCACAGCTATCATTTGGTTAGATAAGTTTGAAAATATCGGCTTTATTAACTTGGCGGCATCAGAGCTTTTACAGCTAAGTTCACACCGAGTGTTAGGCGTGAATTGGCGCTATATTTTGCCTAAACTATTAAATGAAATTCATCATTGTGGTACCGGTAGAATTACCATTCATGAATATGAAATTCGCTTGCCAGATGCCATTAAAATTCATGTTACCTGCACCATTTCTTTTTATGAAATGGATGGTGAGGATGGCTGGTTAATTGAAATGTATAACACAGAACGCCATCATCGAATTGTGGAAGAAGATGAGCGTTGGCACCAGTATGAGGCGGGCAATTTGCTGGTTAAAACCTTGGCGCATGAAATTAAAAACCCTTTGGCGGGGATTTATGGTGCAGCGCAGCTATTACGTAAGCGTTTTCCTGATAATTTGAAAGCAGATAAGTTTTTAGAAATTATTTCTGACGAAGTGAGTCGCTTGACAAACTTGGTGGATAGAATGCTCGGGCCTAAGCAAAAAGCAGATAAAGAAAGCCATAATATTCATGAAATATTTGCCTATGTTTTAGAATTAATAGAGCCTGAAAAACCGGGCAATATCTCAATTAAGATAGATTTTGATCCCAGTATTCCAGATGTGTCGATGGACTTTAGCTCGATGGTTCAAGCGGTTTTAAACTTGGTGAAAAATGCTATTCAAGCAATGAGTCTTCATGGTGGTTTATTGACCATTCGCTCTCGCGTAGAATCTAAATTTACCCTCGGTACCAAAACCTACCCATTGATTGCGGTATTAAGCATTATTGATGAAGGGGAAGGCATTCCTGTCGAACTGGTAGAGTCTATTTTCTTTCCTATGGTGACCTCTAAAAAAGAAGGGACGGGATTAGGGTTATCTGTTGCTCAAAATATTGTAAGAGATCATGGTGGCTTAATTGTTGCCGAGAGTGAACCAGGGCATACTTGCTTTAATATTTATTTACCTTTTGACCATAACCGACATAGCCAGGAATTATCATGACGACAAAAACAGTTGAATATACGAATGATCCTGTCGTGTGGATAGTCGATGATGATGCCTCTATTCGTTGGGTTCTCAATGAATCTTTAGCAGAAAAGCCTTATGAAGTTCATGTGTTTGAATCGGCATTAGAGGCAAGCAAAAAGCTAGAAAACTTTCGACCAAATGTCATTATTTCAGATGTGCGTATGCCAGAGATGACTGGCTTGGAATTTATGGACGTTGTACATGATTTTGATAAAACCATTCCGTTTATTCTGATGACTGCTCATGCCGACCTAAGTACCGCGGTCAAGTCGATACAAAGTAGTGCGTTTGATTACCTGCCCAAGCCTTTTGAAATAGATGATGCCTTGGCCGTTATTGATCGAGCCATTAAAAAACAGTTGTCGGGTGGTAAGGTTCGCCGTCAGAACAAACCCAATAAACAACCTTTGAATATTATTGGTTCAGCACCAGCCATGCAAGAAGTATTTCGTGTATTAGGGCGTGTTTCCCCCTTGGATGTGACGGTACTAATTAATGGTGAAACAGGAACGGGTAAAGAGCTAGTTGCCCGTGCTTTGTATGAACTAAGCAGTCGATCTAATGAACCTTTTGTGGCTATTAATACCGCCGCTATTCCTCGTGACCTATTGGAAACTGAATTATTCGGCCATGAAAAAGGGGCTTTTACGGGGGCACTTAGCAAACGTATAGGCCGTTTTGAAGAGGCCAATGGCGGTACGCTCTTTTTAGATGAAATTGGGGATATGCCTGTCGATTTACAAACCCGCTTATTACGCGTGCTGAACGACGGTAGCTTTTATCGAGTAGGCGGAAAGTCACCTATTAAAACAGACGTCAGAATTATTGCGGCAACCCATCAAAATATGCCAGAAATGGTTAAGAAAGGGTTGTTTCGTGAAGATTTGCTTTTCCGTTTAAATGTTATTCGCATCGAAGTGCCTGCCTTAAGAGATCGACAAGAAGATATTATTCCAATCATTCAATACTATTTATCGGAAGAAGCGAAGCAATATAACTTAGAAGAAAAAGTGCTGAGTAAAGAAGTTGAAAAATATTTAGTCAACCTACCTTGGCCTGGTAATGTTAGACAAATTCGTAGCCTCTGTACCTGGGTAACCATTATGGCACCAGGGAAAACGGTGTCTTTAGAAGATATGCCATTAGACCTTCAAAATAACACTCAAGCTATTTATAGCGGAGACAATACACCTGTTGGAGACGACTGGCAAGCAAGTTTGCAAAAATGGGCTGACACTTACTTACAATCAGGAAAGGAAGGGTTGCATACAGCGGCAGAACCTTTGTTTGAAAGAGTACTGATCGAGTCAGCCATGAAATCTAGTTTAAACCACCGTCAAAAAGCCGCTAAATTACTAGGTTGGGGTCGTAATACGCTCACTCGAAAAACACAAAACTTAGACTTATAAGTGTATTGATGATGTTAAGTGTTAATGAGTGGTTGGCTAAACTATTGAAGGCTTTACTTTGATTTGGGAACTTATTCAGTCATTGACCACACCTGCTAATCCTGTGGTTAAAAAGTTAGGTTTTTTAAATGAATCCATTGGTATGGAAGCTCGTTATCAGCGTTGTCAAAAAAGTTGGGATCCACACTACCAGCAATGCCAACAAGTTATTTTAAAAGCAGCTTCTGAAGCGACCCAACAAAATACCTTGCTTATTTTAGGGGCGGGTTCCTTGCGAGATATTCCTTTAAAGGCATTGTCTGAATCTTTTAAAAAAGTGCTCTTGGTTGATTTACTTTTTTTAAAATCAGCCAGAAAACGTGCCAAGCCTTATTCAAATGTGTCCCTATTAGAAATAGATGTTTCTAATAGCTTACCAGCCTTGTTACAGACAAGGTCAGCAAAAGATTATATTCAACATCTTATCGACTGTCCGCCGAAGTTAGCAACCTTGTTAGGAACTAAAGTAGTGGTTGATACTATCGATTGTATTGTCTCTTTAAACTTAGTGACCCAAATCCCTCTAATGCCTGTGGTGAAGTGTGCGGCTAGGTCAGAAACCAGCCCTGAACAGCTTGCAGATTTGGCTGAGCTGTTGGTACAGCAACATTTAAGCTTGTTAACAGAGGTTGATGGGGTGAAGTGTTTAATTGCTGACCAGTCTATTTCAGAATATGACCGTCAACAGAAGTTAGTGGATTGCCATGATCCTGGTTGGGGTGTTTCATTACCAATCGACAACTTAGCTTGGTCAACAGAGTGGGAATGGGAAATGTTGCCCTTTAAAGAATCAGGAATCGGGCTTAAACAGGTTCACAGTGTGTCAGCTTTTTGCTGGGCATAAAAAAACCTCTAATAAGAAGAGGTTTTTTAAGTTTTGCTGCTTTCTATTTTTGAAGTCTTATAAAGCTTCAGTACCGGTTTCTGCCGTACGAATACGAATAGTTTGCTCGATTGGGCTAATAAATATTTTGCCATCGCCAATTTTTCCAGTTTGTGCCGACTGGATAATGGTTTCAATAATGGACGCTACCTGAGCTTCTTCAGCGGCAATTTCCATTTTAATTTTAGGTAAAAACTCGACAACATATTCTGCTCCACGGTACATTTCCGTGTGTCCTTTTTGTCGACCGTAACCTTTTACATCTGTCGTAGTAATGCCATTTACACCCATTTCATGTAAGGCTTCACGTACATCATCTAGCTTAAAAGGTTTGATTATTGCGGTAATCATCTTCATGTTTGTATTCCTCTTCTTCAGTATATTCTGAATGATTATTTTCATCACCACTATTATTGTAGGATGCTAAAAGTTCTCCCATTCTAACAGGAGTATTTTTAGAAATTTGCCCTAATTCAGATAAGGTATTTTTAGGCGTTAGTAACACCACGGTTGACCCCATATTGAAACGGCCAATTTCTTGACCTTTTGTAAATGTTAAACCTTTATCTGAATAATCCCAGTGTTTAATAACAGGCTGATACTTCGGGGTTATTTTACCTTCCCAAACGGTTTCCATGCTGCCGACAAAAATAGCCCCGACCATGATTAAGCAGAAAGGGCCTTGGTCATTTTTAAAGTGAATCACTAGCCTTTCATTGCGTGCAAATAACCCTTCAACCACACGAACGGTTGAAGGATTAACGGCAAATAAGTCACCTGGCACATAGGTCATGGAAATTAATTGGGCATCGGTTGGGCAATGAATACGGTGGTAATCTTTAGGGGATAAATAAATAACCGCAGAATCGCCATTTTTAAACGTGTCAGCATATTGAATATCTCCGCCCACCAAAGCTTCGGTGGTGTATTCATGGCATTTTGCTTGAATCATTTTGTTACCATCAATAGGCTGAGACTGGCTAACCAAACCATCTGCAGGGCTACACCAAGCCCCTTTTGTCGCATCAATAGGGCGGGCTTCAGGCTTTAACGCACGGGTAAAAAAGGCATTAAAATGCGGGTAAGATTCAATATCTTCATTTTCAGCTTCAGATACCTCAATTTTAAAAGCTTTAATCATTAACTTGGTGGTGGTATTTTTTACCCAAGGCTGTTCTATTTGCATAAACCAGTGCATGGCGGTTGAAAGTAACTGCTTAGGAAGAATGTATTGGGGTGAAACCTTTAAATAATCGATAAAACTCATGTATTTACTCGCGATAAACAGCTGATAAGAAGGGCATTTTAATGTATAATTCGCGCGATTAAAACATTTAGATTTATAGGGGAGCATTATGTCTCAAGTTAACAAGGTAGTTTTGGCCTATTCAGGCGGATTAGATACTTCAATTATTGCCAAGTGGCTAACCGATGAATATGGCTGTGAAGTGGTAACTTTTACCGCTGATATTGGCCAGGGTGAAGAAGTCGAGCCAGCACGTGCGAAAGCCGAAGCAATGGGGATTAAAGAAATCTACATTGAAGACTTAAGAGAAGAGTTTGCAAAAGATTTCGTGTTCCCTATGATGCGTGCTAACGCTATTTACGAAGGTGAATATCGTTTAGGAACTTCAATTGCCCGCCCATTAATTTCAAAGCGTTTAGTTGAAATAGCGAAAGAAGTCGGTGCAGATGCCATTGCTCACGGTGCAACCGGTAAAGGAAATGACCAGGTTCGTTTTGAACTGGCTGCCTACGCTTTAATGCCAGACGTTAAAGTTATTGCTCCTTGGCGTGAGTGGGATTTATTATCTCGTGAAAAGCTAATGGCCTATGCTGAAGAGCATGATATTGCGATTGATAATAAGAAAAAAGGCAAGAAATCGCCTTATTCAATGGATGCTAACTTACTACACATTTCTTATGAAGGCGGTGTGATTGAAGATCCTGCAAATGAGCCTGAAGAAGATATGTGGATGTGGACGGTTTCTCCCGAAAATGCACCTGATGAACCGACTTATTTAGATATTGGTTATGAAAAGGGTGACATTGTTTCTATTAATGGTGAAGCCATGAGTGCCGCAACTGTGATGGAATATCTAAACAAAGTCGGTGGCGAAAATGGTGTTGGGCGTGATGATATTGTTGAGAACCGTTTTGTTGGCATGAAGGCGCGTGGTTGTTATGAAACACCAGCAGGAACCATTATGCTGAAAGCTCACCGAGCGATGGAATCTTTAACGCTAGACAGAAATGCAGCGCATCTAAAAGATGACTTAATGCCTCGTTACGCAGAAATGATTTATAACGGTTTTTGGTTTAGTCCAGAGCGTGAAATGTTACAGACATTAATTGATCAGTCGCAAGAATTTGTGACAGGAAGCGTTCGTTTGAAACTTTATAAAGGTAACGTCGTGATCGTGGGTCGTTCCTCTGATGTGAGTTTGTTTGATGAAGAAATCGCAACCTTTGATGAAGATGATGGTGCTTATAATCATAAAGATGCAGAAGGCTTTATTAAGCTAAATGCATTACGTTTACGTATCGCGGCTAAAAAGCGCAAGTAATTTTTGATGGGGCATAAGAGTAAGGTCAGCCTACCTAGCTTCAAAACCTTGTTAAAAACCCCTGTGTTAATGCTAGGGTTTGGTTTTGGGTCGGGTTTGGCACCTAAAGCACCGGGTACGTTTGGTACCTTGCTAGGTTTGTTATTGTTTGTGCCTTTGCTGTTGTGGCAAGAAAGCTTGGCCTGGAGCTTATTTATAGTCAGCCTTGTATTTGGTAGCTATATTTGCGGACAGTCAGCCGAGATGATGCAAGTACATGATCATGGCGGTATTGTTTGGGATGAGTTTGTAGGCATTTGGTTGGTATTACTTTTGTTACCCGAGCAAACCTGGGTTTACTGGCTAGCAGCTTTTGTTAGCTTTCGATTTTTCGATGTTTTAAAGCCTTGGCCAATTAACTTAGCAGACCAAAAAATACCGGGTGGGTTTGGCATTATGATTGATGATATTATGGCGGGAATCTACGCCTTAATAGTCATTTGGTTAGCCAACACTTTCCTGGCATAATCCCAGTTAAAAACTAAAAATTTATAAAAAATTGATATGATGGAGTAAGAAAATGTTTATTACATGTGATGATGTGAAAGCAATGATAAAAGATAAAAACGCTCAGCTAGTAGATGTAAGAACCCTGGGTGAAGTTCAAGTCTGTCAAATTCCGGGGGCGATTCACTTGCCTTTGCAGGAAATTGAAACAGGCTGTAGTCAGCTAGACAAAACTAAGCCTGTCGTTGTTTTTTGTCGTTCTGGACAACGTTCACAGATGGCAATGCAAATTCTCATGTCATTGGGTTTTAATGAAGTCTATAATATGGGCTCATATCAGTCTTGGTCATAGTGTTTATTTGCTATGCAAATTAGAAGGCGCCTTTGGGCGCTTTTTTTTCACCCAAAAATCGTCACAAATATAAAATTAAAAGAAGAGGTTTAGCCTCTCATTAAGGATACAAAATGAAGTTAGCATTACACTGGCAAATATTAATCGCTCTACTGCTTGCTGCTATTGCAGGCACATTAAGTGGCACAGAAACCATGGTGCTGGGCATTCATTGGGTGGCTATTTTTAGCTTTATGGGTACCCTGTTCTTAAATGCTTTAAAAATGATTGTGGTGCCTTTGGTGGTTTCGGCCATTATTACCGGTGTGGCGAATGTAGGCAGCGATGGTGGCTTTGGTCGTCTGGGCACTAAAACACTAGGCTATTATGTATTGACCAGTACCATCGCCATTACAATAGGGCTGATTTTGGTCAACCTTATCCAGCCTGGTGTTTCTGATAACGGCATTCCTGTTTTGGCTGCTAACGAACATGTTGCCAATGCGGTTGCGGGTAAATCGGCGGGTGATATTGTTGATGTCTTTTTAAGAATGATTCCAACCAACATTATTGCCGCAGCGGCCGAAGGGCAAATGCTTGGTTTAATCTTCTTCAGTATTCTGTTCGGTGTTTTTATGGGTCGCTTAAAAGGCGATTTAAAAGACACCATGCATAACTTCTGGAATGGCTTATTTGAAGTGATGATGATGATGACCAACCTAGTGATGAAGTTTGCGCCTATTGGTGTATTTGGTTTGGTTGCCACCTCGATTGCAGAAACAGGCTTTGACCAGTTTGGCAACCTAGCCTTATTTTTCTTAACCGTTGTACTAGCCTTGGGGATTCACTTGTTGGTAGTGATGCCTATCTTATTAAAAACACTGGGAAAAGTAGACAACCCTTGGTTACACTTTCAAGCGATGGCACCAGCCTTATTAACCGCTTTTTCAACCAGTTCATCCTCTTCAACTTTACCGGTAACCATGAATGCTTTAGAAAATAGAGCTGGGGTTTCCAACCGAGTCACCAGCTTTGTCTTACCTTTAGGGGCAACGGTGAATATGGATGGTACCGCATTGTATGAATGTGTGGCAGCCGTCTTTATTGCGCAAATGTTTGGTGTACCCTTAGACTTTGGCACACAGTTATTAATTGTGGTGATTGCATTGACCACATCCATTGGCGTGGCAGGTATTCCTTCAGCCAGTTTAGTCGCCATCAGTATTATCTTGGTGGCTGTTGGGCTGCCAGCCGAAGCCATTGGTTTATTATTGGTGGTCGACAGATTATTAGACATGATGCGCACCGCGGTTAACGTATTTAGCGACTCGGTCGGTGCGGTGATTATTGCCCGTTCAGAAGGCGAAGATGATGTTTTAGTGACGAAACGCTTTTAAACAAATCGTTTAAGGTAAGATTAACCTGTTTAAAACCCTAAAATCGCCAGGGGTGGTCTTATATTAGACCCACCCCTGGCGATTTTTTGGGCTAAAATAGGCGTTAATAATAGTGAGAGACCGTTGCACAAGCTAGGGTCTCTGTTTAAAAAGGTTTCAAAGGGTTTCAATGAACTTACATGAATATCAAGCAAAAGCATTGTTTGCTGCTTACAACATTCCCACGCCTAAAGGCAAGATGATTAATGGCATGACACAGCTTAGTGCCGCTTTAGAAGAGGTCGCGTCTGAACGTTGGGTGGTCAAAGCTCAAATTCACGCAGGCGCACGCGGTAAAGCGGGTGGTGTTAAATTGGTTGATTCGAAAGAAGAAGCCAAAGAAGTTGCTGAAAAAATGTTGGGCAGTTCACTGGCAACTGTGCAAACCGCCGGGAAAGCCTTGCCTATTCATTCTTTGTTAATTGAAGAAACCTTAGCCATTCAAGACGAGCTTTACCTAAGTTTGGTGGTTGATCGTATCACCAAAACTTATACCTTTGTTTTGTCCGCTTCTGGCGGAATGGATATTGAAGCGGTAGCAGAAGCAACGCCTGAAAAAATATTCTCAGTACATGTTGATTTAGCCGTAGGCTTAATGCCTTATCAAGTGCGCGAAGTTGCCTTTGCACTCGGCTTAAAAGGTACCGCCTTTAAGCAATTGATGACGGTGATGAAGGGTCTGTATCAGCTAGCCCTAGACAAGGATATTTCGTTACTAGAAATTAACCCGTTGATTGTGACTGAAGACAATAATTTGGTGGCGTTAGATGCCAAAATTAACATTGACTCAAACGCTTTATATCGTCAATCTGAGTTAGTGCAAATGCGCGATGCCAGCCAAGAAGATGAACGAGAAGCCAAGGCCGCCGACAACCAACTTAACTATATTGCGCTAGAAGGTGATATTGGTTGCATGGTAAATGGCGCAGGTTTAGCGATGGCAACCATGGACTTAATTCAACTAAATGGGGGAAACCCTGCTAACTTCTTAGATGTAGGTGGCGGAGCAACGCCAGAGCGTGTGGCAGAAGCCTTTAAGCTTATTTTGTCTTCATCAGAAGTGAAGTCTATTCTGGTGAATATTTTTGGCGGCATTGTACGTTGTGATTTAATTGCCGAAGGCATTATTCAAGCCGTTAAAGAAGTCGGGCTAACCATTCCTGTGGTAGTTCGTTTAGAAGGCACTAATGTTGAATTGGGCAAAGAAATTTTAGCCAATTCAGATGTGAGCATTATTACGGCAGACGGCTTAGCCGATGCTGCGCAAAAAGTGGTGGAAGTCGCTAAAACAGGAGTGACAAGCTAATGAGTATTTTAATTAACCACCAAACCAAAGTAATTTGCCAAGGGTTTACCGGTAAACAAGGTTCTTTCCATTCTGAACAAGCCATTGCTTATGGCACTAAAATGGTCGGTGGCGTTACCCCTGGAAAGGGCGGACAAACCCATTTAGGCTTACCTGTTTTTAACACCGTGAAAGAAGCAGTAGAACAAGCGGGCGCAGAAGCCTCGATGATTTATGTACCACCTGCTTTTGCCGCAGATTCAATTATTGAAGCCATTGCCGCTGGCATTAAAGTCATTACCTGTATTACCGAAGGGATTCCCGTTAACGATATGCTAAAAGTACGAGCGGTTTTAGATAAGTCTGATGCATATTTAATCGGCCCTAACTGCCCAGGGTTAATTACCCCAGGCGATAACCTAGATGGTTGTAAAATTGGCATTATGCCAGGTCATATTCACCAGGTAGGTAAAGTGGGTATTGTTTCTCGCTCGGGTACACTCACCTATGAAGCGGTGCACCAAACGACTCAAAATGGGCTAGGGCAATCTACCTGTGTTGGTATTGGTGGCGACCCTATTCAAGGTATGAACTTTATTGACTGCCTTGAACTCTTCCAAAAAGATGACCAGACAGAAGGCATTATTTTGGTGGGTGAAATTGGTGGGCAGGCAGAAGAAGATGCCGCTGAATATATTCAACAACATGTTACCAAACCGGTTGTAGCTTATATTGCCGGTGTTACCGCACCTCCGGGTAAACGCATGGGGCATGCTGGCGCAATTGTCAGTGGTGGAAAAGGCACCGCAGAAGCAAAGTTTGCTGCTTTGAAAGCAGCGGGTGTGACTATTGTGGCATCGCCAGCTGACTTAGGGTCTGCGATGGCGAACTGCTTAAGTCATTCAGCCAAATAAGCTACATTCAAAAGACCCACCCCTGGCGATTTTTGCCTTTGCATAAATTGCACAAGGTTAAAAACCGCCAGGGGTGGTCTTCACTTAACAAGCTGTTTTATTTCTAATTATGTTGTAAAGGTTGCATACTATGTCTGAACAAATTCAAGTCGTGATGGCGCAAATTGATCCTGTTGTTGGGGATATACAGGGTAATGTAGATTTAATTATTGCCTCTGCCAAGACCGCGGTGACTGAGTATCAAGCGGACATAGTGGTATTCCCAGAAATGACCATTACAGGCTACCCGCCTGAAGACCTATTGTTTAGAGAAGATCTCTACAAGCAAATTGATCAAGCTTTATCGACCATTTGTGATGCCGTGCAAGATACCGTTGTGGTGGTGGGTTACCCAATGTTAGATGATTTGGGCGAACGCTTTAACATGGCCGCCTGGATTCAGGATGGCAAAATAATCGCCAGTTACATTAAACAAAACCTACCTAATTACAGCGTATTTGACGAGAAACGTTATTTTTCTTCAGCCGAAATGCCTTGTGTTGTGGAATACAAAGGCGTGTCTTTCGGACTTTTAATTTGTGAAGATATTTGGAAAATGGCACCTGCTAGCCAAGCAGCAGAAGCGGGCGCAGAAGTTTTGCTTACCTTAAATGCTTCTCCTTTCTCATCTGAAAAGCATCAAGATAGAATTCATACAGTTAAACGACGCGTATCTGAAAATCACTTGCCTGTCATTTATGTCAACCAAGTGGGTGGGCAAGATGAATTGGTATTTGATGGCGGCTCTTTTGCCACTTGTGCCGAAGGCGAAGTGCAGGTTCAGTCAGCAGAATTTGTGAGAGAACTCATCCCTGTTAGCTTGTTAACACAAGGTTCTTCTGTGGTGGTGATGCCGGGTCAAAAAGCGACCTTGTTTGAAAATGAAGCCAGGGTTTATAACGCTTTAGTGATGGGCGTGAAAGATTATGTTCACAAAAATGGCTTTGCCGGTGCCTTATTAGGGTTGTCTGGCGGAATAGATTCTGCCTTAACCTTGGCGATTGCAGTCGATGCGTTGGAAGCTGAAAATGTAGAAGCGGTGATGATGCCATTTAAATATACCGCAGATATCAGTATTGAAGATGCCGCTAAGCAAGCTAAAAAAATGGGCGTGCATTATCATAGTATTCCAATAGAATCAGTTTTTGACAGCGTAGAAGCTGCTTTAGCACCCCGTTTTTCAGGCTATGCGGAAGATGTGACTGAAGAAAATATGCAAGCCAGAATTCGTGGCACCTTGTTAATGTCTATTTCCAACAAAGTCGGCAAAGTGGTGTTGGCAACCAGTAATAAGTCAGAAGCCGCAGTGGGCTACACCACCTTGTATGGTGATATGGTGGGGGGCTTCTCGCCTTTAAAAGATGTGCCTAAAACCTTGGTTTACAAATTGGCACAATACCGAAATACCTTAGGGGAGGTTATTCCCGAAAGAGTCATTACTCGCCCACCTTCAGCAGAGCTTCGTCCTGACCAAACAGACCAAGATAGCTTGCCAGATTATGACACCTTAGATGCCATTATTAAAGCCTATGTTAAGCAAGATAAAGCGCCCACTGAAATCAGTGAAGCACTTTCTATTCCTTTAGCAGAGGTGGAAAGAGTCGCAAGAATGATTAACCGTAATGAATACAAACGTCGCCAGGCAGCACCGGGTATTAAAATAACAAAACGTGCATTTGGTCGTGATAGGCGTTATCCTATAACAAGTCATTATCAAGAAAAATAGTATTATTGAGCTTGGGGGGAAAGGATGACGACAGTAGACAAAGCAACTTTATCAGCATCTGACTACTCAATTAGCGCTGAGCAATATAATAAAATTACGGGCTTGCAACGTGATATTTTAGAGTATGCGGTTGAAGAGCATGATTCGCTGAGTATCGTGAATAAAATATGTAATTTGGCAGAATCGCTAGTAGGCTCTTCGGTTGCTTCGGTGATGTTACTGGGTAAAGATGGCAAATTAACTGTTTTTGCCGGCCCTAGTATTTCGCCAGAAGGCGTGAAGCAGTTAAATGGTTTAGTGCCAGGGGAATATGCGGGTTCTTGTGGTACCGCTGTCTATACTGAGCAACCTGTTTTTGTAAAAAAAACAGACACGGATATTCGTTGGTCATCCCTCCTATCTATCGTTAATAACTTAAGTTTACGTGCTTGTTGGTCCTTTCCTATTCGAGAAGAGAAAGATAAGGTAATAGGGTCTTTCGCGCTATCTAGCTTTGAAGAAAGAGAACCGAGCCATTTTCAACAACTGGTGATGGAAAACTGTGCTTTTCTAGCTGGTATCGTTTTAAAGCGTCAAACCTTGGCGGACAAACTTAATTATTCCATCCGTCATGATACCTTAACCAGCTTATTTAATCGCGAACAGCTAAGTGTTGATATTCAAGCCTACCTAGATAATGAGATTGATGGCATGTTATTAGCCACAATAGGCCTAGATCGTTTTAAAAGCATTAATGATGTCTATGGCCATGTTGCGGGCGATTTTGTGATATTAACAATTTCAAAACGTTTGCAAGAATGGTTGGATTTGTCTGGTACTGTGTACCGAATGAGCGGTGATGAATTTTCTATTTTACTACCTAAGGTGTTGTCAAAACCGGAGTTAGAAACTTTTTCCGATGAAGTTAACCGCATTATTATGGCACCAATGAACTATTTAGATACAGAATTTATTTTGTCAGCTTCTATCGGATTTGCGCACAGCTTTCCGTCTAATGATTCAGCCTTAGAGTTGTTAAAACGTTCTGATACTGCTATGTACAAAGCGAAGACTCTGGTTCATACTAAGTATGCAGAATTCACAGAAACAATGGCCAATGAAGCTTTAATGAAACAGTCGTTGGAAGTGGATTTATATAAAGCGGTTGAAAATGATGAGTTTGAACTCTATTTCCAGCCTATTATGGAAAAAACCGGTCAAAACCTTTCTTATGTAGAAGCCTTAATTCGCTGGAATCACCCTATAAAAGGCTTAATTCCGCCGCTAGACTTTATTCCCTTAGCAGAAGAGAATGGCATGATTTCTCAAATTTCTAAATGGGTGGTTAAAGAATCGATTGATTACTTATCTAATTTAAAAGCCTTTAATATTCCATTGCATAAAGTATCTATTAACATTTCAGGTAGGGAGTTTAACGCCCACCACCTACAAAGTTTAACAGACATGATTGATGATGCAGGTTACTGTGATTACTTTGAATTTGAATTGCTAGAAAGCTATTTGATGAGTAATGAAGAAGAATTTATTAATATTTTGAAAAAAATTCGTCAGACAGGAATCTATATTTCGATAGATGACTTCGGTACTGGCTACTCCTCTTTTTCTTACCTAAAACGTTTACCTATTGATAAGGTTAAAATTGATCAGTCATTGATTTTAGATATTATCTCAGATCAAAATGACTTGGCGATTACGAAAGCGATTGTGGTGTTAGCAGAAAGTTTAAAGTTAAAAGTGGTTGCAGAAGGGGTTGAAACAGAAGATCATATTGCGCTGATTAGAAGCCTAAATGTTGATTTTATGCAGGGCTATGCCTTTTCAAAACCCCTTAAACGTAAAGCTTTACTATCTTTTTTGACGATGACTCAGCCAAAAAAATCTGAGTTCCGTTTGTAAGATCTATTTATAAGGTTCATCTTTTTAGTAGGTGAAAGCTCTTTATTATTATCAGAGGTTAATAAATGAATAGACCTAATTCAAGCAAGCTATGCGCTAACTGTTTGAATGCAAGGGCGCTAAAATTAAGCAGTTAATCTATGGGTCTAATTTAGGCTAGCCAGCATCATTGCATGCGCAAGACCTCAACTCTAACCCTTTCTATTCGTCTACCAACTAAGGTCCTGTCCAAACTTTTTAGAAATTTGTGCCAGTTTTTCTTGGTGCCTGGCTAATTCAGCTTCATTAGCCATTAAAATAGGTAGGGCATCTCTATTGCTATCAATTTTAGCGACCAAACCCGTGCTTGAATGACTGTCAGCTTGTAAACTCAATTTTGTTTGTCCACCGGTAATCGCTAGGTAAACATCGGCTAATATTTCAGAATCGAGTAGGGCACCGTGTAAGGTTCGGTTGGCGTTATCAATGCCTAAACGTCGGCAAAGTGCATCTAGGGAATTACGTTGACCAGGGTAGGCCTTACGTGCCATTTTTAAACTGTCGGTGATTCGACAATGGTCTTCGATCTTGCCCCATTTATTCTTTTTAAGCAAAGACAGTTCGTGGTTAATGAACCCCACATCGAACGGCGCGTTATGAATAATGAGTTCTGCACCGGTGACATATTCCATAAAGTCGTCGACAATATCGGAAAATAAAGGTTTGTCTGCCAAATATTCATCGGTAATACCGTGTACCGCAATGGCATCTGCGGGCACTTCTCTTTCGGGTTGAATGTATTGATGATAGTTGTGGTGGGTCAGCTTGCGCTTAATTAATTCAACCGCACCAATTTCAATAATTCGGTCGCCCGTTTTAGGGTCAAAACCAGTGGTTTCCGTATCGAGTAATATTTGGCGCATTTTTTAGAAGTCTTAAGTTAGAATAACCCCATTGTAAATGTTTTGAAAACAAGGATATTAAAAAATGAAAATTAAAAACGGTAGCGAAGTCACCTTTCATTATGAACTAAGAGATGAAAGCGGCAAGGTCATTGATACGACTTATGGTGAAGAGCCTGTGCATTATATTCATGGTGAAGGTCAAATTATTGAAGGGCTTGAAGAGTTTTTAGTGGGCGAAGAGCCAGGTTTTGAAGCTAAAGTTATTATTCAACCCGAAAAAGGGTATGGCGTTAAACGTGAAGACTTATTGGTATTTGCGGGGCCTGATAATTTTGATGATAACGTTGAAATTGTGATTGGTAGCATTGTTGAAACGGAAGATCCAGATGGTGAGTTAATCGAGTTTGTCATCACCGATGTTGATGAAGACAAAGTATACCTAGACGGCAACCACCCTTTAGCAGACCAAGTGTTGGACTATAAAGTTGAAATAGTAGAAGTCGCTTAAACGATTTTTGTAGGCCTAGCGGCTTAGTCGTCTAAGTCGCCACAACGCATATTACCAGGCACGGCAATATGGATTTTTCTAGGGCTTGGTAAATTTAAGCCGTCCATAATGGTTGAGAAATCTTGAAAAGTTTTTTGGTCGCCCACGCGGACGTTAAAATTCATTTCTTCACCAATGGTTGATTCAGAAAAACCTTTATAGTCATGGGCAGGAAATACGCGGGTATCTGTTGGTAGGCTAAATAACTTTTGGGTTAGAGAATGATACATGGCTTCATTACTACCCAGTTGAAAGTCAGTTCTACCACAATCTCTTACTAATAAAGAGTCGCCAGTAAAAGCCGCCCCTTCAATTAAGTAGGTAATATCATTATCTGTATGACCAGGGGTGTGTAAGACAGAAATTATCTGTTTACCTAGCAAGAAAGTATCGCCTTCTTCAGCCAAAATATCGGCACACTCAGAACCAGAATTTTTATGTATAACAATTTTTGCAGCGGTTTGTTTACGAATAGGGCCAGCACCTGTAATGTGGTCTGCATGAATATGCGTCTCAAGTAAATACTTCACTTTCAAACCCAATTGTTGAATGTGTTGTAAATCTCGTTCTACTTGTTCTTGAACGGTATCTATGACCGCAGCTTCTTTGGTTTCTTCATCCCAAATAAGATAGCTGTAAGTCCAAGTGTCGTAATCAAAAAGTTGACGAATTTTCATAGTAGAATACCCCCGGTCGGTGTAAATAAATAAAGTTGCATCGGTATATTTTATTTTAACATCTAAAAAACTTATTACGTAATCAAATTATTATATGGCTACTCCCAAACTGACATTCAAGACCCTTGCAGACATTAACGAAAAATTAGCGGAAACGTTGATTAAAGATCGCTTTCGTCTAGCACAACAATGGAAGCGTTTTAAGCTAAGCAGTAATGAAGCTTTGCAAGCTTTACAGCAAGGAAGTGGTGACGATGTCAATTCTAAACAGTTCGGGCAGTGGCAAACCTTTGTTAAAAAATTAACCCAGTCGACCCAGCAAGTGGTGGTGAACCGCCAAACCATTCCACATATTAAATACGATTTAAACTTGCCTGTTGCCAAAAGAAAAGAAGAGCTTTTAGCGCTTATTTTAAAGCACCAAGTGGTGATTGTGGCAGGGGAAACGGGTTCGGGTAAGACCACTCAGATTCCTAAAATTTGTTTAGAAGCAGGTAGAGGTGTATTCGGCCGTATTGCCTGTACTCAGCCTAGAAGACTGGCGGCCAGAAGTGTCGCCGAGCGTATTGCTGAAGAACTGGGTTCCTCATTAGGTCAATTAGTGGGTTATCAAGTTCGCTTTCATGACCAGGTGCACACCAACAGTTTAATGAAGGTGATGACCGACGGTATTTTATTGGCCGAAGTTCAAAATGACCCTTATTTAAACCAGTACGACACCATCATTATTGATGAAGCGCACGAACGTTCTATTAATATCGATTTTCTATTGGGTATTCTTAAAAAACTTTTACCTAAACGCCCAGATTTAAAAATAATTATTACTTCTGCCACCATTGATACGGCTCGGTTTTCAGAACATTTTGATGGCGCGCCTGTTGTTGAAGTAACTGGACGAACCTATCCTGTAGAAATGCGTTATCAGCCATTAGGCGGCTATACAGATGACGATGGTAATGAGTTTGAACAAGATATCCCTACTGGAATTTTACATGCGTTAGATGAGTTAGAAGCCGAAGACCCTTTTGGCGATGTATTGGTGTTTTTGGTCGGTGAACGAGACATTAAAGAAACGGCAGAAGTGCTACGAAAGCAGTCCTTTAAAAATACCGAAATAGTTCCGCTCTATGCTCGGCTTTCGATGGCAGAGCAAAATAAAGTCTTTCAAACCTCGCAAAAACGAAGGGTTATTTTATCGACCAACGTGGCTGAAACCTCTTTAACGGTGCCGGGTATTAAGTTTGTGATTGATCCTGGCTTGGTACGAATTAGCCGATACAGTATTCGTTCAAAAGTTCAGCGTTTGCCGATTGAAAAAATATCGCAAGCTTCTGCAAACCAGCGTTCAGGGCGTTGTGGTCGTGTGTCGGCAGGTATTTGTATTCGTCTATATGATGAAGAAGACTTTAGTAGTCGTCCAGAATTTACCCCGCCAGAAATCCACAGAACCTCGCTAGCATCGGTCATTTTACAAATGAACACTATGAAGCTAGGTGCAGTAAAATCCTTTCCCTTTATAGAGCCGCCTGAAGACAAGGCTGTTAACGATGGTTTTAGACAGCTACAAGAGCTGGGCGCATTAGATGAAAATCGCCACTTAACCGAAGCAGGTCGCCAATTGGCTAAACTGCCTTTAGAGCCCCGCATTGCCAAGATGGTGGCAGAAGGGCAGAAAAATGGCGTATTGCAAGAAGTATTGGTGATTGCCGCGGCCTTAAGTATCCAAGACCCAAGAGATATGAATGAAGCGACTCGTCAAGCGGCTAGCCAAGCACACAAACCATTTGAGGATAGCCGTTCAGACTTTCTATTCTTCTTAAACCTATGGCGTTTTTATGACGATAAGCGTCAGCACTTAACCCAAAATAAGCTTAGAAAATTGTGTAAAACCAACTTTTTATCCTATATGCGAATGAAGGAATGGCATGACCTTTATGTTCAGTTAAGCCAAAATTTAAAGCGGTCTGGTATTGCCTTAGGCAAGTTACATTTGTATGAAGAAGTGAAGTTAAATAAGCTGTCAGATAAGGTTACCGAGCGTTTGGCAGACTTACATTCTATTGCCATTCACCGTTCGTTAATGGCTGGGTTGCTGGGTAATTTGGCAATGCGAGATGATGATAAAAGTTATTTAGGCGCGCGTAATACCAAGTTATTTATTCACCCGAGTTCTGGCTTGTTTAAAAAGAAACCGAAGTGGATGCTAAGTGGTGAGCTAGTTGAAACCACTAAGCTCTATGCTCGAAATAACGCCGCCATTGATGTACGTTGGATAGAAACCCTAGCCAAGCACTTGCTGAAACATAGTTATACGGATGCACATTGGCAAAAGAAATCGGGGCAAGTCGGCGCGTTTGAATCTATTACCCTTTATGGTTTACCTATCGTCAATAAGCGCCGTTGCAATTACGGGCCTATTAACCCTACCGAAGCACACAAGCTATTTTTAAGGCATGGTTTGGTAGAAGGGGATATGAATAGTCGTGTTCCCTTTTTTAAGCATAACCAAAAACTAATTTCAAATATTCAACATTTAGAATCCAAGTTACGTCGTCCAGATTTCTTAGTAGAAGATGAATTGTTGTATCAGTTTTATGATGAAAAACTGCCTAAAAATTTATACAGTTTGCCAGCCTTTGAACAATGGGCGAAGAAGGCTGAAAAATCAGATCCTGAATTAATTAAAAGATTATTTTTAACAGAAGAATTTTTACTGAAACAGTCCGTCAATACCAATGTTTTAACTGACTTTCCGGACCAAATTAAGCTAAAAAATGCCATTAAAATTAAGCTAGATTACTGCTTTGAACCAGGTAAACAAAAAGATGGTTTGGTGATTAAATTACCGCTATCTTCCCTTAACCTTGTGAATGAAGCAGACTTTGAATGGCTAACCCCTGGCTTAATTAAAGAAAAAATAGCTTTTTTAATTAAGGCGCTACCCAAGCTATTGCGTAAACAATTTGTGCCTGTTCCTCTGTATGTCGATTTGGTGTTGCTTGAAATGAGCCCTGAAAAAGTATCAGGGAAGGTTGATCCTTTCTTAACCCAATTTGTTTGGGCATTGAACCGACGAGCGAATAACAAGGTATCTTTAACAGATTTTGAAAACATAGTGTTGCCAGGGCATTTGGTGCCTTACTATCAGTTGCTAGATCATAAAGAAAAGGTGTTGGCAGAAGAAACGGATTTGGCCAGTTTAAAGCAAGATTACCAACATTTAATTGAAAAACAACTGCAACAAACACAGTCTAAAAAAGCAAAGAAACAAATTATACATAGTTGGAACTTTGGTGATTTAGCCACAGAAGAGATGGTGAAATCACCCGGTGGCCAAATGCTAGCGTATCCTGCTTTGGTCGTCGAAGATTCACAAATTGAGCTGACCTTATTGGGTGATGAAGAACAAGCACGCAAAGCACATCGACAAGCGGTGGTATTGTTACTGGAAAGAGAGCTGGCTGATAAGCTTAAATACCTGAATAAAAAACTGCCTTTGAAGAAAGCCTGCTTGTGTTATTCCCCTTATGGCAGCTGCCAAGACTTAACCCAACAAGTGATTGATCGTGCCTTGCAACAGCTTGTTCCACACCCTGAAAAAATTAGAACTCAAGCAGGCTTTGAACAGATAGTCGAAGAGGTTCGAGAAAACTGGGTTGAAGCGGCACAAAATATTGCCAACCAAGTAGATGCTATTTTAAGCGCACACCAAAAGGTGGCGAAGAAAGTAAAAGGGCGAGTGAATCCAAGATGGTTATTGTCCATTGCTGATATTCAACACCAACTAGATAACTTAATCAGCACAGACTTTGTGCGCCAAGTACCTGAACAATGGTTTAAACAGTTGCCTCGTTATTTTCAAGCGATTGAAAAACGATTAGAAAAAATAGACATTGATCCTTCTAAAGATCAGTTGGCTATTCGTCACATAAAACCTATCTTGCAAGATTATGCGGCATTAGAAAATGAATCGGCATATCAAAAATCGCCAGGGGTGGTCGAGATAAGGTGGCTCATTGAAGAACTACGGGTATCCCTATTTGCACAACCTATGAAAACCATCGTGCCGATTTCGGTTAAACGAGTGGAAGCGAAGATAAAGGCATTGTAATAATCAACCTAGACTAGGCAGAGAGATTACAAAGTCGAACTAAAGGTTAAAAAGCACCCTAAAGGTTAAAAATCGCCAGGGGTGGGTGCGACTTAATATGGCTAGCTTTGAATAGGAATATTGATTGCTTTCAGCTTTTGGGTTGTCCAGTAGTAGTTGTCCGAGCTGGCAAAGCTACAACCACTATTACATTTTCCCGACCCACAGCTATCAGTCGCTTTTACTTGGGTAACATGCCCTTGTTCTATTAAAGGGGCAACAATCCCTTCTAACGAGCTTTCTGATAGATCAAAACGGTTACAGATTTGTTCACCCGTCACCTGTTCATGAGTTTTAATGTACTTTTTTACATCCAGTAAAATCATATTATGCTCCCGTTTATGGTGCCTTAGTAATGTAACGTTTGCCCATGCGTTTTAACCCCAGATAGAGCAATACAAAGGCAAAGGTGATGCCACTGAGCCATAAGCCAGAGCTGAAAGGGTGTTGGTTAAAGGTCATTGTTTGGTAAAAACCAACCGAGACGCTATAGCCTAAGAATAAGCTCCAAGCACCACTGTAAGAAGCCCAGCGCCAGCCAAGTTCTTGTTTGATGGCACCAAAGGTTGCCACACAAGGGAAGTAGAGTAGTACCAGTAATAGGTAGGCATAAGCGGCTACTTCACCATTGAAGTAGTAAGCCATTTTATCAAGCGTTGATACATTCACGTCGAGCTCAATGGCGGCACCTTCTTTGTCTGCCACATTGCTTAAAGCTTGGAAGCCTAAAGGATCATCTAGGTCGGTGAAGATACTGGTAATGTTGTTAGGAACGGTCATGATGGCACCTTGTAAAGCGCCTAAAAAATCATAGTCTGTTTCTTCGGGAGTGCTGATGGCCTTTCCAGGTTGCTGTGCATCCATGTTTTGATACAGGGCATCTAAAGCACCCACCACCACTTCTTTAGCGAGTAAGCCAGTAATTAAGCCTACGGTGGCAGGCCAATTTTCTTCCTTAACGCCTAAAGGTACAAAGATAGGGCTTGCAAACTTAGCGGCTTCACTTAAAACAGAGTTGTTTTGGTTTTCGTTACCAAAGGAACCATCTGTTCCTAGACTATTAAAAAAGTTAATCATTAGCACAACGATGACAATTACTTTTCCGGCATCTTTTACAAAGCTACTCAGTTTGTTTTTAGCATTCAGCATAATATTCATTACCGCTGGCTTATGATAAATAGGGAGCTCCATGAGCAAGGTAGGGGCTTCGCCAGGCAATAAAGTTTTCTTTAAAATAAAAGCCGTTAAGATGGCGGCCATGATACCAATGAGATAAAGAGAGAAAACCAGTAGGCTGGCATAGTCTGAAAAGAAAGCGGTGGCAAATAGTACATAAACGGTTAAACGTGCACTACAAGACATGAAAGGGGTCATCATGATGGTCATGATTCTATCACGAGAATCCGGTAAGGTTCTACTGGCAGCAATAGCGGGGATGTTACACCCCAAACCCACCACAAGTGGAATGAACGCTTGGCCAGATAAACCAATACGACGCATGGTTTTATCCATAATTAAAGCGGCGCGCTGCATGTAGCCGGTTTCTTCTAAAATGGAGAGGAAGATAAATAGTGAACCAATAACGGGGATAAAGGTGGCGACCACCTGCATACCGCCACCGATACCATTGGCTAGTAAGGTAATAAGCCAGCTAGGGGCAGAAACTGATTGTAATAACGCCGTTGGACCATCTACAAACAAGGCTTGTGCGCCTTGGTCAAATAGGTCTAGAAATGCATTACCCATGGTAATAGATAGGGCAAAGACTAAATACATAACCACTAAGAAAATAGGCATGCCCCAAATAGGATGAAGCGCCCACTTATCTAAGATATCGGTTGTATTGCGGGTAAATCGTTCGGTGTGTGTCAGAGACTTATGAGTGGCATCATGTGAAAACTGGAAGTATAGGTCAGCGACAATAAGGGCTAATTCTTCTTCATAATGTGCCTCTAGCTTTTCTTTTTCAGAAGCAGCAAAAGTTTTAACCATGTCAGGTGCTTTGTGAGGTTTTAACAGCATTTGTACGGTATCCCAGCACGACTCGCTTTCGTCGGCATGGGTTATTTCACGAATGGCATGAACAGAATCATGGAGGGCTTCGGGCAGGTCAAAGTGTAGGTCTGAGCATTGATTCAAGTTGGGAGAGATTTGCTCACGAAGTTCATCTATGCCTTGGTTATAATAAGCAGAAACAGGGATAACAGGGCACCCTAGTTTTTTGGATAGTTCTGACACATCAATTTTCATGTGTAGATTTTTTAGCATATCCATGCGGTTTAGCACGACTATAACAGGCAAGCCCATGTGAAGAAGTTGAGCAGTTAAAAACATTTGTCGCTCAATGTTAGTTCCATCAATGACATTAATAATAAGTTCGGCTGAATTACTTTGTAGGTAATCACGAGCAACTTGTTCGTCTAAACCTGAGCGTGAAGATTTTTCTAAACTGTATACGCCAGGTAAATCAGTAAGCTCGAATGCAATAGAGCCAATTTTTAAACGACCAGTGGTTTTAGAGACCGTGACACCTGGCCAGTTACCGGTGGTTTGTTGTGCACCGGTTAAACGGTTAAAAAGGGTCGTTTTACCACAGTTAGGGCTACCAATAATAGCGATAGCGTGGGGGGCATTAGGTGTTTTGGGTGTGTTAATTTTTTGATTCATGATAGTAGTTGTACTTTAATATTTTTAGCAATGTTTTTGTCTAGAGCAAAGCGACTACCATCGACAGTAATAATCATACTTTCGCCACGCAACATCACGACTTTAATATGGCTTTGAGTGTGAAAGCCAAGGTTAACTAAATGTAGTTTAGTTTCTAGGTTACCAGCTAAAGACAAGATAGTAGAAGTTTGTCCTTGTTCGCACTGGTCTAGATAGGTTTGTGGTAGAGTGGTCATATTGTATTCTTAAACTAAATGTTAATTATTATCATTTATAGTATCACTCACTTAATTTAGGGTCAATCATTTTAGTAGAAAATGGGATACTTTATGTAGATTAGGCTCAGAAATTAATGTAATACTCCTACTTTTAACAATGGAAGGATTGCAGTTCGTTGATGGTTCTCTCTGTATTGTTTAATATTATGCAAGTATAGATAACAAAGACTAAAACCCTAGTGCAGATGAACCTGGGTTAGTTTAACAACCAGTTGAAGATCAATTTCAGCCATAGGTTGATTTGGTGATTGATAAGTTGAACAATAGATCAAGAAAGTGTTTTGGAAGATTGAAACTGTGGCTCTTGCGACTTGAATGTATCATGCCTATCGATAAAGCTTTAGTTCAGGTTGATAGAAGCTGTTTCCACATTATTAATTGCTTCTAGCTTATCCAATAATGCACCCATATCTGTTCTATCCTCAATATCGACTACCAATTTCATTGCAACGGTTCCATCTTTTCTGTCGGACTGTGTTTGACTAGAAGTTAAGTTAATATTCTGCTGAGTTAATAGCATTAGAATATCTTTTAATAGGCCTTTTCGATCAAAACAGAGGATATCTAGCGTGGCTTCATATTGTTGAATAATAGCATTATGGTTACTACTCCAATCGACTTCAATTAAGCGTTGCTGGTCTTCATAGCTTAAATTTAAGATATTGCTACATAACTTTTGGTGAATGGTAATACCCCGTCCACGAGTCACAAAACCAATAATTTCATCTTTTGGGTTGGGACTACAGCAAGGTGCAAGCTGTGTCGTTAACTGAGGGGCGCCAACCACATAAGCTTTCGCTTTTTGTGCATCTTGTCCTTCATCTTCTTTAGTGGTTTGTTGTGAAAAATCAATACGATACTGCAAGGCATCGGCATTCAAGTTTTCATTAGGCTTTAATAGACGTTGAATGGTATTAACCAGCTGACGTTCATTGATTTGGCCACGGCCTACATTTTCAAAAAAGTCTTCTTTATTGCTTTGCTTAAACCGTTTAAGTATTTGGTTTATATCAATATTGTTTGCATGTAAACGTTTAAGTTCTTTATTGTAAAGTTGCTCACCCGCTTCTTGGTTAGCTTCTCTATTCTGTAGGTTAAACCAAGAACGAACCTTCGTTCTTGCACGGCTAGAACCTAAGTAGCCAAGGTTAGGGTTAAGCCAGTTACGACTAGGCTTACCTTCTTTAACTGTTAAGACTTCTACCTTATCCCCAATTTCTAGGCGATAGGTTAGGGGGACAATGCGTCCATTTACCTTGGCACCACGGCATCGATGGCCTAGTTCGGTATGAATGTAATAGGCAAAATCTAATGGGGTTGATCCTTTACGCAAAGAAATAACTTCTTCAGAAGGGGTCATGACATAAATATGTTCAGACAGCAGTTCGGTGCTGATTTCATTTAACAGGTCAGGGTTGTCGTTATATTCCAGCATTTGTCGAACAAGGTTAATGCTTTGCTCTAAGCTGGCATCCATATTTTTGGCGCCTTCTTTATAACGCCAGTGAGCAGCGACCCCATATTCTGCAAAAAAGTGCATTTCTTGGGTACGAATTTGTATTTCAACGGTCTTATTTTCATCGCCCAGGATAACGGTATGAATGGATTGATAGCCATTTTCTTTGGGGCTAGCAATATAGTCATCAAACTCATCTTTCACATAGTTCCACTTACTGTGAATCATGCCGAGCACTTCATAGCACTGTTCAATGGTATCTACGTGAATTCGGACGGCACGTAAGTCATACAGTTCATTAATAGGTAGGTTCTTGCGCGACATTTTTTTCCAAATACTGTAAATATGTTTGGGTCGGCCAGTAATCTTAAAAAGCTCGCTGTTAGACGAAAATCGCTCTTGAAACATTTCTTTCAAGGTGTCTATAACATTTTCAATATAGGCTTCACGTTCATTACGTTTAGAATCAAGCTGTTGAGCAATTGCTTTGTAAATATCAGGTTTTGTGTAGCGAAAAGAAAGGTCTTCTAGCTCCCACTTTAATTGTGCTATACCTAGTCTGTTAGCCAAGGGAGCAAAAATTAACTGGGTTTCATTGGCAATTAAATAACGTACTTCAGGGGGTTCATTTTTTAAATTTCGTAGGCGAGCAACACGAGAAGCTAACTTCACAATCATAATACGAATGTCAGAAGTCATTGCTAATAACATTTGGCGTAATCTTTCCGATTGAGTGTCATTTGAAATAGAATTGCTACTGAACTCTTTAAAGGAATTCAGTTTTTGAATGCCAGACATCAACTCACAAGTATCTTTACCAAAAATCTGGGTCAGTGTTTGTAATGAATAAATACTTTCTAATCTTCTATCGCCAATAAGGGTGGCGACAAGCGTGCCTTCATCTAAACTTAAGGAATGTAATATTAAGGCGACTTCAATACTAGAGACTTCTTGGGAGATTTTAGGTAGTTTGTCTGCCTCAACAGCTATTTCACAGGCTCGCCAGGCTAAATCAGTCGAGCTTCTATCCTTTAGCGTACTTTGAAATAATGTTTTGTAAAGTTCCCGAGTAGTCATATCTCACACAAATTTTGTAAAATCAGATACTAATTTAACCATAAATAAAGGTCTTAAGGAATGTTAAGGAGATAATTATTATAGGATTAGTTAGGAATGAAACAGAGTCTTTTATTTTTGTAATATCAGTTGTCATGCTCTGCGGCGATAACAACTGATTCGTGGTTCACAAATGATAGGTTGTTGACAGACTTGTTTTTTAAGATTTATAGATTTAACGAGTCCATGTGACATGACAGACACCCTTGGGCTAGAGGTTCCTAACAACATAGGCTCTATGATAAGGTTAAGTAATACGTAGTTTTATTTTATAAGTGTTTGGTTTTATAGTATTTTATTCTAAAATAAACAGAAATAGATTATATAAGTGTTTGACAATATAAGATTTCTCTTATAAACTATACCTATTCATGTTTCTTCATGAGTATCCTCCTCTGATTATTTCATACCGAAATAATTCTTTAAAGACCCTAGTAGTATAACTAGGGTCTTTTTTTTGGTTAATTTTCTTGCCTGCAAACATAAGATATTTTTAGTCTGTGCTTCTTATAAATTTAGCGGTTACTTTGGTCGTGTTTTAAGCTGACCTATGACGCCCATAAAGTTTTCTAGGCGGTCATATCTATTATTTAGTACCGATTTGAAGATAGTGGTATATTCTAAAACAGCTTTAACATAAGCCCTAGTTTCAGAATAGGGGATGGTATCAATCCATAAGTCGGCAGGAAGAGAAGTTCCTTTCGGAATCCAGCTATCAACCTTATTAGGCCCCGCGTTATAGGCGGCAGTGGCTAAAACACGGTTGCCATGATAGCGTTTGGCTAAGTAGCTTAAGTAGGCACTGCCTAAGTTTATGTTAGAGTCAGGTTGTATTAAGTTGGCATATTGTTGTTTTTGATAGCCTATTTTACGACCAATAAATTTAGCTGTTGCTGGCATTAACTGCATTAAGCCGACCGCCCCGGCATGAGAACTTATATTGCTAGAGAAAGCGCTTTCTCTGCGAATGACCCCATAAACCCAGGCAGGATCAATAGTATTATTTTTTGCCGCGGCTTTGACCGTACTTTGATAAGGGGTTGGAAACCGTAGGTCTAAGTCATCCCATATTTTTGCTTTAGCAATAGTTTGTATCGCTAAATTATGCTGATGTTTGCTCGCCATAAATAGCGCAATAGCTTCTATATCATTGGGGTTGGCTTGTTTGAGAAGTTGATACCATTCTCTTTTTAAATTGATTTTCCAATCAATGGCAATTAACTCTTTCATCACCATTAATGGCGGATACTTTTTAACCAGTTTTTGAGAGGAATATTGAGCACTAGATTTTGGGTTAAACTGATAGGGAAGGGCAAGTTTGTCTGCAGATAAAAACCCATAAAAATTACGTTCTTTAGCAAGAGTCTTATAAATTTTTTGGGCAGACTTCTTTTGCCCCAGTGCTTCAATAGAGCGAGCTTTCCAATACAACCAACGTTTAGACTGTTGTTCCGAACTGGGTAGTCGTTGATATAAGTCTAAGAACTGAAGCCAATCTAGTTGCCTTAAAGCAACTTGTAAACGCCAGTTGATAACTTGTTCATTTTGACTGGAGGCATCAAGTTCAGCTAAATATCTCTGAGCATCTGGGTGATATTGATAGGCAAATCGTAATGAAATTTTTTGGGTTAAGTGAGCTTTTTTAGTTTGGCTTAAACCATATTGTTGGTATTGATTTTCAAGAACTTTAAGCGCTTTTTGGGGGTCTGAGTAGCTTAAGCGTTTAACCGATTGCTGAAAAATTTCTTTGCGGATAACAGGGTTAATATAGGAGGGCATTTTATGATTGATAGCAAGCAGGGGTTGGCGGTAAGTTTTTATCCAGAAGGACAGCATTTTTTGTTCAGGTTTGGAAAGGTTTTTAGCAATCGCCTTAGCTAATTTTAATTTCCCTTTATGCATGTTTTTAATCACTCTCGCCCAAATCATAGAGCCACTGAGTAGGTGTTTGCTTTTTAAGTAGGTATCTATGTTTTGGCAAAATCCTTTAATACGAGATTGCTTTGACCAAAGTGATTTTGCTTGTTGTGTATATTGCGCCAAGGTGGTTTTATTATGAGTGGTTGATAAGGTGGCATAAATAGCCGCACAAGTAAGCTGTGTAGAGTTATGTTTAGATTTTTGGTAATAGGTTAAGAAGGTTTTATATTGCTTTGTTTCTGCTAAATAGATTAGGTATTTCTTTTTTAAATAAGGGGTAAGCCGATTCTTAGGATAAGTGGTAAAAAACCAATTTACTTGAGACTTTGGAGTAGAATCAAAATGGGATTTAATGTCTAAGTAATTCAGATAGGGCCGTAATACATAGTTTTTTAACTTGATTTTATACATGGCGATTAGGGGGCGATCATTCGCTTTAATAGCTTCATAAGCATGTAAAAAATCTTTTTGATTTGGAGTCAGGTTGTTAAGGCTAGAGGCAGAAGTCGATAAAGGCCAAACAAAAATAGTAGAAATAATCATTATCAGAGTAAGGTGATTTAGCATTTTAAGAGAGTTAACCCTTTACCCAAATATTAATTTTGGTACCTGGCTGGAGTAATTGTTTTTGTTTAATACGATTCCAATGGCTTAAATCAGCGATAGTAACAGAGTATTTTTTAGCAACTTTCCACAGGCTGTCTCCTTTTTTTAAGGTGTAGGCAATTTTTTTACCATATTTAGAAGAGCGAATTTCTAAGCGTTGGTATTTGCGTAAAGGTGCTTTAATACTAATTTTATTCCATTCACATAGCTTACGGGTAGAGATATTATAGTAGCGTGCAATGGTCCATAAGCTTTCTCCTCTTTTGACTCGGTGGTAGTGTTTTTTGCCGTTATATTTTTTAACGGGTTGGATTGCTAGTTTCCGAGCATAGTTTTCAGTGACAGGAATTAAGATTACTTTACCGGTTCGAATTTGAGAGTTTTTAAGCCCATTTAGGTTTTTTATTTGTTTGATGGATGTCCCGTAGTGCTCGGCAATAACACTTAAACTTTCACCTGGTTTAATGGTATGCCTAGCCCAGTGCACATTAAAATATGTCGGATTTTTAATTAATAATGCTTTGAATTTTTGTGCTGATTTAGTCGGTAACAACAACTGGTGATTACCTTTAGGGGGCGTAGCCGAACGTAAAAAACCAGGGTTTAATGCGAGAATATTTTTCATACTCGTATTAGTTTTTTTTGCAATGTTGATTAGTCCCATTTGTTGAGAGAGTGCTATTTTTTTAAAATAGGGTGAATTTTTAATAGGCTCTAAAGAAAGTGAATAAGCATCTTGATGGTCAATAATATACGAAATAGCCAATAGTTGAGGTACATAGTGTTTGGTCTCATCAGGTAGGTAATTACGTATTTTCCAAAAACTAATGGATTCTCCTGGGTGTTTTTTCAAGTATTTTCTCTTGGCTTTTAATACATTGCCATAACCACTATTATAGGAGGCTAAAGCAAGTAACCAATCATGGTTATTTTGGCGATAAAGTTCTTGTAAGTAGTCTAAAGCTGCTTGAGTACTGGTATAAATATCTTGCCTGCCGTCATACCACCAATTTTTATGTAATCCAAACATCTGTCCTGTGGAAGGCATGAATTGCCATAAACCCGTGGCACTCACATAAGACTTTGCAAAAGGAGAGTAACCACTTTCAACGATAGGTAACAATGCTAGTTCATATGGCATCTGACGTTTTTTAATTTCTTCTAATACAAAGTATAGGTAGGGCTTGGCACGCTTTGAAACTCTTTGTAGATACCTTGGTTTTTTTGCATAGAACTGAATATAACTTTTATAGTTATCCGTATAGGCCGGCGCTAAATAAAAATGACTACTCATCTCTCGCCAAAGGTCTTTTTTAGGCTGAACGGGTGTATTCCAAATAAGTTCATCTTGAGTGGCGTTAACTTTAGGTGTGAGCCAGGCATGTTGACTTAGCGTAGCCTTGGTTATTTCTTTTTGAAGATCGAAATTATTGTCTGCAATATGAGGGGTATTAAGCTGGTTAACAGGAAGCTTAGGGGGATTGGAAATGTTGGCTAAGACGTTAGGGTTAGAGGGGGTGTTAGTAACTGCTGAAGGTTTTGTGCTATTGATGCAACCTGTCGTTATGATGCTAACTAAAAAGAGTAAAAATAAAGTGGAGGTCAGTTTCATGCGCTTAATCATTTAACCCAGCTTCTAAACAACCTGTTTGATCTAAACTATCTTTCCAAGCACGTAAGCTAGCGTAGAGGTTGCCATTATCATCTGCTTTAAAGTTTTCAAAAATCTTATTTTGGTTTAGTAAGGTTTGTTTTAACTCAGTTTGGTCAAATCGTAAAAAAGGGTTCGTCTTTTTTTCGATGCTTAATCTTTCTGGCACGCAAGGAATACCTTGTTGAGTTTTACGCTTTACCTCGGCCTGTCTGGCTAAAATATCTGGATTATTAGGTTCCGCTATGGCAGCAAAGTTAATGTTGCCATAGGTATATTCATGTCCACAGTAGACCCAGCAGTTTTCATCTAAATTACGTAACTTAATGAGCGATTCAGCCATTGGTTTAGCAGACTGATGCCATGCTTTACCACACCCAGCGGTAAACAAAACATCGCCACAAAAAAGGGCTTCTGGGTGGTAAAAAGCAATATGTTCATGTGTGTGACCAGGGGTAGCTAAAATTTCAAAGTCATGGTCAGCAATGGAGATGACTTCACCTGCTTCAACATGTTGAGAAACAAGCTTAAAAGGGCCGCGTTGGTTACTGATAACAGGGGCATTTCCTAGTGTAGCCAAAATATCTACAATACCATCCGTATGATCGTAATGGTGATGGGTTAGAAGAATGCCTGCTAGGGTTAAATTATGTTCTTGAAAATAAGGGATGACTCGGTGGCTTTCGCCAGGATCAACTACCCAGGCAAGCTTAGCATCTGCCTTTGACCTAATGACCCAAATATAATTGTCGTAGTCAGTTGGTAGGCCAACAATTTCCATAAATTCCCCAGGTAATATAAGCTAAAATTAAAGTATTCAGTATTTAAGACTTTAAAAAGGTATTTTAGCAAAAATAGGCTAACACAGTATGCGTAATCTAACTTTTCAAGCCTTTTTAAGGCGTTTTTATTCAACCGATCAAGGACAAGCTCTCTTGCAAGAAGAACAGGCTTTGCTAAAGCACAGTTTAAGTCATCTTTTTGGTTACTTTTTGGTGCAAATAGGACAAACCACACCACAGAACTTATTGGGTAGTTCTAGGATAAGTCGTAAAGTTCTAGCTGATTCAGATCTGATTTCTTTATCAGTTAATGCAGATGAAGTCATTCAACGTCTAAAAGCCGATATAGAATATCTGCCTTTTAAAAATGACAGTATTGATGTGGTGGTGTTGCCCCATACTTTAGAAACGGTTGAAGACCCTTTTCATTTATTAAGGCAAGTCGATAATATGATTGTGCCTGAGGGTAGACTGGTTATCTCTGGTTTTAACCCTATCGGAAAAACTGTTTTAAAATTACGATTTTGGCAGTATAAAGTGGCCTTTAAACAAGCACACTTGGTTTCTGAAAAACGCTTGGTAGACTGGTTGAATGTACTGGGTTATGAGTTTGAATGTATTCATTATCCTCGTCCGGTTATATCTGAACGATTTGGGTTAGATAAACTTCAACGTGTATTATTTTGGCTAGCCAATAAAGCTGGCGTAGAGTTTGGTAATATCTATGTTATTGTGGCGAAAAAAAGAATAGAATCCTTTCGTCCTGTGGGCTTAAACTGGCAATTGTCCAATTGGCTACCCAGTAAAAATAGAAGGCTAATCCGAAAACCGGTGTCGTCAAGTGAAGCACAAATAATGAAGTTAAAGAAAAAAATGAGAGAAACATGCAACAAGTAGAAATATATACAGATGGTGGTTGTCGTGGAAACCCAGGTGTAGGCGGTTGGGGTGCTTTGCTTAGAATGGGTGAACATACTAAAGAGCTTAAAGGGGGCGAGAAAGAATCCACTAATAACAGAATGGAATTAACGGCTGCTATTAAGGCGTTAGAAAGCTTAACGCGACCTTGTGATGTGATCTTAACCACCGATTCAAAATATGTTCAAAATGGTATTACGCAGTGGATGCCAAATTGGAAGAAAAAGAACTGGAAAACGGCTGCCAATAAACCCGTTAAAAACCAAGATTTATGGCAAGCTTTAGATAAAGCTGTGCAAGACCATAAAGTAGATTGGCGTTGGGTAAAAGGGCATGCAGGTCATGCCGAAAATGAACTGGTAGATGATCTTGCCAACCAAGCAATGGATGAGTTACAAAAATGAAAAAAAGAATATTGAATACTTTCTTTCTGGTGCCAAAAATGATGAAAGCTTGGGTCATGATGGTTAGTTTGTCTTTCGTTGCAACGGTTGGCTTAGTTCAAGCAAAAGACAGTCCTTTTCATATGATTAAGGGAAATGCTGAGCAAGGAGGATTTGTTGTATTAGCCGTTGAACCTTATGCAAAGGTAGACTATAAAAAAAAGCAAGTTATCGCCGATTCGGATGGGCATGTCATTATTGCTTTTGGGCGAGATGATAAGCCAGAGCAACACTTTAAAATCATTTCTATCACCGGTGAGGTGACTCTTGCGACTATCCAAATTGCGAAACGTCACTATAACGTACAAGAAATTAATGGTTTACCTAAAAACAAAGTGAGCCCAGATACAAAAACACGAGATAAGATTTGGATAGACATTAAAAAGGCCAGGAAAGCCCGAAAAATAAATCTAGCAACCCCTTATTTTGAAAATGGTTTTTCTTGGCCAGCAAAAGGCATTATCAGCGGTGTTTACGGTAGTCAGCGAGTGTTAAATGGTAAACCAAGACGTCCGCATTTTGGGGTTGATGTTGCCGCGCCTAAAGGTGCGCCTTTATTAGCACCGGCAGATGGGGAAATTACTTTGGTTGAAAATATGGAATTGAGTGGGCATACCGTGATGATTGATCACGGTTATGGACTACGTTCAACCGTAATGCATCTGAGCAAAGTGAATGTGAAAAAGGGTGATAAAGTAAAGCGTGGTGAGCAAATAGGAGAAGTCGGCATGACAGGTCGAGCAACAGGTCCTCATGTTCACTGGGGCATGAGTTGGTTTAATGTCCGTTTAGATCCCGCTTTGTCTATTCAACAGAATACAAAACCAGGTGACAAGGTGAGTCCTTAATTCTTAAGAATTATTTTTGATACCCACCCCTGGCGTTTATGCCCTTTAGGGTAATTTTTAAGCCTGGGAATGTTAAATTGAGTTTAAATTTAAAGCCTGTCATAAAGATAGGCTTCTGTACTAAACAAGGAAAAAGTTATATGAACTACAAAGGCGGTAAGGCTTATTATGATGACGATACCGCCGTACCAGAATATAAAACAGAACACGGTTCTGCAATAACCGGTCTTGGTGGCGGTGGTGGAGGGGTAGGTGCGCTAATAGCTGTCGTGATAGCCGCTATGGTTGCTGCTTTGGCCGCACCTTTAATTCTACTGTTATGGTTTGTATTTTCTGGTTATCGACACCGTTGGATTCACCCTAGAAAAGGGAATATCAATACGAAGCCATTCCGTATCATCGCCTCTATGATAGCCGCTGTGTATGCTTATATTATTGCAATGATATTCCTGAATAATGGTGATATAAATGATGCTTGGCCCATTGTGATTACCTTTGGGGTGATTACCTTATTGTTCATTCTTCAATACCGATTTTTGCCTTTTTTAGCGATGGGTATTTTGCGAATGACATGGCGAATAGTGACAAGTAAGGTGGCAATTGCCCTTTACGTAATGGCGACAGTATTTGTTGGACTGAACTATGTGTATAAAATAGAGGTAAACCAACTTGATAACCGAGAAAATAATATTGCTTACCCTGACGTGGCTGAAGATTTAACCAAAAAGAACTTTAAATCCTCTTTTGATGCAAGAGTCGACAAAAGGCTTAATTTTTTAAAAGAGCTAACTTCTTCCATTCCTTATATCGTATTGAGCCAATTAAATGAAGTATTTATGGACTACCTTGGCTACAACTATCTTGAGTTACCTGCCGCGAAAAGTATAGAAGGCTTTAGAGCCAAGCAAAAATTAGCCAAATTGAATCATCAGCCAAAGTTGTATTTGCTTGATTACGAGTTGTCATGGATTATGGATAACCTAGGCTCGCTCGATAAAGGCTACTCTAAAGCACTGGCAGCTTTAATTAAAGATTCTGCTACCGATGAGGTGATTGAAGATATCGGTTTTTGGGATGAAAAAAGATTAAAAGAAAACCATCAAATATCGGCTTACCGAGTGATTAAACAAAGACAGAAAGCGCTTAAGGATAAGGAATGAGATATTTTCTGATTCTAGTGTTACTGCCTTTAACCTCGCACGCCCAATCACAAATACAGGCCTATAGCACTGAAAACATACTGGGCGTTTGGGAGGTTTCCTCTCTTGAATTAAATGGGTTTACTTCTTTTGGCTCAGAGTTTTCTCGAAAAAGGGGCGAGGTTTATACGCTTATTTTTAATAAACAGGGCTATGTTAAAAACCAAACCACTCAGTCTATTTATAACTACGAAGTGCTTAAAGAGGGGACGTTAAAAATATACAAAACCAAAACCTATCGATATGGTAATCAAGTTAAAGACAAAAATCACTACGATTTATGGCAGATATCAGGAAGCTATGAAAACTGTTATCAGGCGAAAGTGGTTAAGAAAAAAATGACAGGTTACTATCAAAAAGAAGGTTATAAGTGGTGTAAAGTTCAAGACTTCCCAAAACCTGTTACTACCAGTCCCAATTATAATTTTAAATAAGGTGGCAGTTGGGTTATTTGTGTAGACCATCCCTGGCATTTTTTGGGTTTAAGATTCTTTAATTCCATCTATAAAAATTTCGTTTTATAATTATTTTTGCCCTGGCGTTTTATTTCATACATAAGGTTATCAGCTTCATGTAGTAAATATTCAGTATTTGTCTCTCTAATAGGGACTATATTAATGATACCTATACTTGCACCAAACTCTTTATTAAGAGGGGGAGGTAAGGAAATTTTGTTGATTGCACTTAAAATTTTGAGGGTAATTATCTTAATGTTTTGTTCTGTTTGTAAATCTGAAGCGATGATAATAAACTCATCTCCTCCCAATCGCCCATAAAGGTCGTTTCTTCGCAATATTGTTTTGAAAATATTTGCTACCTCTTTTAATACCCTATCTCCAGTCTCGTGACCAAGAGTATCATTGATAGTTTTAAAACCATCCAAGTCTATAAACATGACTGTTAAATCGGTTTTACTTCTTTGTGAATTTGCTAATGCATGTTCAAAAGACTCTATAACACTCAATCTATTGGGTATCTTGGTCAATACATCATAGTAAGCAATATCCTTTATTTTTTGAAGCAAAAGCTCTTTTGCTTTCGTCTCTTCTTGAAGTTTAATATTTAAATACTTAGTATAAATTAAAAATAAAATAACTAAGATAAATATCAAGATAGCAGAATAAAAGAGTTCTTTATGTTGATTAATAAGTTTAATAATATATTTGTCATTTTGATTTGCATAGGGACCTACTTCTAACCTTTGCATTAAATCTCGTACACTTTTATAATCATAAGGAACTGTCCACTGGTAGTGATAAACCATATTGTTTTTACCTTCACTAGTCGGCAGTGTTAGTAAGGCAAGTGCTACTTGTCTTGATACGTTGTTATTTATATTATTTGTTTTTGAAAAAGCCCATTCTGGGTATAATTTTGAACTACAGATATAGGGAAATTTTTTATATTTTTGTGGATTTAAAATAGTAATATTACTTAAGTCTATTTGTTTTTTCGCCACCAAGGTTTCTAAGATACCTGTGCGTATAACACCAATATCTGTTTTATTGTGAATGACTGCATCTACTACTTTCTGTTGCGTACCTAAAAATAAAATATCTTTTTTATTAAAATTAATATGATGTTTTTTGAGTGTGTCGTAACCGATAAGCCAACCTCCAAAACCAAGAGGAGCCACTGCTGAGAGTTTAGTATTTTTAGTTATCTGAGAGAGTTTTGTAATATGTGATGCTTTACTCGCAATTAGTACAGAACCAAATTGAGTTAAATGATTTTGTGTTACTAAAGTGAGAATTTTTGATACACCCAATGTAACCTCTAGGTCAACATACATAGCTGGAGGAGAGATAACAAAGTCAACTTTATTCTCCTTGATGGATTTTTTTAATGCTGAAAATGTATTTGGTAAAAAAGGCTGTAGTTTAAATTGGTATTGAGGAAGTTTTTTGTTTAAGTATTTAATGGTAGGTTGCCATTGTTGTATAGCTTGTTCTTGTCCTTGAATAGCATCTACGGCTATGGTGATATTTTGTGCAAAGATTGCAGTAGGAAAAAGCAAGATAATAAATATTAAACGCATAGCTCTTCCTTAAAAAGTGACAAGCTTAACACTGAAGTGCCTAACCATTAGGCAGTTATAGTCATGTGTTCGGCCATTAATTTGGCTGGATTTTTGTAGTTAATTTTCTTTCTAGGGTAATCGTTTATTTTAATCATTACAGGCTCTTAATATGAAATATGTTGTAGTTTTTGAATTTTAACCTATGAGTATCCATCATTAGTCCGATTTTCCTGAGACTTAAAGCCCGCAGTGGCTTTCTTTAGGATATGCCACTGTATTTTGGCTGAATGGCGACTTCAAAATACTATTCTCCAGATTCAGGTATGACTTCTATCGTTTTAATTTCTGTAACACCCTGTCTATCTGAAGCTATGCATCACCCTCTTTTCTAACAGATCTTTGTATTTATTTGAGGTTTATGGGTATCTTTTGTTTGTGTTTCAAGCTCTTCTACAGCTTCGTTAAGATGTCGTAAAAGAAGTGTTGCCAAGTCATAATCAAAGCCTTCTTTAACTACAATTCGTAAAATAGCTACATCTTCACAATTTTGGGGAAGAGTATATGCTGGAACCTGCCAACCATGATAACGCAACTTATCAGAAATATGATACACACTAAAATCTTTTTTATCTTTGAGTTTGAAAGCAAGTAAGGGCATTCTTATATTATTGATAATAGGTTCAAATAGGTCAGATTTAATGAGCTCATCACGAATAAAAAGTGCCACATTTAAACAGGATTTATGGACTTTTTTATAGCCTTCAAAACCTAAACGTACAAAATTATAATATTGTGAGATTACTTGCGAGCCTGGGCGAGAAAAGTTTAAGGCAAATGTCGGCATATCCCCGCCAAGATAATTGACATGAAAGATAAGTTCTTCAGGAAGGAGTGACCAATCCTTCCACATAGCCCATCCAAGACCTGGAGCGACAAGACCAAATTTGTGCCCAGAAACATTGATAGAGTGTACCCATTTTAAACGAAAATCCCATAGCAATTCGGGCTCTAAAAATGGAGCGATAAAACCACCACTTGCAGCATCAACATGGATAGGAATATCATAACCAGTCTTTTTATTATAGATATTAAGAAGAGTATCTAAGGCTTGAATATCTTGATATTCACCGGTGTAAGTTGTCCCTAAAATACCTAAAACACAAATAGTATTTTCATCACATAATTCTATGGCTTTCTCTGCTTGGAATTGATAGTTGTTCTCTTTACTCATCAAAACAGTACGCATCTCTATATCCCAATAGACACAAAATTTATCCCAACATACTTGCACATCAGCCCCGACGACCATATTTGGTTGGCTTGTATCTTTTCCTTGAGCTTTTCGTTTCTTTCGCCAGTTCCATTTCATCGCCATGCCAGCTAACATAGCAGCTTCACTTGAACCTATAGTAGAGCAGCCACATGCTTCTTGTTCATCATCTGTGTATGCGTGAAAAAGATCCGATAAGATATTGGTACAGCGCATCTCTAGCTCAGCCGTTTGTGGATACTCATCTTTATCAATCATATTTTTATCAAAAGTTTCATCCATAAGCTGTTTTGCTTCTGGTTCTATCCACGTTGTTACAAATGTGGCAAGATTAAGCCTAGAGTTTCCATCGAGCATTAACTCATCATGAACCATTTGATATGCATCTTGAGGTTTTATCTCTTGAGCAGGGATGTTGAACTTTGGAGCTTGATGCGAGAGTCCTCTACCACCATATACAGGGTCATTTTCTTGCGCTTTTATAATGTCTTGGTGTACTCGTTTGTGTAACATAATATTTCCTAATTAAATTTTCTTATATAATAGCATTTTTAGCTTAATAGTTGTGTAATCACCCCAACGATCTATAACTGTTGATACTTCACTTTTAGCAGTATAGAACAGGCTCAAAACAAGTCGTGAAAGGCTATGGAGCTATCATAATAAACGACCCCATTCAGCGATTGGTGGTATGCCACCAGTATATAAGCTATATTTAACTTAAGTAACTACTTTTAATAGTGGTTAAAATGAGGCTTTTCATTGCCTTAGAGAGTAAAGGATGTATTATAAAAAGTTAGGTCCATTTATCACCCAAGCTATGAAGAATGGTGCTGTTTGTTACACATCAAGAGAGTTGAGAAAATCACTTTTTTCTTCTAAACGAGAGCTCTCTTCATGGATTGCGACGCTTTTTATGATAGGCTCTTTTTGGTTTGCTTTTGCTTCTTTTTCCTCGCTAGATATTTACCCTGTATTTTCCACTTTTAGTATAAGTATTTTTTATTTTATAGGTTCTATCTTTTTTACATCTGCTGCATATTTACAGTATTTAGAATCAATTAATTTTGATATTACACACCTTGAACACCTTTATAATAAACACTCTGTTTGGTTTTGGTGGCGTTTTCGCCCTTATAATCTGGGGTATGTATCTAGTGCTACCCAATTTGTGGGTACACTTCTCTTTAATCTGTCAACATTTTCTGCGATTTTCATCTCTTTGAGTATGGAAATAAAGAATCTTCTTGTTTGGATACCAAACCTTCTTGGGTCAATACTCTTTTTAACGTCTTCTTTTTTAGCTTATTTGGAGGTTTGCCATGATAAAAATATTAAGATTTTTAGAAGCACGACATGGTGGATTATTTGGATAAATATATTTGGTTCTATATTTTTTCAAATATCTGCACTCTATAGTGCCTACTTTTCACAATCTACACAGGTAGAATTTATCATTGCGACGGTGGCTACTTTTTTAGGAGCTGTATGTTTTTTTATAGCGGCCCTACTCTCTCGATACGAAAAAGCTTAGAACGGATAATTACACATATTTAACTATTGTGGAACTTTTAGTAGAGGATAGGGGTATTTATCAATAAATCTTAGGATCAGACAGGCTTTAAGGATGAAAATAGCGGCTGAGTTTAGTGTCATTACTCAATAATTACCTTAATCTTATTTTGACCAAAGAGTCCTTATGTATTTAGACCCATTTTTTACCACCGAAAACGGACAAACCGTTATTCGTCCAGAACAAGCCAGTCAGTTTGCAAAAGAAGTTTCGGATGACTTTAACCCGCTACACAATCCTGAACATAAGCGTTTTTGTGTGCCGGGTGATTTGCTATTTGCTTTGTCTTTGGCTAAGTATGGTTTGTCTCAAAAAATGCAGTTTAACTACACAGGCATGGTTGGGAAAGACAGTGTGATTGTTTTTCCAGAGCATTTTAAAGATGCTTTTGAATTGGTCGATCTTAAGGGTAAGGCTTGCTTGAATGCGACTAACAGTGGTGACGTGACAAATGACATGGCTTTAATTGAAGCTTTTACACGCGCTTATGTCGCCTTTTCTGGACACAGTTTTCCCCATATCTTAGTGCCATTAATGCGCGAAAAAGGCGTGATGATTAACCCAGATCGTCCAATGGTTATTTATGAAAGCATGTCATTTGAATTTAGCACCATGAGCCTATCAGATATTTCATTAAAGCTATCAGGCACTCGTTTAGACGTAACTGGCAAGCGTGGCAAGGTCACGATTTGTTTTGACTTACTAGATGGTGAAAATAAAGTCGGTGAAGGGCAAAAAACGATGATTATGAGTGGTCTACGTGCCTTTGAAGAAGAGAAGGTTCAAGACCTTATTAACTTATATGAAGCGGCTAAAACAAGCTATAAGTCTGCTTAAGTATCTTAATTAAGCCTAACTAAGATAGTTTAGGCTTACTTTTTGA
>WFMZ01000070.1 GCA_015484555.1 Hydrogenovibrio sp. | reverse complement strand
TTGTTTCCAGGTGAACTAATTGCCGCAAGACAAGGTAGTCCACTGGTGATTGGTGTCGGTATTGGTGAATATTATATTGCTTCAGATGTCTCTGCATTATTACCCGTCACTCAAAACTTCATTTTCATGGAGGAGGGTGATGTCGCTCGTTTAACCCGACAGTCTTTGGAAATTATAGATGCTGATGGCAAGCTAGTAGCACGAGAAATTAAAGTCTCTTCTTTAACGGCTAATGCAGTGGAGTTGGGCGAACACCGTCACTATATGCATAAAGAGATTTTTGAACAGCCTCAAGCAGTGATTGATACATTAGAAGGCCGTATTTCTAAAACAACAATTTTTAATTCATCTTTTGGTCATGGATCAGAACCTATTTTTGAAAAAATAACGCAAGTGAAAATTATTGCCTGTGGGACAAGCTACCACGCTGGCCTAACGGCTAGTTACTGGTTTGAAGAAATGTTGAAGTTACCAACGACCGTTGAGGTCGCTTCAGAATATCGTTATCGAAAGCCAGTCTTACAAAACAATACCTTGTTCGTCACTATTTCACAGTCAGGCGAAACCGCGGATACGCTAGCGGCATTAAGGATGATTAAAGAGCAGGCAGTTAGCTTAGGCATCTTCTTCCCAACCCTTTCAATTTGCAATGTAGCAGAATCAAGCTTGACCAGAGAGTCTGATTTGGTGTTTTTAACCCATGCTGGGCCAGAAATTGGCGTGGCATCAACCAAAGCCTTTACCACTCAATTGGTTGCATTAGCCTTGCTGGGCACGGTAATTGGTAAACTTCATAAGCAAGTTTCGGTAGAGCAAGAGCGTAAAATTGCACAAGGGTTACAGAAATTGCCTGGGTTAATTCAGTCTGCTTTGTCGCATGAAGACAGTATTGAAAAAATGGCGCAAAACTTTGCAGACAAGGATAATGCAATCTTCCTAGGGCGTGGTACCATGTACCCAATTGCACTGGAAGCGGCATTAAAATTAAAAGAAGTTACCTATATTCACGCTGAGGCATACCCAGCAGGCGAGCTAAAACATGGCCCTTTAGCATTGATAGATGAGCATATCCCTGTCATCGCAATCGCGCCTAATAATGAGCTATTAGAAAAGTTAAAGTCCAATATTCAGGAAGTGAAAGCACGTGGAGGCAGAATGATTATTTTTGAAGATGAAAGCTCCCCTTTACAAACTGAAAACCATATACAAGTTATTAAAATGGTGACAAATGTTGGGCGTATTACTAGTCCTATTTTGTACAATATCCCCTTGCAATTACTGGCTTATCACGTTGCTTTAATTAAAGGAACAGATGTAGATCAGCCTAGAAACCTAGCCAAAAGTGTGACGGTGGAATAGGCGAATAGGGATATATATTTTTTTGTAAGCTTACATTTTGCAAAAGTCATTAATTATTTTCTATCCCAGGGTGGTTTCTTAAAATTGCAGTATAAAATGTATTAAATATCTTACAATCTTGCCTTGGTCAGGTAATATGTAAAGTATTTAATGCAAAACGAGTAAGTCATGACATATATAGAGTTGGGTGTTCGGGTTACCGAACTGCGTAAGTTTTATCATATTTCTCAGCAAACATTAGCTGATGCGGTCGGCATATCGCGTGCAACGATTAATGCATTGGAAAAAGGGCGTTCGGTTGATGTTGGTGTACGTAAGATTATTAAAATTCTAGATTTTTTTGACCAAGAGCTGTGTTTTAGACAAAAGTCTAATCTACCTACCTTTGAAGAGTTAAAAAATGAGCAGTAGATTAAGCGTTATTGTCCTCGATTCTGTGGTGGGCAGAATTTTTAAAGAAGAGTCGGATTATATTTTTAATTACGTACCGAGTAGTGGTTCAGAAAAATTTGTTTCTCTTACCATGCCAGTGCGTGAAAAAAGTTATGTGAACAGTGGGCTTCACCCTATTTTTGAAATGCATTTACCAGAAGGGTATTTGCTTGCCATTCTTAAAAAGCATTTCGCTAAAGTAACAGAAACAGATGACTTTGGCATGTTAAGATTGCTTGCGCCAAGTATGTCAGGACGCATCCAATATGAGTCCCAGGAAATATCAACTTTTCCGCCTCTAAGTTTGGATGAAATTCTCCATCCGAACACTCAAAATTTGTTTGATGAATTAGTCGATAGATTTGCTTTGAGCTCACCGTTAAGTGGTGTACAGCCCAAAGTGCTTGCTCGTATAGTAGATAAAGCGACACTTAAATTAGAAGACTATATTGTTAAAGCATGGGGAGATGACTATCCTCAACTCGCCTTGAATGAATATCTATGTATGCAAGCGGTTCAAGCTGCAGAAATTTCCGTACCTGAGTTTTATTTATCTGATGATCATCAACTTTTTATTATGAAGCGGTTTGACATTCAAGGAGGTGGTCGCTCACTCGGCTTCGAAGACCTGTGTGTACTCCAAGCAAGGCAGCGAGAAGATAAGTACAAGGGGAGTTATGAACAAGTAGCCAAAAGCCTAAAACTGTTTTGTTCTAAGCAGTATAGGCTTAAATCTTTAACGCAGTTTTTTAAGATGATTGTGATGAATAATTTCCTGGAAAATGGTGATGCGCATCTTAAGAATTTTGGTGTTTATTACCCTAATATCGATCAAGTACAAATTGCTCCAGCTTATGACGTGGTGAATACAACCGTCTACGTTACTAATGACATTCCTGCGTTAACCCTTTTAGGTTCGAAGCGATGGCATAAAAAAGAACAGTTGATTCGCTTTGCTATTGAGGCTTGTGATTTGACCAATAAGCAGGCGCTAAAGTGTTATGAGGATTGCTTATATGGTATGACTCTACTTTTAAGCGAGGTAAACCAATGGTTAGAGCAAGAGCCTAAACCTGATGTGCATAAACTATTAATCAAGCTACAGCGCCTTGCAAAACAAGCTTTGGAGCTTTAATTAATAGGGGTGCCCTTTATTTAACCTTTGTGTACAAAATAATTTTGTCACTCCAGTCTCCACATTTCTTTGTGTCGGTTTAGTGTGCCTTTCTAATATGTTTTTTATCTATATCACCTATGTTTAAAGTAGAAAGTTAGCTTTTTAAGGGTTTTAATAAAAATAATTTTGGTGGATTGAGATGGTAATTTCAAGTGTTTTTATGTGTATAATTTAGCCTTAGATACTTTTAAGAAAAAGCGGGAATTAAATGATTAAAAAAGTTATTCTGCCTGTTGCGGGGCTAGGTACACGGTTTTTACCGGCCACTAAGTCTATTCCAAAAGAAATGTTAACCGTGGTTGATAAACCTTTAATTCAATATATTGTTGAAGAGGCTGCGGAGGCTGGAATAACTGAAATTATTTTGGTGACACATTCTAGTAAGTCTGCGATTGAAAATCATTTTGATAAAAACTATGAACTTGAAATAGAGTTAGAGGCACGAGGTAAACAGGATAGGCTGGCTTTAATTGATAATATTTTGCCGAAAGGGGTTTCAGTTATTAGTGTACGTCAGCCAGAAGCGCTTGGATTAGGGCATGCTATTTTATGTGCAAAATCAGTATTGAATGACAATGAACCTTTTGCGGTAATGTTGCCAGATGTTTTAATGCATCATGCTCAAAAAGGGTGTCTAGCACAGATGGTAGCGAGTTTCTCAGACCATGGTCATAGCATGGTTGCGTTAGAGGAAGTGGCAGATGCTGATGTTGAAAAGTATGGCATTGCAGCAATTAAAGAGGGTGAACAGGGGCTGGAAGTTACCGCCTTAGTTGAAAAGCCTTCTGTTGCTGAAGCGCCATCTAATTTATCGGTGGTTGGGCGTTATATTTTCACCCCTAAGTTGATGTCGTTACTTGAAGATACTCAACCCGGTGCGGGTGGTGAAATACAGTTAACCGATGCGATGGATGAATTGCTAAAAACAGAAAAGATGTTTGGTTTTGAATTTAAAAATGGCCAAAGCTATGACTGTGGCGATAAGTTGGGTTATTTAAAAGCCAATGTTGAATATGCCTTGCGTGATGCTAAGTTAGCGGGCGACTTTAAAGCTTATTTAGCACGGTTAGATAACACTAAAATATAATGGGCAGGTATCTAAAAGCCAGGCCTGAAAGCCGCTAAAGCTACATGGTGATATGGGTTGGGTACATAGGTTATGTGTTGAGATAAAATCCCCTATTGAGTAATCTACTGCGACTACTTAATAGATTGTTGTATGATATAAATAATGGTTTTTCACGTTTAAGGTAAAATATAGTCGTATTTCACGAATGGTAAAGGTTTTTCATGCTTTTAATCCCCCCTGAAAAAGAAATGATCATAGCTGGTTATAGTTTTTTAATGACTAAATATAAGCTAAGTGTCCCTTTGCCAGACAACCTTTTTGCAATAGGTGAAAAGCATCAGCGCCGTACAGTAAATAATTGGGTTGTATTAAGCCCAAGACACAAACCAAATAGTGATTTATTTTCACAACTTACTTTTGCATTAAAGTATGAAGGCTTGTGTTTGTGGGTTTTGAGTGCTTTATTTAAAAAGGTTGAGCCTTCAGAAATTGAGGGAATGGTTCATAATGAGCCAACGAGTATTTATAGTCGAAAAATTTGGTTTTTGTATGAGTGGTTGCTTGAATGTCAATTAGGGTTGCCTGATTTAACACAGGGAAATTATACGGAACTTGTGAACACGAAGCTACAGTTTGCAGGGCCTGGACGAAGAGAAAAGCGATACCGAGTGCTCAATAATTTACCTGGTAGCCTTAGCCCAAACTAATGCCTGTCATTCAGATTTATTGAGCAGAACAGCCGCTTTTTTATTATTAGCGGATACAAAGGCGACTTACACAATTGAAGGGGAGCAGCCAGCCCATACACGAATTGAACGCTGGGGGCGTATTGTCGGTGATGCGGGTAAGCAGTTATTAACGATTGAAGAGCTCGAACGTTTGCAGTCTATTGTTATATCAGACTATCGTTTTGTGATGCCTGGTCTTAGGTTAAATGGTGGTTTTATTGGCAGCCATGATCGTACGACTGGCTTACCTTTGCCGGAGCATATTTCTGCTAAAGCTAAAGACTTAGAAAGGCTGATGCAGGGTTTTTTTGAAACTTATGAACTATTGGTCAACAGTCAGTACCCTGCGGTGTTAATGTCGAGTCAGCTTGCATTTGGTTTTGTATTTATACATCCGTTTGAAGATGGTAATGGAAGATTGCATCGTTATTTGTTGAATCATATTTTAGCAGAAACGGGCTTTGTCCCTAAATAAAGGGGTCGTATTTCCAATTTCGTCGGCTATTTTAGAGCGCATAGAACAATACCGTCAGGTTTTGGTGAACTATTCAAAACCACGTTTACCCTTTATAGAGTGGCAGCCCACACCAAAAAACAATGTTGATGTATTGAATGATACTTTAGATTTGTATCGTTTTTTTGATGCGACACAACAAACTGAATTTTTATATGAATGTGTGGAACATACTGTTGAAGTAAGCTTACCCGAAGAGGTTAATTACCTTATTAATCAGGATGTATTCGTCACTAAAATTAACAATATGCTTGATATGCCAAATACCTTGATAGACTTACTTATTCGATTTTTGCAGCAAAATAATGGAAAATTGTCTAAAAGAGCGAAAGAGAAAGAGTTTAGTGCCTTAAAGCCAGCAGAAATAATTTTAATTGAACGTATCTATTCAGAAGTTTTTATTAAGAAATCTATAATATGATCAACATCATTTGACGCGCAGACTAGGGTAGACATTAAAAGCTTATTTAGTGCGCAAGAAAGTTATAACAAGAGAAGGTAGGGGTATAAATGCAGGTATCAGAGGGGCGAGCTTGGCAACAGCTGAAGCTACATTGTGATCAAGGCATGGGCTCGGCTAAATTAAGTGATTTAATTTTAGAAGATAATAGAATGTCTGCTTTTTCTATTGAGATGGAAGGCTTGTTTGTAGATTTGTCTAAGAATCGATTGAGTAGCGAAACCTTACCTTTGTTGGAGCAGTTGGCAGAGGAGTGTGATTTAGAAGGCTGGATAGCAAAATTGTTCAGCGGTGAAAAGGTTAATGCCTCTGAAGATCGTGCTGCCCTGCAT
>WFMZ01000069.1 GCA_015484555.1 Hydrogenovibrio sp. | reverse complement strand
TCATAAACCTTCAGCAACATCAAACTAGGTTTAGCACCAGCCTGTGCAGATAAAGAAAGACTGATAAATAAGAAAAAGAATAAATAAATTACTTTGTACACAACTACTCCACCAAATATTAATTGTTACCAGAAATAAAAAAGCCCTGCTACTAGCAAGGCTTTGTTTATCTAAATATAGCTCATGCGAGCAGCTTAGTACTCACACTCTTCTTCACCAAAGCGTAAATCGACAAAGAACTTGATCACAGCCTTTCTTGATACTTCATTTTTAACCCGCCATAAATCTCAAATAACGCTATCCTAGCGTTAAAAACTGCATTCAAGACTTGCGCCATTAATTCAGGAGAATCATCATATTCATGTGAAATTGCATTCCGAATTTCTCTTAATTTTTGCCATTGCTCGCTTGAACTAATTAACCCTAACTTTTCTAGCTTATTTAAAATATCAATAAAAGGTTTCGCTTGCACATCTTCTTGTAAAAATATTAATAACTCTTTAAAAAATCGCTGCCCAATCGCATCTTGTAGCTTTGCAAACCGAAATAAAAACTAATCAATATGCTCAATATTTTCTTCATCTAACATTTGGTATTGTTTTGCATCCAGGGGCAATTTAGAAGCTATTTTTTATAGGCAGATTCTATTCTTAATTGATGCTTATCACACTCCACAACAAGCCGGTTCAATTTATTTATATTTATAGCTGACACAATAAAACACCTTTATTTTTAACTTCTTGTTTTAAAGCTAACGGAGCAAACGCTGAGAATATGACATCTATTTTTTGGCTGCCTATCCGGCTTTTTAATGCCACTAAAAATGCAATCTTCAAGTTAAATAAATCATCAGGATTTCGCTCTGTTTCCACAAAAAGGTCAATATCCCCACCCTGCATTCTATCATCCACGCGGCTACCGAATAAGATAACCTTACCCTGGACAAATACTTTCTTAAACACGCTTTCAATCGCATTTTTCTGTTCAGACGTTAGCCGCATACAGTACTTCTCATTTACTTCATTTAATAGCAAAAATTATAACAGAAAACAGCAAACACTTAACAAAGCCAGCGTATCACCCAGAAATAAAAAAGCCCTGCTATTAAGCAAGGCTTTGTTTATTTAACTTCGCTCAATCAACCAGCTTAGTGCGCGTGTTTATGATCTTCTTTATCAGCAAAGCGTAAATCTGCAGAGAACTTAGCCAAAGACTTTTCACCTACACCTTTAACGTGTAATAAATCTGCAGGCTTATGACATTCATGTTTATGACAATACTCTGAAATGGCGGCTGCTTTTTTTGCCCCAATACCATGCAATGAAGAAGCAATCACTTCTGGTGAAGCGGTGTTAACATTAACAGGGGCGGCAAAAGAGGCCGACGAAAATAACCCAACACTCACCATAATACCCAAAAACAAACCCTTTTTAGCTATCTTCATCCGTAACACCTCTTTAGTAAAAGTAAGTATAAATCTTAACACTAAGTATTTTTCCTGTCAAAGTTTTTTTTATAAACAACCTTATACAGGCCAGTATCAATACCATAAAGAGGACATCATAATATCTAAAAAACCAAATATACCTTAAAAAAGGATATAATAATATCCATTAATAATTAATCTAGTAGAAAAGCCATGCCTTTAAACTTTTTAACAGAAACCGATGTTCGACTAAACCTTGCCGCTCATCTAAAAGGTTTACGAAAACAGGCCAAAATGTCTCGCGAGTCTATGGCAGAAAAAAGCACTGTGCCTGCCTCTACCCTTAAAAAATTTGAAACCACCGGGCAAATATCTCTTCGCCAATTTTTACTGTTGTGGCAATCACTAGAAGACCTTACTCAAATAAACAATCTTACCCAAAAGACTAAAATTTCTGCGCCAAAAACAATAGAAGAGGTATTAAACAGTGAATTCAGCTAACGCAATGCCCTCCAATACTAACTTTTCAAACTGGCAAGAGGCCAAAGAAGTTATTGAAAATATCGTTGATGCCATTAGTCAATTCAGGCATATTGCACAATCACTAAGCGTTCAAAAAACAACCCGCCACCAAATACAAAAGCAACTCAATCAAACAAGGAAAGATAACGCCCAACTACTTAATTAGTGTCAATATCGACATTACGCATAATCATAACAACAGCCTCTCACCAAGTAGACCATAAGCAAATCGGTGTAATCCATCTTGCTCCAACATTAACGTCTGGATTTTGTTCGATTGGCTATTCGCCTGACACGATCTGGAAGGGCTTGTTCCATGAGGATAGCGCCCAGTTCATCCGTTTCTGGTGTGGCAAGTAGATCTAAATCTTTTGATAACCCTAATACGGATAGCATCTGAGCATAGACACCAAAAGAGACAGATGGATCCCCTTTCTCTGCACGAGAAATAGTGTCGTAACTCACCTTGGCTCGTAAGGCCATTTCATTAATACTAAATTTACGTTTCTTACGTGCAACTTTAAGGTTTGTACCGATCAATTGAAGCTGTTTTTTAAGCTTGGGTGGAAAACTAGCCAGCAGTTTACTCTTCATAATACCGCCTCGTATTTTTTGTAGTTCAGCTGCTGACTGATAACCGTTATTTCTGCAGCAACAATGCCATTCTGCCTAGCCGTCACATCCAGTTTTTTAAATAAAAGAGCCTGCGCTCTTGAAAGCCAGTCATTAGCTTCATCTAAGTCTAAATAAAAATGACCTGCTAGTGATAATGCCAAATCAATACTGGGTTCATGGTTATTTCCATCAATAGATAACTGATGATGAGCTGTATCTGTAGAAGGGTTAATATCAAATACAGGAGATAACCGCCACGACTTTTCACCCCGAAGAAAACCATGATTCCTTAAGTGATCATCATAATTATTGGTCAGCATACCAAAGACCAATCTTTTCCAAAGCTCTCGTGCGTCCTCAATTTCACCATGCTGACTAATGAAATCTACCATATCTAAATACGAGTTTGAGTCCTCATTATCAGAGGCCTGAATGGCAGTCATAGCAGACATATAAGCTTGTCTATGCCCATTTTTTCTATCAAAACGCTCAAGTATTAATACACCAAATTTTGATAGTGGCGTATACATGATCTCTGACTCTGGCACCTTAATATCTAATTGAGAAGCCAGATCTAACAGGGTCTTTTCCCATGCTTCAACGTTATAGTGATCATCACTTTTTGGAAACTTGGCCATTTTCAATATACCGTCATCCATAATACCGGCTTTGGGCCGGGCGCCCCCCAAAGGGGAACCAGGGTCGAATAATTCAGTCAAATCAGCGGTTAAATCATCTGATTTGTTTACCAAGTTTTGCAGCTCTCTAATATTTTTTATTGTTGGGATATTAGAGCTTTCACTTAATGGGCTAGTTTGGTCATAAAATCGTAGTGCTCCCATTCGAGCAAAGTCATCTATTTCTAGCAAGGCATCTAAATTATCAATTGGCCTGCCCAGCTTACGCTTTATAAGCGCCTTACCCCATCTATCTGGCATAGAATCTTCCATAAAGCCAAATAACTCTTTAGGGTTCGGATATTGAATAGCAGGCGTTTTATATAGCTCTGGCGAGATATTAAAGAAGCTTTCACTCGTCAGAAACGTTGAATCATATTGAAAATTTACAACCAATTTTCGCTCCTTAGCAGCGCCTAAATAGCCTACCAATATATCTTTGCCATACACATTCAGCATCACGTCGAAAGTTTTCATAGCGCTTCCACTAACTCATCTATAAGTTATTATACAGGATTAACACCTATACATAATGGTTTTAATACAAGCTAAACCACTTCCCCACGCCCAATTCCTGTATAGAAAAAACCTTCCGATTTAAGTTGCTCTGGAGAATAAATATTACGCCCGTCAAACAAAGCAGGGTGTGCCATCTCTGACTTCATTTTAGCAAAATCAGGTTGTCTAAATAATGGCCATTCTGTCAATAGAAATAATGCTTCTGAACTTTCCAATGCTTGGTACATATCTGAACAACAGACCAAATTAGGGTGATTAAAGTGTGCTACAAAGTCAACCCCTGCTTTAGGGTCAAAAATAGCGACTTTAGCACCTTGTGCCAATAAACTTTCAACCAATTTTAAGCTAGGTGCATTTTCAAAAGAGGCTGTATTCGGCTTATAGGACACACCCCATACCGTTACCTGCCGACCGGCTAACTCTCGGTTAAAATACCGCCATGCTTTACGAAATAAAATTTCTTTCTGCTGTTCATTAGCTGCCAAAGTAGAGGTTAACAAAGTGGCATCAGCCCCTCTTTGCTTAAAGGTATCCACCAATACATCCAAACCTTCTGAAAAACCTACCCCACCAAAACCACAGCCCGGGTTAATATAGTTAAAGCCAATACGCCTATCCGTTCCAATTCCTTGGCGTACTTCTTCCATATCAATACCAAATAGCTCTGCACTATTTGCCAACTCATTTATCAAGCTCACTCTTGTGGCTAGCATCGCATTCAAGGCAAACTTGGTATATTCTGCAGCCGTTGTCGCCATCCATAAAATAGGCTTATCTTCAAAGGAATCAAAACAAAAAGAATTAAACAACCCTTTTAATTTTTGGCGAGATGCTTCTGAACCGCCACCCAAGATAATTCGATCATTAGACTGAAATTCTTTTAAAGCCGTTCCTTTTCCAATTAATTCTGGCATAACAACGATATCGACTTCAATATTGGCTTGCCTTTCTGCTAACTGCTTATTAATCTGTTTCTGAAAAGTATCTGTTGTTCCCACTGGTAACGTAGATTGATTAATAACCACTAAATCTGTTGTAGTTAAAGCCCCTATTTCATCAATCAGCTGTTGAATTTCTTTTATTTCAGACGCTGGCAAGCCAAGAAAAATAAATTCACTCTCTTGAATTGCAGCTTGTCTATTTTCCACACAATATAAACGACCTGCCGCCATTTCAGTTGATAACAAGACTGCCAAACCAGGTTCTTCGTCAACGCCTTGGATCGACATTAATTTAATATTCGCATCATCCACCACAACCTGAACTTGATTCCCTGCCTGTGATAACAAACCTGCCACCGCTAAACTAGCCACACTCTGGCCAAAGAGACTAATTTTCATACTTCAACCTTTTTATCAATGCACGCGTAGAGGGATCAAATTCCTGACACGCTTCTTCCGAAGTCATGGCTGCATGGGTTTCTTTTGCAATCAGTTTTCCTAGCTCCACACCCCATTGATCAAATGGGTTAATATTCCAAATAACCGACTCCACAAACGTTTTATGCTCATACAAGGCAATCAATTTTCCAATAGAATTTGGAGATAATTCATCTAATACCAAGGTGTTCGATGGTTGATTACCAGGGTAATGTTTAAAAGGGTTATCAAAATCTGCTCGCAAACACTCTGGAATAGCATCATCACCCAGCATTAAGACTCGTGACTGAGCCAAACAGTTCGCTAAAGAAAGGCTGTGCTGAGTTAAAAAAGACTGATCTATATTTTCATTACTGG
>WFMZ01000068.1 GCA_015484555.1 Hydrogenovibrio sp. | reverse complement strand
TCTGCTTTATCCATCTCTGCTAAGGTTTTTGTTTTCCAATAGGCGTTATTCATCTCTAATCTCTTTATTTGTTCTTATTAAATTCGCTTATTAACAGGCCAGCTTAATGCCCAAGGCGTTTGCCAGCTTGCTAAGGTATTTTGAAATGCTTCGCTCATAAACCGCTCCCCTGTTGTTGGCGGGCAGGTTAAGTTAAAGGTCTCGCCTTTTAGTTCAAATTGTAAGGCATAGGCATGTAAGTAGCCTCTTTGCTCTTGCTTAGCCTCTTCACTATTTTGGTAACGGCTATCACCACTAATAGGCGCACCCAAGCTTTTAAGGGCAACTCTTAACTGGTGTGTTTTCCCGGTATGTGGCTTTAGCAAAAAAGCACGTTCTTTAGGCTGAACTGACTGGCTTATAAATTGAGTGATTGCCGGGTTTTCCATGCTTTTACACAGTTTCCAGCTACCCCGCCGCGCAGGTTCCATATCACCTTTTACCCAACCTTGTTTCTTTTTGGGTTTGTCTGTTGCAATGGCTAGGTAATACTTTTCAATTTGCTTGTTTTCAAATAGTTGACGAAAGTGATTGGCCGTTTCTAAGTTTAAGGCAAACAATAGTAGCCCGCTGGTCATCTTGTCTAAGCGATGCACTGGGTATAAGTCTTTTACTTGTAATTGTTGCTTTAACTGTACGACCACCCCTGGCGATTTTTGGCTTTCACCCTCTTCAGTATGGAAGTTTAGGCCAGCGGGTTTATCGATCACCACAAAGTCAGACGTTTGCTTTAGAAGGGTTAATAAATTTGTTTTCAAAAAAGGATTCTCATATTAATCAAAGCTAAAAAAAGTCAACAAAGGTAAAAAGCCAAAAAACTGCCAGGTTCAATAATTAAATATTATTGTTGTTTTTCATCATGTTATAGCCAAACAGACCTTAAATAAAAACTGGCACGTTACTTGATATATCACTAGTAAGCAGCAAATAAGTTGTCAGTTTTTTGACGACATTAATATCAAAGGTGAATACCATGGCACACGCAAATTTAAACACACACCAGAAGTTAACTACTTGTTTAAACTATTTAGATACAAATATCGAAAGCCAATCAACTCAAACAACTGAGGTGGCTGAAACCATTATTAATGATATTAAAAATCTAACCCTTAGCTATCAAAATGCAATGGCAAGAAGCCAGTTAGTGGAACATGCTGAATTGGTTCACCATACTCAAATGAACTGGGTATCTCAACTACAACAAGTGGTGACAGAGCAAAAAGAACTGTCTTTAAATGGCCAAGTCATTCAAGCACTTCATAAGTTTGCTAAAAACTTGAATAAAAATAACCAAACAAAAATTGCGGTTCAACAAACTGAACTTAACTTGCCTAGTGGCATGGAAGAGCCTATCCAAGCTGCTCAAGCAAACCTAACTAAAGAACAAGTGACGGCTTATATCTCACAATCTAGTTCTGCGCTAAGTGAGGTTAGACACTAAGCTTACTTCTCCCAAGCTTCAAGCTATGCTGTTTGAAGCTTTAGAATGAAAACCCGAATGCAAATTCTGGGTAAACCTCTGAACAATTTCTAAAATTACTATTACAATCTCCATAATTTTCTTGTGCTATACCTGCTCGGTAATAGGCTTTTTCATGTGTAATGGCAATGCCTGCTCGTCCACCATAAGAATTATAACCAGGTATTCTGTCTTCTGATGAAAAGGTATATCCTGCAAAAGCGCCTATATAAGGCTTAAAGTGCTGACTGACATTAAAATAATAGTTAACAGGGATAGAGATTTGCTGAAAAGTAGGCGAATTCCCTAGCCAAACACGGTAAGAAGCGCCCACCTCTAAGCCATCTTTCACAAAATAGCTTCCACCCAACTCTACTCTTGCATAATACTTTTCGACATGACCAATACGGTACTCTGCTGACCCTACCCAAGCGGTAAAACTTTTACTGCCCTTTTCAAGCGATGCCGCTTTAGCGGTGCTATTTGCAACCAGCATGGCCAATGTCATCAACATAACAGGCAATAAAGGTAAAAGAGCTTTGGGCTGTGGTCTATTAAATAACATCTTAAATCTCGTCTATTTGAATAGGTTGAATAATACCATGTATTGAACCTAACCTTGTTAAAGCAAAGGATAATCGATCCGATTAAACCCTATTTTATTAAAAATATTCACGCGTACTCCATTACAATAAAAGCCTACTTATAAATGACAAACACCATGCCTGATATTGAAGCATTATTAAACACTCTAGACATTCAGTCCGTACAAAGTATGGAAAACATTGATGCCATTCAATGGAATGCCATGGTTGAAAATGACTACCCGTTTATTAAGCATGAATATTTACTGGCACTAGAACAGAACCAATGTGTTGGCGAAACCTTTGGCTGGTTTTCTAGACACCTGCTCATTTATGATAAACAAACATTGATTGCTGCCATGCCACTTTATGAAAAAACCAATAACTATGGCGAATTTGTTTTTGACCAACCTTGGGAAGAAGCTTGGCAGCAAGCAGGGCTAGATTATTATCCTAAGCTAGTAAGTGCCATGCCCTACACGCCTGCTTTAGGACCCAGGTTTTTAACCCAACCTTCCGTAGAATATTCTGCCAACACCCTACAAAAATTACTGCTACACGCTGCACAATCTATTTGCCACCAACTAGAATTAAGTGGTTTTCATATTTTATTTGCCGAACCCAAACAACAAACCTGGCTAGAAGAACAAGTTGATCAAGACCTCTTATTTAGACATGACTGCCAGTTTCATTGGCAGAACCAACACTATGATAAGTTTGAAGATTTTTTAGAAAAGCTCACCCCTAAAAAACGTAAAAATATCCGTCAAGAACGACGCTTCATTGAAAAACAAGATATCAACTTTCGTATTTTAGATGGGCAAGCAGCTTCTAAAGAAGACTGGCAACACATGGCTAATCTTTACAGTAAAACCTTTAATGAAAAATGGGGAACCCCCACTTTAAACCTTGCCTTCTTTCTACAAATTGCAAAAACCTTGCCACAAAATATTGTGTTGGTATTAGCCGAACAAGACGAGCAATGTGTTGCAGGGGCGTTAATGTTTAAATCTGACACCCATTTATACGGTCGGTTTTGGGGATGCTTTGAAGAGGTTAAACACCTCCACTTTGAAGCCTGTTACTACCAAGGTATTGAATATGCCATACAGCATAACTTGGCTATATTTGAACCAGGTGCAGGCGGAGAACATAAAATAGCCAGAGGCTTTAGCCCCGTAGAAATGCATTCCACACATTGGCTAAGGCATAACCCTTTTCCAGAAGGTATACAACAATTTTTAAAACAAGAACAACAAGATGTCGCCAGCTATGTTGAATCTTGCAATCAACACTTACCCTACTTAGGGTCTAACACAAAGACCAAGGAAACAACATGACAACCCCTCTTTATAAAGTATGCTCATTAGGCAAAGGCGCTATTTATGTCATGCCTAAACCCAATTCAGAAACCTTAACGACAGACATTCAGTCTTATAAAACAGCTGGTGTAACCCAAGTTATTAGCCTACTACGACAGCCTGAAATTGAACGTTTAGGCATGCAAGCAGAAGCCCAAGCTTGCAAAGAGCTTGGTATCAGTTTTATTAACTTTGAAATTAAAGATATGTCCGTGCCTGACTTAGATGCGCTAAAATCCTTTAATGCTACTTTAAGTCAAAAACTAGCACAAGGTGAGCACCTAGCCATTCATTGCCATGGCGGACGAGGAAGAGCCGGCATTGTTGCCATTACCTTAATGATTGAACACGGCATGGATGCAGAAGAAAGTATTAAAATCGCTTCTAAAGCGCGTGGCGATAGAATGCCTGTAAGCGATGAACAAAGAGAGTTTGTATTAAACTATTAATCAAACAAATCATCACAAACGGTAATGCCTAAAAAAGTAAGAGATTCCAAAATGACAAACAGCCCAACGCTTCAAAGAAATAAAAGCCACTTGGTATTTGTCTCACTGGAAATAACGCCTAATTTAGTCCCTGTACTGGATAAACGACTAGAAGCCAAGCAAGTATTTTTGGTCTACACACAAAGCATGGTTTCAGTATTAGAACGTTTAAAAGACTTTTATCATCAACATAACTTAAAAACCATCGACATCTTAATAGACAATGCCTTTTGTATCGACTCTATTAATACTGGGTTTGACCAGATTAATAAACTGTTAAACCACGATTTATCCACCCTACTCGTTAACATTTCTTGTGGTACCAAATTAATGGGTATTTCAGCCACACAATACTTTCAAGGCTCTGCGGCCAGACTCTATTTTGTATTGCCTAATGATGATTTAATTTGGGTTCAACCCAGAGAAAAAGGCTTTCTCAGTTTACAAGACAGCCTTAAACTGGAAGAGTTTCTATTTGCTCATGGGGTGGAACGTTTTGAACCCTTTATGCCGAAGGCACATGAAGCTGTTGCAATACATACGACCTTAAAGCTTATCAAGCAATTTGTGATTAGCGACCACTCTTTTGCAAAATTTACCCAGCTTGTTCATAATATGTCCCAACCAAAAAAAGAAAAGTTGTCACTTCAGCCTTTCTCTCCTATTTTTGAAAAACTAAAACCTCATGGTTTAAGATTAAATGCCGATAATAGTTTTTTTGAATCTAGTCACTTACTGGTAAACCTATTACAAGGCAGTTGGTTTGAATCTTATATCGCAGACTTAATCAAAGAACTCAAGCTAGAGCTGGAAAGCATTCAGAATGTCGCTGTCAGCGTTAAAATACATTACAAAGGAAATATTAGCGATGAAATTGATGTGATGTTTTTAGCGAACAATCATTTATTTATTATTGAATGTAAAACTGGCACCTCCCATAACTACAATTTGCACCTACAACGAATGGACAGTTTAGCTAAAAAATTAGGCGGTGAACTCACCGCTAAAGCCTTAATTATTACCAGCCCTATTACAAAAAATGGAGGCCTAATGCAGAAAGCCGAACAGCTTAATGTTAAGTTTTTAAGTTTAGAGTCCACGCCTAATTTAAAGCAAAGTTTAAAGAAATGGATATTAGAAAATAGTTCTTGAATTCGCATAACAAGTGCAATTAACTTGTAAGAAAAAAGGCCAACTGAAATAGA
>WFMZ01000067.1 GCA_015484555.1 Hydrogenovibrio sp. | reverse complement strand
GTCATAAAACAATTGAAGAAGTGCAGTTGGAAATTGGCCAGGTTGTGGAAGGCGTGAAAGCGGTGAAGGTCGTGCATGCGGTGGCGAAAGAGCAGAATTTAGACTTGCCCATTGCTGAGCAGGTTTACCTGTTGGTTGAAGGCAAGATAACGGCGCAACAAGCAGCGAAAAATTTATTGTCGCGCGATATTAAATCTGAACGTTAAGCCTGGTCTTAAAGCTGGTGATGGCAAAAATCTACCCTAAAGGGCGTAAAACCAGGGGTGGTCTAGCTTAAGTTCATATCAAAGTTAAGTTGGCGCCAAGCATCGTAAGCAATCACCGAAACAGCATTGGCTAAGTTCATACTACGTCCACCTGGCATCATTGGAATGGTTAAACGTTGTTCAGCTGGTAGGCCTTCAATAATATCAGCTGGTAAGCCTCTAGTTTCAGGGCCAAATAAAAATGCATCCCCATCTTCAAACTTCGCTTCGGTATAATAACGCTTGGTTTTAGTGGTTAAGGCAAATACGCGGTTGGGTTGAACTGTGGCTAGGCAAGCATCTAAAGAATCATGTTCTTGTAAATTAGCTAGTTCAGCATAATCAAGCCCTGCACGGCGTACCTTTTTTTCGCTTAAATCAAACGCGTAAGGTTTAATGAGATGCAAGTGCGCACCCATGTTGGCACTTAAGCGAATAAGCGCGCCAGTATTCTGTGGAATTTCAGGTTCGTACAGTATTATGTGAATCATATTAAATTATCTTGTCAGTTGTCGTTGTTGAAATATAGTAACGTCTATTGTACTCAAATTGTTGTTTTAACAAGTCGCGAATATTAAGGGGAATACCTTGGTCGATTTATCTGTAAACCTAGCGGGTTTAATATTTCAAAGTCCAGTTGCCATGGCATCTGGTAATGCAGGCTATGGCATCGAATACCAAGCAGTATCAGGTTTTTCCAATAGAGATATTGGCGCCGTGTTTTTAAAAGGCACGACCTTAGAGCCTAAGTTGGGTAATAAGGCGGAAAGAGTAATGGAATCTCCTTGTGGTTTGTTGAACTCAATTGGGTTGCAAAACCCGGGTGCGAAAGAAGTGATTGCCAAGTATTTACCGCAGCTAGATTTAAGCGAAAGCCAGTTTATTATTAATGTATCAGGATCAAGTATTGAAGAATACGCCGAAGTGGTACGCTTATTTGACCAAACCGACTTACCGGCAATAGAAGTTAATATTTCTTGCCCGAACGTTAAAAAGGGCGGGGCGGCTTTTGGTAATGATCCTGATATGGCAGCAAGAGTGGTAGAAGCTTGTCGTGCAAGCACCACTAAACCTTTAATTGTAAAACTATCGCCCAATCAAACCGATATTGCTGAAGGGGCGAGGCGTGTTATTGAAGCTGGAGCAGATGTCTTGTCCGCCATCAATACCTTAATGGGAATGCAAATAGATATTCATACCGGCAAGCCTACCTTAGGAAATAACCAAGGTGGCTTGTCTGGCCCTGCCATCAAACCTGTTGCACTATTAAAAGTTCATCAAATTTATCAAGTTGCAAAATTACATAACGTGCCTATTATCGGCTTGGGCGGTATTTCGTGTGCCAGTGATGTTATTGAGTTTATGATGGCGGGCGCATCAATGGTCGCTATTGGTACCGCCATTGCCCGTGACCCTTTGCTAGTTAAGAAAATTAACAAAGACCTTGTTAAGTATATGAAACAGCATAACCTGCAAAAAATTAGCGACTTGACAGGTAAGTTAGAATTAAACACCAACACCGTATTGTGTGGTTAAACCACGCTCAATTATTAAAAAGAATAGATCATGAAAACAGTAGCAGAACAGTTAGCCCTAATTAAACGTGGCGCCGAAGAAATTTTAGTAGAAAAAGAGCTTATTAAAAAGCTAGAGTCAGGTAAACCTTTAAGAGTTAAGGCCGGCTTTGATCCAACGGCGCCAGACCTTCATTTAGGACACACCGTATTATTAAACAAGCTAAAGCAGTTTCAAGACCTAGGGCACGATGTTCTATTCTTAATAGGCGACTTCACCGCTTTAATTGGTGACCCAACGGGTAAGAGCGCGACCAGACCGCCGCTTTCACCTGAAGACGTGGCTAAGAATGCGGAAACCTATAAAGAGCAAGTCTTTAAAATTTTAGATCCTGCGAAAACCCAAGTCATGTTCAACTCCGAATGGATGAGTAAAATGTCTGCGGCAGACATGATTAAGCTAGCGGGCACCACCACCGTAGCGAGAATGTTAGAGCGCAATGATTTTTCAGATCGCTATGCTTCAAATACCCCTATTGCCATTCATGAGTTTTTGTACCCATTAGTACAGGGTTACGATTCTGTTGCCATGGATGCGGATATAGAATTGGGCGGGACAGATCAGAAGTTCAACTTGCTGATGGGGCGCACCCTGCAAGGCCATTATGGCAAGCCACAACAATGTACCTTAACCATGCCTATTTTAGAAGGGCTGGACGGCGTACAAAAAATGTCGAAGTCTTTAAATAACTATATAGGGATTAGAGATGAGCCAAATGATATGTTTGGTAAAGTAATGTCAGTGTCAGACGACTTAATGTGGCGTTACTATGAATTGTTAAGCTTCGAATCAATGGACACCATTGAAGGTTATCAACAAGCCATTAAAGACGGCGAGAACCCTAAAAATATTAAAGTGAAGTTAGCCTTAGAGCTAATAGAGCGGTTTCACTCTAAAGAAGCGGCAGAGTCAGCGCTTAAAGATTTTGAAACCCGTTTTTCTAAAAATGCCATTCCAGATGAAATGCCAGAATTTAGCTTTGATGCACCTTTACCGGTTGCCAACATGTTAAAAGAAGCTGGGCTGGTTAATACCACTTCAGAAGCGCATAGAATGACCAAACAAGGTGCTGTGAAATTGAATGGCGTAAAGATAGAAGACAGTCGTGCCATCGTAGAAACCTGCGAAGCACAGGTTTACCAAGTCGGTAAACGTAAGTTTGCGAGAATTACAGTTTTGTAAACGATTTAATTCGTTCAAAGCTAGAAATTAAAGAAACGCCGTCAGGCGTTTTTTTATGCCCGTTTAAAACACATTCAAACCCAAAAATCGCCAGGGGTGGGTACGCACATGGTGGATTCAGATTGCAAGTGCAACACATTTAAGCAGAATGTATTACATGAATCATTATTACCACCTAACACCAGAAGAACGTGCCGTCATTATGATTGAACACCATAAAGGTCAATCAATCAGAAGTATTAGCAGATTCTTAAAGCGATCAGCCTCAACAATTAGTCGAGAGCTGAGCCGAAACCAGGCCACTACCAGCCAAAGCTACTGCGCCAGCAGTGCGGCCCAACAATATTCACAACGGCGGAAGTCTAGTAAAAAGCCTATTAAGATAATACAGGGCAACCCTTTATATGAAAAAATAAAGCATTGGTTAACCGATGAAAACTGGTCACCAGTACAAATAGCCGGCAACCTAAAGAAACAGTATCCTAACCAAAGTGAAATGCACGTGAGTCATGAAACCATCTACTCCTATATTTACGCACACCCGAAGGGTGAACTTAAAAAGATAATGATTCAATCATTACGTAGAGCCAAGTCAAAGCGTGGGCCTAGAGGTTCTAAAAACAGCAACTATCACAGTATTCAGCCATCTGAAGAACAGCTGATAGCCAACCGCCCAGCTGAAATTAACGAACGCATACTAGAAGGCCATTGGGAAGGAGACTTAATTGCCGGTAGTAAAAACCAATCCTGTGTTGGCACGCTCGTTGAGCGTACAACAGGCTATTTAATTCTCTGTAAAATGCAAAGTAAAAGTGTACTAGACGTAAGGACAGGCTTCGAAGCAAACATGAAAAGCTTGCCCAATTTTTTACGACTGTCCATGACCTATGATCGAGGCTCAGAGATGGCGCAACATCCTATTATGTCAAAAAACCTAGATATGAAAATCTACTTCGCTGACCCTCATTCTCCTTGGCAAAGAGGGTCTAATGAAAATATAAATGGGTTAATACGTCAGTATTTACCCAAAGGAACAGATTTAAGTCCCTATAGCCAAAACGATTTAGATAAAATAGCTAGAAAATTGAATACTAGACCGAGAAAGAGGTTTGATTTTGATACGCCGCAAGAGTTGATTGAACCGATTCTTGCAAAACATATAAGGGCTGTTGCGCTTGGAACTTGAATCCACCCATTCCCCTTTTATAATTGTGTTTTAGCTAAAAAAGGTTCAAAAATAAGCACTTAGCGTGTCGGGTCATAAGAGAAAAAAGAGCCTTATAAATTAAATGCAAATAAAAAGTAAAAAGGACTTGCAAAGCATCCTAGATTGATTAGAATACG
>WFMZ01000066.1 GCA_015484555.1 Hydrogenovibrio sp. | reverse complement strand
GCCCTGGGCAGTTCATCGGCTTAACCGCATAATCTCTATGCTCGGTTTCAGTGGTAAACATGTTGTCTTTAAATTTGTCCCAGTGACCCGACTTTTCCCATAAAGAACGATCCATAATCAATGGGGTTCTAATTTCTTCATAATCATGTTCAACTAATTGCTGACGCATGTAGTTTTCAACTATTTGATATAAAGTCGTGCCTTTAGCATGCCAAAAAGCCATACCAGGCGCCAATTCATCAACATGAAATAAATTTAGTAACTTACCTAACTTACGGTGATCACGCTTTTCAGCTTCTTCCATCATGTGCAAGTAGTCTTTTAAATCTTGCTTATTCGCAAAGGCAACGCCATAAATTCTTTGTAGCATCTTCTTACTTGAATCACCGCGCCAGTATGCACCCGCAACATGCGTCAATTTAAAGGCTTTAACAGAACTCATATTCGGCAAGTGTGGCCCACGACACATATCCACGTATTCTTCATGATGATACAAACCAAATTCTGTTTCATTTGGCATGTCGTCAATTAATTCAACCTTATAAGACTCATTACGCTCTTTAAAGATAGCTAAGGCTTCATCACGAGACGTCATTTTTTTCACGACGGTATACTTGGTTTTTGCCAACTCTTTCATGCGTTTTTCAATCTTAGCCAAATCATCTTCGGTAATAGGCGTTTCACTTTCTACGTCGTAATAAAAGCCGTTCTCAATAACAGGGCCAATCGCCATCTTAACGTTAGGATAAAGTTGTTTTAAGGCATGACCCAAAAGGTGCGCGCAAGTGTGGCGCATAATATGCAAGCCATCGTCATCTTTTAGGGTAATAATTTGAAGCGAGGCATCCGCACTAATCATATCTGAAGCATCAACTAACTGACCATCGACTTTACCTGCCAAGGTTGCCTTGGCCAAACCCGTGCCAATGTCTGCCGCTACTTGCATCACAGAAACTGCTTCGTTATATTCTCTTTTCGAACCATCAGGCAGGGTAATAATAGGCATCTTTTAAACTCTTCTCACTAAAATTAAAACGGATAAAACTAACTTTTACAAAAGGTTAACATCGAAATTACTTATTTAAAGTAGCCAGCAATTATAACATAGTTCCTTGCCATCAGAATAGCTTTTGCTTATATAAAACCTGACAACTTAGCTTGTTCTAGCGCCTGTTCAACAACCTTGTTCAAAATACCTTCATCATCCAATCCTAAATAGGTCATGGCTTTTGCTTTAGCCTCCTCTTGTTTTTCTAACTGTACAAGGCCATCAAGCCCCTTTAGCCCCAGTTCAAAACCATTCTCACAGGACAAGATAGACGCTAGCTGAACAACATAAGCCAAGTCTTGAAATTTTTCATTCATACTTTGAGGTGCTGTTTGCCCCGCTACCGCCATAATAACGGCCACCGGAAATTTCCATTGCTGCAACATCCTGGCGCCAACGGCAGGATAAGAAGACTCTGTTATCTTCATTTCTGCTTGTGACAATAACATTTGTTTTTTCTCAACTAGCTTCACCACTTTTTGATATTTTTTTTCATCATCTGAAATCAGTAAATAAATACCAATAGAGCTCATCAAACCCGCTAAAAAACTTAAAGAAGCTTCCTTGCCCGACTGTTTTGCAATTTGTTTTGCCATAAACCCCGTTACAAAAGCATGTTGCATAAATACTTTTTCTTCAAGTAAGCTTTTTTTAGTTAACACTTTTTCTAAACTAATCGCATTCAGTAAAAGGCGAACATCGGACAAGCCAATTCTTGACACGGCTTTTTCAACACAGTCAACCGAACCACTGTCGCAATATTTGGCCGTATTTGCACTAAAAATAACACCAGAAGTTAAACGAGGATCTTTTAAAATCAAGGCTGACAAGGTATCCATATGCGGCACATCGCCCGTTGAAAGCATGGATTCTAGCTGAATAAGAGGCTCAGGAAAATGGGGTAACGCATCGATCAACCTTAAACGTTCCAAAATTAGCTTACTAACATTTTGACTTGACACTTGCCTGACCCAACTCTATATTGCGAAAACAAATACTATACCGTCAAACCCTTCTATTTTCTAGATGGATTGCTTTTTATAGGCTTTCTAACCAAGTTAGGCTATAATCTTGCGTCAATTAATAGTCACAATTTAGGGTCAATGTTTATGAATTTAGATAAAGCACGTTTTAACATGGTAGAACAACAAATCCGCCCATGGGATGTCCTTGACCCAATCATCCTCGATTTATTCATGGATACCCCTAGACACCTATTTGTAACGAAAAAACAACAAATGCTAGCTTATTCTGACATTGAACTTCCTTTAGATGACACTCAAAGCATGCTGGCGCCTAAAGTAGAAGCCAGATTATTACAGGCTGCTGATATAGCGACGACAGAAAATGTACTTGAAATTGGAACGGGATCTGGCTTTATGACCGCACTCATGTCACAACTGGCTAAAAGCGTTACCACCGTTGAAATATCAGAAACCCTTCTTGCACAAGCAAAAAATAATTTACACGCATTCGATAATATTAATTTTGTTTTAGCTGATGGAGCTTCTGGGCTGGATGACAACCAACAATACGATGTCATTATTATAGGTGGTGCAACAACCAACCTACCAGAAGCTTATAAAACCAAGCTAACGGTAGGTGGGCGTATCATTGCTACAACAGGCTATGCGCCAACGATGGATAGCACTCTCTTTACACGCGTAGCTGATAACGAATGGGAGACAGAGGTTCTTTTTGAAACTGTGATGCCTAGCCTAATCAATGGTAAAACTGCCACACCTTTTCAACTGTAACCACTTAATAAGAGGCATCCTTTCTAACCCTTAGAAATACCGGATGCCTTGGCAAACCCTTTTGAGTTAACCCCATAAACTTAAACGTTACCACCTGCTGAATTTTCGGAGGATTAGCCCTTTCCAAGTCCGTCAAACCACTGCCCAGACGAACCACCTTTCCATCTGCCAATCGACACTTTAAAGACCCAACCAAACCTGAATATTTACCCTTACCCGCCACATAACCCACTACCGTGCACTCTGCATCTTCAAAAACCTTCACTTTTAATGCCGAAGATAAGCGCCCAGCCTGATAAGGCAAACTGGCATCACGCACCACCAGCCCTTCTCCTCCTTGCGAGACTATCTTTTCTAACTGCCTTTTTACCTGCTCTTTAGAATAAATTTTATGCTGCTGAATGATATGAATGAAGCTAGCAGGATGCTTTTCAAGAAAAAAGGCAAGCCGATGCAAGCGTACAAATAAATCACCCCTTGCATGAGGTACTTCAAAAATCTGGTAGTGTATTTTTTGCCAGCGCTGATCAGGCTTGGATTGACGAACGACTGAAACCGTCTGTTGAAACTGACCTCGCCCTAACCAAAGTTCTCCATCAATGGCAAACGGCGGCAAGGCATGTAAAAACCAACGCGGTGCAGCAATAGAATGCCCTCCACGGGACAACAATTGTTTACCATCCCAGTAAGCTCGCATACCATCGTACTTCTCACTCCAAACCCAATTTCCGGTTGCAAGGTTGACCTTCTCATCATCATAAACCTTCAGCAACATCAAACTAGGTTTAGCACCAGCCTGTGCAGATAAAGAA
>WFMZ01000065.1 GCA_015484555.1 Hydrogenovibrio sp. | reverse complement strand
TTCTTGATATCATCATCGTTTAAACTTAAAATATCTTCTAAAAAAAATTCATTCTGAAATATAAATTTAGTGAACAAAGAGTTTGATTTTAAGTCTTCTTGAAATTTTTTCAAAAGGTTTTTACATTGATTTTTAATCATGAGAACAACACTCTTTTTTAAAGTTTTTTAGTTAAACACTAGCTAATTGCAAAGACTCTTTTAAAGCTGAAATATAGAATTTTTTATGCACACCTTCGAAGTCATCAGAAGCTATAGATTGATTTCTCTCTAAACTTTCAATTATCAGTAATGCTTTTCCTATCTCACCTTCTCTCGTTAATAGAGAATCTTTAACCGAATCACTTAATGGTAGCTTATCTAAAATTGCATCCATAGGCTGGCTTAAAATGGTGTCTATTAAGGAAAATAGCCCAACAAGGTATAAGGTATCTGGTTGTTCAAGTTTATGGTGTTGTGCATAATGTTTTAAGAAGATAGCACGTGTTCTAGCAATATTAAAGACTTCAGGAACAATACCATCAAAGTTGGTTAATGAAATTGTCGTTGCCCAAGACTTTACTTTATTTAAACCAAATAAATTGAGTAGTCTTTTAATGCTATCTATCTCTGGCATAGAATTGGTTTGATGCTGTACAGCCAATTTTAAGAGTTTATGACTTAAACCAATATCTTGTGAGATAACTGCTTCTAGTTCAGGAATAGTGATATTTTTATCTGATAATTTCTTCATTAACTCTAGAAGATGAAGACTAGAAATATCTAATTTTTTACCTTTAATTATTTCAGGCTTAGCAAAGTAATAGCCTTGGAAGTAAGAAATACCCGCTAATTTACAAACATCGTATTGTTCTTTTGTTTCTACACGCTCGGCTAGTAATTTGGCCTTGGTAAATTTTGATATTTTTTGAAAAATGGTTGGCAGTTTATCGACAGCTCTATTTTCAATATCTATTTTAATAATGTCGGCTTGTTGTAAAAAAGGGATGAATTGAGGCTTAAAAACAAAGTCATCTAAGGCTATTTTAAAGCCTAAAGATTTTAATTTTTTAATGGTCTCAATAACAGCAGGGGTCGGAGGGACATCTTCAAGCACTTCTATAATAATATTATCAGGCGAAAAACAGGGTTCGACATAGTGCGTAAAAAAGTCTTCCGAAAAATTAATAAAAGCTTTAGCATTTCCCACTATTTTAGAGAAGTCTAAATCCATCATTGCATTATTAATAACCGTAGCAGTAGCGATGTTATCGCACTCTATTAAAGCTCTGGTTGGATCTAAACCATTTCTAAACAGTAGTTCATAACCAAATAAGTTATTGTTTTTTGTAAAAATAGGCTGTCTGCCTATAAAAATATCATCATCTTTCATTTAAGTGACTACTAGAATTTAAGTAAATAAAGTATAATTTAATTTTTAAGGTAATAGTAAAAAACACTTATCAATATTTTTATACTTAATATGGAATTATACTTATTAACACGCTTAAATCCCTATTTATAGTAGGCTTTGTTTTAACACTCAGCGCTTGTGGCAATAAAGAGTTTGTTAAAAGTAATGACCAAACTTCAGACCAGTACAGAAATGACATGATGTATTGTAAAGGAGAAGCGGTAGGTACTTGGAATGACCCTAATGGTTCTTCTAAAATGAATATCCAAAAAGGTGAAATGGGCGTAATCTCATACGAAGACTGCATGAGACAAATGGGCTACCAACAGAAATAAAAGTTGTTTAATTCGTTCGTTAAAGGTTAAAAGAGTTTTTAACCTTTAAGCCTTTTAAATGATTAAGGTTTCAGTTCTGGTACCTTTACGTTATAAAAAATAGCATACACAACTGGAACAAAAAGTAGCGTTAAAATAGTCGCAAATGCTAAGCCTGCCATAATAGTTACCGCCATGGCAACAAAAAAGGCATCTGTTAGTAAAGGTATCATGCCTAAAACTGTCGTTAAAGCGCCCATTGATACTGGGCGTGTTCTCGATAATACCGAGGTAATAATCGCATTAAACTGTCCTTGTCCTTCTGAAAGCTGAAAATTAATTTCATCAATCAATACAATTGAATTTTTAATCAACATTCCCGATAAACTTAAAAAACCTAGCAGCGCCATAAAGTCAAAAGGTTGGTCTGCTATATAAAGACCAAATCCAACCCCCACCAAAGCTAAGGGTACGGTTAACCAAATCACCACTGGCTCTTTAATTGAATTAAAGAGCATAATAACAACCATCACCATTAAGACTAAGAACATTGGAATAGAAGCCATTAAACCGGCTTTAGCTTCGTTTGAAGATTTAAACTCTCCTTCCCATTCTAAAGAATAACCATCAGGCAACTTAACCGCTTCAATAGGCGCTCTTACCTTTGTAAAAATAGAACTTTTAATAGCACCAATAGCAGGATCGCACATAACTTTAAAATTTTTCTTTCTATTTTTTCGATGAGAGGCGGCATCAACAAACTTCACTTCAAACTTTTTAATCACTTGATTAATTGGAATATATTTTCTTAACCCTTGGCTCCAAATTTGAATGTTATTTACTTGATTAATATTGTGACGATCTATTTCACTGGCTCGTGTTACCATTGGAATCAATTCATCATTTTCTCGATAATATCCTACCGTTAAGCCATTAAAGTTCATTTTAAGGCTCTTGTTAAAGTCTTCTCGTGTAATACCGACTTCTGTGGCTTTTACTTCATCAAACACTGGTACAAGCTCTTTTACTCTTTCACGCCATTCTGTGCGAATAGCCGTTGCACCCTGTGCTTTCATAATCGATTTATATTCTTCACCAATAGAGCGTAATACATTTGAATCTGGTCCATAAATAACGGCTTCTACGGCAGGCTTTGTTGGCCCAAGAGCAAACTCTTCAGGCCGTGGCGTAATTGTAGGGTAATGACTAGAAACATAGTCATAGAAAGTCTTCATTAAAGCGTTGTTATGATGGTAATCATCAGAGGTCACAATGAATAAAGCATAACCTGTTGGATCTTTTTCAGGTGAATAAGTTAATAGAAATCTAGGGGCACCAGTACCAATAAATGAGGATACATTTTTAACCTGTTTATTCGCTAAAATATACGCCTCTATTTCATCGCTTATCGTTTCAACATTACGAATATCCGTTCCTTCAGGGAAGTACATATGAAACATAAACTGATCACGAGTTGACGCTGGAAAAAAACTATTTTTTAATTGTCCAAAAGCTAAAAAAGAACCATAAAGCAAAGATAACATAACAATAACCGTTACCCAACGATGATTAATTAAGAAATAAAGTATCTTCTTAAGATTTTGATAAAAAGGATTAGCATAGGGGTCTTTTCCTTTATTAGCTTCATTTACTTTAATAAACATGACGGCTAATAAAGGTACTAGAGTAATGGCTATCAACCAGCTTAAAAGTAATGAATACAAAATAACATAAAATAAAGACCGGGTATATTCACCCGTACTATCTTGAGATAAACCAATGGCACCAAAAGCCAAAATAGCAATCGCTGTTGCACCCAATAATGGCCAAAAACTTTGATTAACAACTGCTGTAGCTGCCTTAGTTCGATCCATGCCTTTTTGAATACGAATAAGCATGCCATCTATAATCACAATGGCATTATCTACCAACATTCCAAGTGCAATAATTAAGGCACCTAATGAAATTCGTTCTAATAAAATACCTTGCATTTTCATGATAATAAACGTAATCATGACCGTAACAAATAGAGCTGTTCCTATAATCAATGCACTTCGAATACCCATAAAAATCATTAGAACCGCTATTACAATAACAACTGCTTCTAAAAGATTAACAATAAAAGCATTAATAGAAGCGGTGACTCTTTCAGATTGTAATGAAATCACATTGAGCTCTATACCAACAGGAATGACTGCTTGTAGTTCAGCTAACTTAGCTTCTACCGCTTTGCCCATTTCAACAACATTACCGCCAGAAATAGTAGAAATTCCTAACGCAATAGCAGGTTGAGTATTGTATTTTATGATATTTATTGCAGGTTCAACATAGCCTCTTGAAATAGTGGCAATATCTTTTAAATAAATTAAATGGCTTCTTTCTGTTTGGTCATCTTTAGATTGAATAACTAACCTACCAATATCTTCAATAGCATCAACACTACCAGTAGTATTAATTTTAATATATTCAGATCCTACCTTAACTTCACCCGCACCTACAATGGTATTTTTATTTTTTAAGGCATCAAAAATCTTATTTAAATTTATCCCTAAAGTGGCTATTTTGGTTCTATTTAATTCAATATAAATGGTTTCTTTTTGAATGCCTGTTAAAGCTATTTTGGCAACATCTTTTACTTGTAATAATTCTTTTCTTAATATTTTTGCATATTTATAAATTTCTTGATAACTATAACCCTCACCTGTAATAGCAAATAAAATACCATAAACATCACCATAATCATCATTCACAATAGGCGTAGAAACCCCTGGTGGAAGCTGAGGAATAACATCATTAACTTTAGATCTTAATTTTTGCCAAATAAGCGGTAAATCATCTTTACCGTATTTCTTTTTCATTTCTACGGTAATAACGGATAAACCCCGTTTATTTAAAGAACTAATTTTTCGAACTTCACCCATTTCTTGAATTTTAGTTTCTAATTTATCAGAAACTTCTAATGCCACTTCTTCTGCTGTTGCGCCTGGGTATTGAGTAACAATAAGCGCTTCTTTAATAGTGAATTCTGGGTCTTCTAAACGCCCCATTTTGTCATAAGAAATAACACCTGCAATAATAGCAAACAAAGTAAAAACTAACGTAATAGTTCTTTTTTTAATAATATATTCTGCAATATTCATACTAAAGCCCTACTTGGTTTTTTTAGCAGAATTTAGCAGCTTTATTTGCTGGTCTTCAGCCAAATAATGAACCCCCGCAGTAACAACTTTCTCGCCAACTTTCAAACCTGTTAATATTTCAATTGAACTACCTTGTAAAGAACCTAATGTAACGGTTTGCTGATGTACATGATTATTTTCATCAATAACCCAAACATAAGTCGACTTGCTCCCTTTAGGATCACTAAAAACAGCTTCTATAGGTAATAAAATACCGTAATTCAAACCAGATCCTTTAACAAAAACTGTGGCAGTCATGCCAGGATATAAATGGTAATCTTTTTTATCTAAAAGACTTAAAGTAACTTTATAGGTACGACTAGAGGCATCTGCTTCAGTGGTATATTCTTTTAATTTTAAAGGGAATATTTCGTTGGGAATATTGGTAAATTTAGCGGTTAATTGAAGATTATTTTGTTTTCTATCAATAATAATATTTTCAGGCACAGAGACCACGACTTCTAAATTATTATTATTTTGTAAACTAACAATTTTTTGTTTGGATTTAATATCTGTGTAATTACGTACATATTGCTTAGCGATGGTTCCACTAAAAGGCGCTAATAAACGTGTGTCATCTAGTGCCTTTTTAGCTAATCTAACATTAGCTTCTGCCATGTCTCTTTTAGCTTGTAATTTATCTAAATCTGATTGAGAAATATATTCTTTCTTAATTAACTTACTAGCACGTGATAAATTGGATTTGGCATTTTTAAATTTTGCTTTGGCTGAATCATATTTAGCTTTATAAGCTCTATCATCTAAACGACCAATTAGCTTACCTTTAGCAATATTTTTACCTTCTAAAATAGTTATCTCGACTAGTTTTCCTGAAACTTGAAAAGATAGATTAACCCGATCTTTAGCCTGTAAAGCGCCAGGAAATTCTCTTGTACCACTTTGATTAGGCTTTTTAATTTCTACAAATTTAACAGGACGAATAACTTTTGCCTGTTCTGCTTCCTTTTCGCCACAACCTATTAAAAATAAAGCAGGTAAAAAAGTAATCAATACTATTTTTAAAATCATAGAAAATCTCTAAGTTAAAAGTTATTCAAAATCAAAATCATTTAATTCTGCTTCTGGTGGATTTCCATCATAAATTAGATTTGTTCGATACTGTAAATAGGTTTCTCTCATAAAAATATAAGGGTCAGCCTGTTGTTTCATTTCGTCTGTTAAATTAACTATTTTTGTGTAATCTACAAATTTACCCCCTAAATACATTAAGGTTTTACCTTGTGAATCGGTATCAATGACATAAGGATAAATAGGGTTGTAACTTGAGTCTATAGTAGAGCCTACCAATTCTCTGGTAGTATAAGGCCCTATAATTGGCATCATTATAAAAGAGGATTCTGTCCAAACACCCCAATAATATAATGTTTGTCCTAAGTCCTTTTTTTGATATTCTAACCCTGCTTCTGTTGCAATATCTAAAATACCTAAAAAACCAAAAACTGAATTAATGCTAAAACGCATTAATGAAGTTAAAGAACTTTCTACTTCACCTTGTAATATGCCATTAATTAAATTTAAAGGTTCTTTTAAATTTTGAAAAAAGTTACCTATACCCGTAGTTAAAGGGGAGGGCAAGCTGTTATAACCATTTGCTACTGGCTGGCCTATTGCGTTATTAAAATCACTGTTAAAACTATAAATTGCACGATTATAACTTTCATAAGGGTCTGCTGAATTCATAGGACCCAAAGTTTTTTCTACCGCCAACACTTGACTAGAAAATAATATAAAAAAGCTTAAAAAGAATAGTTTCATTAGAATTCAACACAAGATAAAGGTAGTTTTTTAATACTTAAAGTAAGCAATTCTACCATTTTTTTATTTGAAAAACTTTTTCTAAATGCAAAAAGTACATTTCTACTAGGAATAGGCTCAACAAGCGGAATATATTTTAGTAGGGCTTGGGTATGCTGAGTAGCTAAACAAGGCAGTATAGTCATCCCATTGCCTGCTGCCACCATATAACGAATAGTTTCTAACGAGGTTCCTTCTAAGGTTTTCTGTAAAACACTACTATGATTAGTATTATTTAATTCTGGATAAGCAGCTAAAATTTGATCCCTAAAACAGTGCCCTGCTCCTAATAACAAAATAGTTTCGTCATTTAATTTTTTAAAGGTTAACGTTTTTTGATGGCTTAGCTTATGGTTGTTAGGTAAAACAGCTATGAAAGGTTCCTTATATAGAAATTGTGTTTGAATACCTTCTTCTTCAAAGGGATCAGCTATTAAAATAAAGTCTAATTCCCCTTTACTTAACTTTTCAGTTAAAACAAAAGTGTAGTTTTCTTCAATGGATAATTTTATATCTGGATAGTGTTTTCTAAAAAATTGAATCAGGGAAGGGAATAAATAAGGGCCTATGGTGTAAATAGCGCCTATTTTAATATGCTGTATTTGTTGATTACTTTCTGCGGCTATTTCTTTTATTTGTTGTGCTTTTAATTGAATGTCTTCAGCTACTTTTAAAATAAGACTTCCTAATTCTGTTATTAGCACACTATTTTTATGTCTTTCAAATAACTTAGTTCCTAACTCTTCTTCTAGTTTTTTAATTGCCAAGCTTAGTGTTGGTTGACTAACAAATACTTGTTCAGCTGCTTTTCTAAAATGTTTAGTTTTAGCCAAAGCTAAACAATATTTTAATTGAGTTAAAGTCATAGGGCTTAATAGTATAAATATATATTTATATATACTTATTTATTGTTATTACTCTTATTAGTAAGACTGTTTTTAGAGGATAAGTCACTTTTTGTTTTTAAATTCAATTAGTTAACTTGTGGTTAAGTGCTATTAAAAATAGTCTAAATTCTATTGTATGAATTGTGATTGAATTGTGGATAAAAAAACTAAAAACTAGTTTACTTATTTTTATCCACAATTGAACACACCTTATACAGAGTTAATACTGATCTTATAAAAGTAGACAATTAAAATTTTAGTTCTTCTTCTTCTTCATACAAGCTTGAAGAAGGCGATAAATTTTCACGTAATAATCTTTTAAAGACGAGTTTATTTTGAACAGCATCAGGTAAATCTGTAAACATAATGAGTTCTTTTTCAATTAAAACGTCAATTAAATCTTCTGTGATACGAACCATGTCTAGATCTAGTTTAGACATGGTTGTTTTAATTATTTCAACATTGTCAGTATTTTTGATAAATTTTTTAATTTCACTATTAAAGACAGAAGACTTTTCAAAGCCTTCTTTTGCTTCAAAACCAATGTCTATAATTAAATTATTTAAATCTTTTTTAAGATAAATCATCGAACTTTCCTTTATTTAAGACTCAATTTCTGAAATGACATTACCTAATAGTTCTGTTAAACGGTCATTTTCAGAGTAATCGACAGGGCAATCAATAATAGTAACGGTATTTTGTTGAATGGCTGTTTTTAAAGCAGGTAATAGTTCATTTGCTGCTTTTATTTGAATACCGATTGCGCCAAATGACTCTGCATATTTCACAAAATCTGGGTTTTTAAAGTCAATGTTTGAAGAACGACCATAACGTCTTTTTTGTTTCCAATTTATTAAGCCGTACTGGCTATCATTCCAAATAAGAATGACAAAGGGTGTTTTATAGCGCAAAGCTGTTTCTATTTCTTGTGAGTTCATTAAAAAACCAGCATCACCTGTTACCGCCACTACTGCTTTATTAGGAAAGGCTAACTTAGCACCAACGGCACCAGGAACGGCAATACCCATGCTAGCAAACCCATTTGAAATAATACAAGTGTTAGGCAGTTCACATCGGAATAGGCGTGCCATCCACATTTTATGCGCACCGACATCACTAATGGCGATGTCTTCTTTATTCATGGCAGTTCTTAAGTCCCAAATAATTTTTTGAGGCTTAATAGGAAAGTCTTGACTATCTTTAAGACGTTCCATTTCTTTTACCATAGCGGTTCTAATTGGGAACTCTTTTGGGTAGTCTATTTTTTGAGGTAAAAACTGAGTAAGGGCTTTTAAATTTAAACCAATATTACCAATGAGTTCTATATTGGGTATATAGCTAGAATCTACTTCGGCAGATTTAGTGTCAATATGAATTAAGGTATGTTCTCTATTTGGGTTCCATAAGTGTGGATGGTATTCAACCATATCAAAGCCTACGCATAAGATAAGATCTGTTTCTTTAAAGCCACCATTTTCATAATCACCTTTTTGAAGCCCTGCGGTTCCCATTGATAATGGGTTTTGGTAATGCGGTACAATCCCTTTGGCCATAAAAGTATTGATGATTGGCATTTTAGAGTGTTCTGAAAATAGCTGTAAGTTTTTAGAAGCCTTGGCTCTAACCGCGCCATTTCCTACCAATATCATAGGGTTTTTAGCATTTTTAATTAAGCTAGCCGCTTCTTCAATTAATTGAGTATCTGCTAAGGTTAGCTTAGAATTAATAACAGGAAGTGGCTTGTCTTCAATTTCCATTTCGCTGATATTTTCGGGGAAATCAATAAAAGCAGCTCCTGGTTTTTCAGCTTGTGCAAGCTTGAAGGCTTTTCTAAGCACCTCAGGAATGGTTTCAGGCTCTAAAATTTGAATGGCATATTTGGTAATAGGTCTAAACATACTCACTAAATCTAATACTTGGTGAGATTCTTTATGCATTCTAGTGGTTGCTGCTTGTCCTGCAATAGCAACCATGGGGGAGTTATCCATATTAGCGTCAGCAACACCCGTGACTAAGTTGGTTGCGCCTGGGCCCAAAGTAGATAAACAAACGCCTGCTTTACCCGTTACTCGACCATAAACATCAGCCATAAAGGCTGCACCTTGTTCATGACGGCAAGTAATAAACTGAATTTTGGAGCCTAAAAGGGCATCCATCATTTCCATATTTTCTTCACCAGGAATACCAAAAATATATTCAACTTGTTCATTTTCTAAACAACGAATAAATAGGTGAGATGCGTTCATGTTAAATCCTTGGAAGCGTAATAGGGCTAAGTCAGTGAAGTTTACTTATTTAACCATTATTTTAAAGTAATAAATACTACTAAAGGTTAACTAAGAAGAACAACTTAAAGAAAGCCCTTTATTGGTTAAGCTGGGTGCTTGTTGATATTGATGTAAATGTTGATGTTCTTTAAAAGGGGATTGTAAAGCGGTTAACCATTCATTTAAAGGGTCAAAATTACCCTTTTCTGCTTGTTCTATAATCATTTGCGCAATGTAGTTTCGTAAAACAATGCTTGGGTTATTATCTAGAATGCGTTGTTGCCAATCTGTAAACGAACCCTCTTCTTGTTTGACTCTTTCATTTAAATTTTCAAACCAACCCTTAAAATCGCCAGGGGTGGGTAGCATGTTATATAGGTCGCTTTGTTCATTATTGACTTGACCTAATAGTCTAAAAAATTGATGGTAATCTAGTTGGTATTTATTGAGTAAACCAACTAAATCTCCTATTAAATCCTTATCATTTTCTTGCAGGCTATTAATACCTAGCTTTAATAACATTTCTGAAATGTAGTGTTGGTTGTAGGTAATAACATAGTGGTTTAAGGCTGTATTAATTTCCTCTTCTTCTAAAATATCAGCAAAGCTTCCAGCTAATACTTGGCAATTCCAGACGCCTATTTTTGCTTGCTGGTCATAGGCATAACGACCTTCTGTATCAGAATGGTTACAAATATAGTCGCTATTAAAATCATCAAAAAAAGCAAAAGGGCCGTAATCAAAAGTTTCGCCTAAAATAGAGAAATTGTCGGTATTCATCACGCCATGGTTAAAGCCAATAGCTTGCCATTTAGCAATCATTTTGGCAGTTTTAATACAAATATCGTTTAGCAAATTTTGAGCTTGTTCAATATAGGTTAGGTTAGCCCATTGAGGAAAATGTTTATTAATAACAAAATTGATTAAAACCTCTAATTCATCTGGCCCAACGGAAGCGGCATATTGAAAGTGACCAAAACGAATATGGCTTTGGGTCACTCTAAGAAGGGTCGCCCTAGGTTCCATTATTTCTCGTCTTACCTGCTCTGTAGAGGTTGCTAAGGCTAAAGCTCGTGTAGTGGGTACACCAAGCCCAGCTAGGGCTTCTGATGCTAAGTATTCTCGAATAGTTGAACGCAGTACGGCACGACCATCACCTGATCTTGAATAGGGTGTTCTGCCAGCGCCTTTTAAGTGAAAGTCCCAAGCGGTGTTTGTTTGGTCTATCCATTGACCTAATAATAGGCCTCGTCCATCTCCTAGTTGTGGATTGTAATAACCAAATTGATGGCCTGTATATTTTTGTGCAATAGGTTGGCAGTTAAAGGTTTGTAGCTGTCCTGAACATAAATCTAATAATGACTCATCTGATAAATTAATATTAAGCTTATCTTTAAGTAGTTGATTAACGGAAACCAGTTGAGAATTTTGCATAGGTTCAGGGCTAACATGACTATAAAAACAGTTTGGTAGGGTTAAATAATTTTGGGATAAGTGGGGCTTTATCATATCCTACTAGTTTACTAGGTTTTTAAATTTAAACAAATTTTATAAAGTATTAAACTAAGCGTTTAAAGGACAGGGGTGTCCACACTTGTTAAGAAGCTCAATAATCGCTTAAGGAAGTATTTAGAACATAAAATCTGAAGTTAATGGTTATAGGTAAATAGCATATAGTTTTGGAAGAAAGGGCCACCGCTGCTTAAAAAAACAGCGGTGTATAACGAGCAGGACATAAAAAAATTTTAGGATAAATGTATTTAAAATAGAGTATTTTTAACTCACTTTTTATTTTCAATATCACTAAGCGCTTCATGAACCGCCTTAAAAATTAATCTATCTGCCTCAGTGGAGTCATTTTCAGGGATATCCCATGCCATAATTTCACGGTATCTTTTAATTAAATGATTTACATCTTTAACAATTCGTTTGTGATAACGACTAATCTCAATTTCTTGCATATTAGGCATGTTTTTTCCCTTTATATAGTTGATAGTAAGAAATGACTTTACTTTAATATTTTAATTTGTAAAGTTTTTATTTTTTAAAATGAGCTTTAATATTATAACTTTTCAGCTAAAAATTCAGCCATTTCATTTCCCCAAGGAGGTGTTTTACCCTTAGTGTTCATAAATAATGTCTTATACTGCATTTTTAGCATATATGGAATTTTCCCCATTTTTAAAACTTGTGTATCACCACCGAACCAGGAGTCAGATCGGATATAGAATGCCTTACCACCGCCCATATCACCAATACAAAATACAACAGGTTTTAAAGGTTTATTTGCTTTTTCTTCAGTTATAACCTTCATATCCAGCGCAATTTGTAAACCTACAATCTCACATTGTTGATGGCCAATAGCACCTAATTTTGGCATAGTGACAGCAGCACAATCTCCCGCGGCGAAAACTTCAGGATACTTTGGGTTACGCATTAATAAATCTGTAATTACAAAACCTTGATTATCTGTGATAGGTAATCCTTTCAAAAAATTATGAGGAACCCAATCAGGTAAAATAATTTTTAATTCAGCTTCTAAATATTGTCCATTTTCAAACTTAATACCGTCTTTTGTCAGTTCAACAATATCTCCACAATTATTGACATAGTTAAAGCCCATATTTCCAGCTGCTTCAAGTAACTCCCCTACAACTTTTTCACCAGCGTCTTCAGCGACTATATTAGCTGGTGTCGTGATACTGATATTTTTAGCGCTGCCCATTTTATGCTTTTGTAACCATGAGGCCATTGCAAGCGATACTTCAACCGTTGGTCCTTCACATGCAGCTAAAGCGTTTGGAATAGAACCTCCTGGATAAGGTTCTAATCCTTCTGCACCATCACCTTGATGAAACACAGCGGACCCAATAACAACAGGACCACCTTTATATGTACCGTCATGTAATTTTTTACGTAGTTTATTACCATGATAAAAGTCGGAAACAGTATCACCAAATTCAGCAAATCCTGGAATTCGGTCATAGGCTAGTCGACACCCAACAGCAATGACAATATAATCATAACTAATCTTTTGGGTTTCCGATCCTGGTCGCTCAGATGGTATAAAGTTGATGTGTTTTTTTTCAATATCTACAGACTGAATTTCAGCCTGTATAAAGTTAATATCATCATGTTTTAAGGTTGAGGGTAACTCCATTCTTAATGATTCTTGAGGGTCTTTATTGTCAAACACCTCTACAGGAATATTGGGTACATAAAGCAAGTAGTCTTTACGATCAATAACCGTGATATCAACGCTATCTTTAGCATATTCTCGTATTTTTTGAGCACTACCCAATCCGGCAAAATTACCGCCCAAAACAATAACGTGTGGTTTCTTCATGATAAACTCCTATCATTTTTATGATGTTAATAACTTGTATTATTAACTAGTTAATAACCCTCACCCTCTTTAGGTAGAGAGACTTTTCCTTTAAATGATCGATACATAAAAAGGGTATAACAAAGTGCAAGAAAGGCACCAACAGAATACCAAATCAGGCCAGTACGCAAAGCATATTCTGATGTTGCCGTGTTATAGATAGTTAAGCTATAAGATGGATTAGTTGTTGCAATGATCATATTAGGGAATACTGAAAATGCAACACTAAGCATTAGTAGTACAATTAAAAAGGCAGAAGATAAAAATGCATATAAATCATTATCTTTACGACGTGTGATAAACAACCCTAGTAGTGTAAAAAAAGACAGTATAGGAAGTAATATACCAATCCAATACAGCTTATAATTTTCTAATAACATAGGCTGCGCCACATAACTTGCAACAGGTAGAAATAGTGCAAATAAAATAACTATCAAGGTTCCTTTACGAGCAATTTTTCGTGCTCTATCCTGTATTACGCCAACGGTTTTTAAAGCAATAAAATTAGCACCATGAACGGCTAAAAGAACCACACTAAAGACGCCAATTAATACAGTAAACCAATCTAAAATTCCTGGGTAAACTCCTGTTCTAAAATCTGTCCATAAAGGTAAGAAAAAGAAACCATCCGCATCTAATGGAGCACCCCGTAGAACATTACCCAGCGCGACGCCTAACAGTAACGCAATAGAGACACTGCCAATAGTCAGCATAGCATCCCAAAAAGTATGCCAAAGTGGGTTTGAAATTTGAGAACGTAGCTCCATTGATAGACCACGAAATATGAGCAGCCACAACAAAAATATTAGTGCCAGATAATAGCCACTAAAAATAGATGCATATGCGATAGGAAAAGCAAAAAATAAAGCACCACCAGCAATAATTAGCCAAACTTCGTTACCATCCCATATTGGACCGATAGCATTTAGAACAGCTCTTCGTTCATCGTTAGTTTTGGCAATAAAGTGATAAATAATGCCCGTGCCAAAATCAAAACCATCAAGCACTATAAATAGCGTTAGTAATACTCCTAAAACAATAAACCAAAATGCTTCCATTACTATTTACTCCCTTGTGTAATCTCAATAGATTCAGATTTATGAGGTGGTCCAATAGTAATTACTCGAATAACTAAAGTGACGAAAAGCATTCCCATAAATAGGTAGATTAAAGTAAAGCCCAATAAGGTGAATAATACATTACCCGAACTAACATGAGGTGAAGCTCCTTCTACTGTCCGCATCAATCCATAAACTAGCCATGGTTGTCGTCCTGCTTCTGTGGTTATCCAGCCCGAAATTGTTGCAAGATATGGCAATGGTGCACTTAACATTAGTATCCATAGCATCCAACGCGATGGAAAAAGCTTTTTTCGCCATAATAAGAAAAGTGCCGTTAACATAATGAGAGCAAACAAGGATCCTAGAATGACCATGACATGGAAGGCATAAAAAACAAGTGGTACAGAATCAGGCCAGTCTTCTTTTGGAAATGAATTTAAGCCTTTTATTTCACCATCCATTGTTCCGGTAACCATCAAACTGTCTGCATATGGAATGACGATTGGATTATCAAGTTTTAGAGTATCCATATTCGGCTGTCCAAATAAGACAAAAGGTACGCCTTTTTGAGTGTGAAAAATTCCTTCCATTGCAGCAGCTTTAGTTGGTTGGTGTTTAAAGACTTGTCTAGCCTCTCCATCACCGAATGGAAATATTTGAAGAACGGTTGCTATAGCGGCAATGATGACAGCAGTTCTTACATAAAGGCGAGCTGATTCAGTGTGTTTATTGGATAGGAGATAAAAAGCACCAATGGATGCAACTACAAAGCTAGCTGTAATCAACGTTGCATTCATATTGTGTAAATACTGCCAAAACAACCAGGGATTAGTTAACATTTCAGGCAAGCTTGTTACTGAAAATAGCCCTGCACTGTCAATGGAATAAGCGACAGGATGTTGCATCCAGGCATTAGTTGCCAAAATAAAGAATCCTGATAACCATGTCCCAATAAAGACCATCAGTGCAGAAAACCAATGAACAATTGGAGTCAAACGCTTTTCTCCAAATAATAATAGCCCGAGAAATGCAGACTCTAGTAGAAATGCAAATAGCCCTTCCATTGCAAGCGTATTACCAATAACACCTCCAGTTCTTCTTGAAAACTCCGCCCAGTTAGTACCAAACAAAAATTCCATTGGTATACCTGTTACCACACCAAAAATAAAATTGATTGCAAATAATTTAATTAAAAAACGGACAGCTCTGTTATATGCTTCATTTTTTGTATAAAGTGCGATACTTTTAAATACCACAATAATAAAAGCTAAACCCATGGTTAACTGGGGAAATAAATAATGAAAAATGATATTGAATGCAAAGTGCAATCGATCTAGCAAAATAATCGAGTCATCCATTGTGTCTTCCTACAATATTGTTGAAGTTGAAGTTGAAGTTGAAGTTGAAGTTGAAGTTGAAGTTGTTATTTTTTGCTTTGTAAAATTGGATTACTAATAACTTTTAACATGAAAGTTATTTAATGTCAATACTTTTATGTTTTGGTTAAAAGCCTATTCGTACTATGTGGTCGAATAGAGGTGTAGTGTCCTATAGATTTAGAAATAACGTGTTTTATTTCAATAGCTTAGATTACTATATTTTATAAAGATTTTAACCTTAAAAACTATCGAAAAGCTAATAATCACCAGGGGTGGTCAGTAGGATGTTGCTTATACAATAAAGAATAAAAAACCCACTAAAAAATGGGTTAAATTCGTACAATATTTAAACTTAGAGCTTACTTCTGGACTAAGGTGTCTACTAACTTCCACATTTTATTTCGGCTGGTTGCCATTCCCACATCGGTTAGATATTTACCGTTAATAATGATAGCTGGTACGCCTTCAATACCATATTTTTCTGTTTTAACTCTGGCTTTTTTTACCATTTCATCAACTTGAAAGCTTTTAAACATATTTTCATATTGTTTGCCATTAATCCCCATAGGAGCCACAAATTTTTTCAACGCGGGTAAATCAAAAATAGCTCTTCCATCCCGTTGAATAGCATCAAAATAAGCTTTGTGAAAACGTTCTTCAATACCCAATGCTTTAGCTGTGTAATAAACACGTGCCATAAAAATCCAGTTGGGGTTATTTAGAACAGCAGGCATGCGTTCAAAATGAACATCTTTAGGTTTAGTTTTTAGCCAAGCATGTAAGCTAGGCTCTAAGTGATAGCAGTGAGGACAGCCATAAAAAAAGACTTCGGTGACTTGTTTTTTATAAGGTGCAATTGAAACAATTTCATTAGTTTTTTTGTAATGAATGCCTTCTACATACTCAAAAGAATCATTGGCTTTGACGCCAAATGATGCTATTGAAAAGGTAATAGCCAAGAGCCAAATTAGATTTTTCATAAATTGCCTTTTAAGTACATGATTTATAATTCGCCGTAAGAATGTAAACCAGATAAGAACATATTTACGCCAAGGAAAGCAAAAGCGGTAATAATTAACCCAACTAAAGCCCACCAAGCCATGGAAGATCCACGCCAACCTTTAGACATACGAATATGTAACCAGGCGGCATAGTTAAGCCAAACAATTAAGGCCCAAGTTTCTTTTGGATCCCAAGACCAATAACCACCCCAAGCTTCTGCGGCCCACATGGCACCTAAAACAGTAGCAATGGTAAAGAAAGCAAAGCCAAGAGAAATGGCTTTATACATTAAATCATCCATAGCTTCTAAGGTAGGCATTTTAGCCAATAAAGGAGAGTTTGGACGTTTTTCTGCAAGTTTTTCGGTTAATAAATAAGCTAAACCTGTCATGGCAGCGATAGAAAAAGAACCATAACCAATAAAGTTAGCTGGAACATGTATTTTCATCCAATAACTTTTAAGAGCGGGCACTAAAGGTTGAATAACGTTTGCTTGCTTATCAAAGGTATACCAAAGTAGAAAGGCAACAGCTGCACTCACCACCAACATAACAAAGCCACCTAAGGCTCTAGTTTTGGTTTTTTGTTCGTAATATAAATAAATTAGTGTGGTCACAACGGTGAATAAAATAAACACTTCATACAAGCTACTGACCGGAATATGGCCATAGTCGAAGTTAATAATATAAGATTCACGCCATCTGACCATCATACCGGTAAGTCCAAATGCGACACCAGACCAAGTTAAGGCAGAAGCAACTTTTCCTACATAGTCAGACTTAACAAATAAAGCGGCAAAGTAAGTCACCATCGCTAATACATATAGTGTACTCATCCACATAGTAGCAGACTGGCTAGAGACTAAAAACTTTAAAAAGAAAGCCGTTTCATTAGCAGAATATTGATTGCCATTATTAGCATAGGTCCAAATACCCAAAGCCGTTAATGCTGCTACCCAGTAAGTTAGGGTTTTGATACTTGGCCAAAAATAGCCTAGCGTAATTAAGCCAATAGTGACTCCAGCTAAGATACCATCTTCATAGATACTCATTAATTGTCCCAGCTGTTGCCAGGTCAAGAAAGTTCCAAGGGTGACAAGAGTAATCCAAAGTAATTCTCTTAAAGCAAAAGGGCAGGATTTAGCCTCTTTTTTGTAAGTTTTATTCATAGTTGTCATAAGCAGTGACCTATAATTTTTGTTTAATTTCGTTAAGTAGTTGCTCAAATTCTTTTTGAGTCTCTGGTAAATCTCGGGTATCTTTACCTGCTACGGTTAGGGTTTTATCTGTCTCTGAATAAGCTATCCAAACACGTTTTTGTCTTAAATAGAACAGAAAGAACACCCCAATAATAAGGAAGGTACTGCCTAAATAAACAATATTTTTGCCTGGAGATTTAGTAATCTGCAAGCCAGTTGAATCAATTTGCTTAAAGCCTGTTAATTCAAAATACATTGGTGGTCCATAAAGTGGAATAGTGTTAATAACGACTAAGGCATCTTCAAACCACTGGCTATCAAAATTTGATATGACATCATTTTTGACATAATCCTTTCCATAAGTTTCTTTTAAAAAACCTAGGTATAAAATTTGGAGAGCGGTGCTGGTTTGGCTAAGATAATAATCACGAACCTTTTTTTGCTCAGCTTTAGGAACACTTTTTTCTACAAATTCATTAATACCCTCAAATCCTTTTTGACGGAAAAGGACTAATAGTTGATTTAGTAAACGTATTTGTAACCTGTAAACTTGAGGATCAACCTTATCTGTTTTAGGAATAGCTTCTCTTATAAATTTATTGGTTTTAATTGGGTTATTAACCACAGCTAAAAACTGAAAGAAGCGATTGTTTGACTTCTTTTCATCAGCTGGAATAAATAAGTAGCGGAAAGGCTTTGTTGGTGTATCTCGTACACCAGTCATAAAGAAGTAACGGTTGTCCTGCTTACTAGGCAACATAAAGTTATCATATTCCCAGGCTTTACCCTGGTCATTTCTAACCTTGAAGCCAATGCTAGGACCATTGTTATGTACTTTTTTGCCTGTTTTAGCTTTTTCTTCTTTTGTGCTCGGCACAATGTTAAACATTCTGAAGCTGCTAAACTCTACATTAAAGGTGCCCAAAGGTGTTTTTAAAGGCTCTGTGCTATCAACCGTAGTTTTTAATGTAAAGGATTTAGGTTCTGGTGCTAGCAAAGGATGAACCTTTAAAGAAAGCTCAGAGCCACCATCACCAAAGGAAGACTGATAAATAGCATAATTTTTGTAATATAAGGGTTGGTTAACACGAATAGTCTTAACGATAGGTTTTTTTAAATCAGGTGCGGTTAAAACAATATCTGATTCGAAAGACTTTGGCATACCAGTATCATAGTATTTAATACGGAATTCTTTTACCTCAATACTGAAAGGAAGTTTTTGAACCAAGAATCCTCTTTCATAAGGTAAAAATAAAACATCTGTTTTCTGACCTTCTACCACGTTGACGGAACCTCGGAAAGAAAAGTTATCCTCTCCTAACCAAGATTTAGCTGGGATATCATTGACGGGAATTGCACGAGTTTCAGCCACTAAACCACCAGTCATTTCTCTAAACTTTAGTAATAGGTTACTGTCAAAAAGAGCACCGATACAAATGATAATAATAGAAGCATGGGTGAAGATATAACCCAGTCGATTAAACCGACCCTTCATACCGGCAACGGTAATACCGTTGTTACGCTGATAAATTTTAGTTTTAAAGCCCTTTTCTTTTAAAAGTAGCGCTGCTTTTTCGGGTTCAAAATTTTCAACAGTATAGGTTTCAGAATAAGGTTGGTGTTTATAAGCATTAATAGATAATTTTTCACTAAACTGCTTCATATCTTGCATGAAAGTGGGGCCATTTCTGCTGACACAGGTTGTGGTTGAAACCAGTAGGAATAATAAAACTAATATAAACCAGGCTGCACCATAAACATGGAACAGGCCTAAAGTATTAAATACTTGAGTCCAAAAAGGACCAAATTCAATAATATAATCTTGAAAATTTTGATCTTGTTGCAATACGGTGCCAATAACAGAGGCAATAGCTAACATCATTAGAAGCGTTACTGCTAAATTCATTGAGCCTAAAAACAGGAAAAAAGGCTTTTGTTTTAAAGGCTTGGAGGTTTTTGGTGATTTATCAGTATCAGACATTTAGTAAATTCTTTAATGGGAAGTAATAAAAGATTGTAAAGTATACCCTTAATTGAATAATTGATAAAGAATGACTTTCCTATGCAGCATCCACTATACCAAAAAGCGCTCTACCTAAAATCTGCGCCTGACTTAACTCATTGTCCTCCTGATGAAGGATTCGAGGTCGCTTTTGCAGGCCGTTCTAATGCGGGTAAGTCGAGCGCTTTAAATGTAATTACCGCTCAAAAATCTTTGGCTAGAATTAGTAAAACGCCTGGCCGAACTCAAATGCTAAACTTTTTTGAATGTGATGAAGAGCATAAATTGGTAGATTTACCAGGTTATGGTTTTGCTAAGGTGAATTTAAAAGTTAAAAAAGCTTGGGAAGTAGGCTTATCAGCTTATATTGAAGAGCGAACCGCTTTAAAAGGCCTTATTTTATTGATGGATGCCAGAATGCCACCAACAGAAATAGATATGGTGATGTTAGATTGGACGTTAAGTTTAGATTTACCTGTTCATGTGCTTTTAACCAAAAGTGATAAGCTTAAAAAGGGCCCTGCGAAGAGTAGTTTGTTGAAGCTTCAACAAGTATTAACGGAAAACTATCCTCATGCAAGCGTACAGCTTTTTTCTTCTTTAAAGAAAGATGGCTTGGAACAAGTATGGAAACAACTAGATACTTGGATGGAATATACTCGTCCTGTAAAGGTAAAAAAACAAGCTAAAAAGAAAGTATTAGTGGGTGAAAATGGTAAGCCTTTAAAACGATTTGAAATAAGAGCATTGGAAGAAGCAGAAGCCAAGAAAAAGGAAGAGAATGAAATTTAGTGAAAAAACCTAGCTAAAAAATATAGACAATAAAAAAGGGCTTATTAGCCCTTTTTTATACAAATTTTAAGCTAACTTAGTTCTGTTTAGAACCGATAACCCGCTTTTAAACTATAAGTTGGTACCTCTCCAATTTGCTCGGCTGCAATCAGTACATCCATAAATAGCAAATTAATGTTTATCCCTATTGCTAACTTGGTGAGTAAACTGCTTGCATCTTTTAGTTGCCCTGCTAATCCAACATTGGTCTCTTTTGCTTGTATGGTACTAGAAACTAGCCCGGCAGAGGCATAGGGCGTAAAATTTAAAAATCCTTTTGAAATACCTACATCAAGTCCATAACTACTATAGTTGATAGCACTAATACCATTAGTTTGTGTATAGCTACCTGTAAATCCTACCGCAGGTGTAGCTGTGCCTCCCTCTGTTAATGACCAGCTTAAATTACCACTCCAAGTGGTAATGTTACTGTTAGGGACAAATGTATAGTCCAAACCAATATCTATATCCAAAGGAAGCCCTTTAGTGGCAGAAAGGGTGTAGGTTTCCATTGTACCGCCACCATTAGAAGAGACGCTGCCCATTTGCTTATGCTTAAAGCTAGATAAGCTACCAGTCAAGCCAACATCAAACCCAGCTATACCAAAAGGTTCTGTTGGGCGAAGTGTTTTATAGGCTAAAGCTCCTGTTAAGTCATTTGCAAAGTTTTCAAAATCTCTTTGAGAAGCAAAGTTAAGGTAATCAATATTATTTTTACCTGCAAAAGATGCTGTAGGTAATAATGTGGTGATTAATAAAGGTAGTATTTTTTTATGCATATTTTATCCAAAACAGGGAGATGAAGAGCTTTTAAATTTGTTTACTAAATTTAGTACAGTCGAATTAGAAGTAAAATTCAAGACCAATATTGGCCATAAAAGCTTTGGGGAGATCATTAGGGTCTCCTTTTATCACTCTATCAATGTCTGAAAACTCAGAAAACCCAATATCTAAACTTAAGAAACCCCAAGTGAATCCAGGGGTAATATAATGGTGCTTATCCCCGGTTAAGTTGGTTCTATAGCCCAGACGAACATCTGGGATAAGAGCATACCACCAACTACCGGAGACACTAGTGTCATAAGACACACTGGCTGTCGCCCACTGATATTGTTGGTTAACAAGGTCATTGGCTTTGTTTAAGTCGTAAGAACCAGAAAGTGTCCAGTTACGGTTTTGAGAGTAAACAGAGGCTTCAACACGACCTTGTGGTACAAGCGTTACTTTTTCAGTAGTAGATACTTGGTTACCGTAATAGCTTGCAACGGTTAGGCCGTTATATGCAAAAGAAGGTGAGTTGGCGTTTAGAAGACTTAGTCCTGCCATCCAGTTCTTTGCAAACCACTGTAAGCCTAAATCGACACCGAAATTACTATCTGTATTTGAGGTTGATGTATGGGCTTTAATATCATTTTGAATTTGGTCAGTAATACTGCCGCCTTTAGCAGAGGTTTTTAGGTATGAACCAAGGTTATTAATAGACCTAACGAGTTTAGCCTGCATAAACTTTCCGCGAACGCCTAGTGATAAATTTCCACTTTCACCCTGGTAGACTTGATTACCATAGCTTAATGCAATTTCAGATTGAACGGCTGTTTTTAAATAAATAGCAGATTGAATTGTTAAGGCATCAATGAATTGGTTAACTGTTTGTCCATTTGTGTAAGCTCCTGAAATAGGAGTATTGGCGCTAAGTAAAGATTCGCGTCCTACTGCTGTGCCTGATAATTCAATACCTAGCCCACCAAAAGAACCATTGGTAATAACAATAGGTAAAGAGACGGCAAAATCTTGTTGACCATAAAAATCATCTCGAGCATTAATAATAAGCGTGTTTAAGTTATTAATAATTTTGGTCGAGTCACTTGCAGGGTTAGTAGAGCTACTAAAGTTTTCTAATAGAGGTTTAACGCTTGAATTGTATTGCTTGGTTAACTTGCTATAACCCTTTTGTTTAATACGTATGCCACCACTCAAGCCAAAACCATAGTTATTTTCTTCATGGATACTGCCGCTAATCCAAGAAGGGTTTGCGGTTGAAGAGAAGACGGTGTGTTTATTACTGGCATCGCCATAACCTAGGTTAGCTCCGACAGGAATAACATTAGAGGCAGCAAAAGCAGAACCAAGTCCTAGTGTGGTGAGTAGTATTGCGATAGAAATTGCTTTTAGTTTCATATTGTTATCCTATATAGAAGGCTATAATTGTTTAATTAAACAATAAGGACGATTATATCTATAATTTTTTATGATTGCTAGTTAGTTATACTTACTTATAAATAACAAAATGCAAAGCCAAAAATCGCCAGGGGTGGTATCCTAAATAGCTCTAAAACAAAGCGCTGTTTACCCATAAATGGGCGCCGATACTGGCAAAGTAACCTAGCAAAATAACAGGTGTCCATTTTAAGTGGCTCATAAAGGTGTATTTACCTTTAGATTGCCCCATTAATGCGACCCCTGCAGCAGAACCAACAGACAGTAGTGAACCGCCTACACCGGCTGTTAAGGTTACTAATAACCATTGTCCGTCAGGCATGGTTGGGTTCATGGTTAGAACGGCAAACATCACGGGTATGTTATCTACAATGGCGGATAGGAAACCGACGGCAATGTTGGCTTCGGTTGCGCCCCATTGGTTGTACATCACATCTGATGCCATCGCTAGATAACCTAAAGTACCTAGGCCACCGACAGATAAAATAACACCGAAAAAAAACAACAATGTGTCCCACTCGGCGCGGGCAATTTTATTGAAGATATTGAAGGCAATGGGTTCTGAAATGGTGTTCACTGTACCATTTTTATCAATTAAAACTTCAGTAGTGGTTTCACCCGTTTTCTTCAAATAATAGGCATAAAACTGTAAGTAAGCTAAACCAGTCATCATGCCCAACATGGGGGGTAAGTGTAAGAAGTTATGCATGCTTACCGCAGTTAATATGGTTAAGAAGAATAAGGTCACTATTGGCATAGCCCCTCGTTTTAAAGAAGTTGTTTCTGCCAAGGATTCTGGCTTATCGTTAGGGATAGCGAATGACATAATGATCGCTGGCACCACAAAGTTCACTAAAGAAGGAATAAACAACAAGAAGAATTCAGCAAATTGTAAATGCCCTTTTTGCCAAACCATCAAGGTTGTGATGTCACCAAATGGGCTGAAGGCACCACCAGCATTGGCTGCAATAACGACATTTACAAAAGCAATCGCCACAAACTTAGGTGACTTAACGCCCACCGCTAAAATAACTGCACCCATTAATAAAGCCGTGGTGAGGTTATCGGCTACTGGCGAGATAAAGAAAGCCAGCATTCCAGTAATCCAAAATAGTTGTTTATAGGTATAGCCTTTCGATACTAACCAACCCCGCAATGCATCGAACACGCCACGTTCTTCCATGGCATTAATATAGGTCATGGCAACTAGCAAGAATAAGAATAATTCTGCAAATTCTAAAATATTATGACGAACGGCTTCTTCAGCAATATGGTCAAAGCCATAAGAGTTCATTACATAGGCAATTAAAACCCAAATTAAACCGGCAGACAATATAACGGGTTTAGACTTTCTTAAGTGGGTAAACTCTTCAGTCATTACGAATATATAAGCTAAGACAAAGATAGCTAAAGCGGTATAACCTGCCCAATGAGTGGTTAAATCTATACTATGTGGCTTATCGGTTGCTAGTGCTAACGTAGGGAGCAAAGCGAGTAATAAAACACTGAGTATAGCCTTGAATAGAGTCATTTTTTATCCTTAAAATGGGGTTTTACGTGTATTATAAGGAATTGATTTTAGACTGTACGGAAAATTAACCGCAATTATGAAAACCTTAAAAGACTTTAAACTTTACGCACCCTGGGAAAAGGCCTTTAACCGAGTGGCGACGCCTTTTGAGCACTTTTTACATCAACAAACCACTACTGGATTAATATTGATGTTCATGACGGTAGTAGCTTTAATTTTAGCCAACAGCTATTTGTACGATACTTACCATCATTTCTTTGAAACTCGTATCGTGATTGGACTAGGAGATTACAAGATAGATCACTCCATTCACCACTGGATTAATGATGGTTTAATGGCCTTGTTCTTTTTTGTAATTGGTTTAGAAATTAAGCGAGAAGCGTTGGTTGGCGAACTGTCAGATATCAAAAATGCTATTTTACCGATTATTGCTGCACTAGGAGGGGTCATTGTTCCCGCGTTGATTTATTATCAAATTAACATGGGATTACCAGGTGAAAATGGCTGGGGAATTCCGATGGCAACCGATATTGCTTTTGCTGTTTCTGCACTCGTACTTTTAGGTAAACGCGTTCCCATTGCCTTGGTTACCTTTTTAGTTGCCCTAGCCATCGTAGATGATTTGGTTGCAGTAGGGGTCATTGCTATTTTCTATACAGAACAAATTAATATGTTGCCCTTATTGTGGGCTTTGGGCTGTTTTGTTCTTTTAATTGGTTTTAATCGTTTTGGTATTCATCGCCCATTGCCTTATTTCTTGGTAGGTATTGTGATGTGGGCTTTTATGTTGGAATCAGGTATTCACGCAACCATAGCCGGTATTTTAGTTGCTATGGCCATTCCAGCAAAGCCAGCTTACAATCCTAAAGCCTTTCAAGAACGTATGTGTGATTTAACTGAAAAGTTTTCAGAGTATAAATTTAAAGAAGACTTTCAACTACATGATCAGCAAAAGGGTATTTTGCATAAAATGGAAAGTAATATTCATTCTGTTCAAGCCCCTTTAAACCGGCTAGAGCATGATTTTCATCTGCCAGTGAGCTTATTAGTTATTCCATTATTTGCCATGGCCAATGCAGGGATTGCGATTGATTTTTCACATCTTTCAGAAGTGATTGTAGAACCGATTACTATGGGGGTGATGATAGGTCTAGTGGTAGGTAAGGTGGTGGGTATTTTTGGCGTCTCTTTTATCGCCATTAAATTAGGTTTGGCAAAGCTACCTAATGGCTCAACAAATTCACAGCTATTTGGGGTCTCTTTCTTAGGCGGAATAGGTTTTACCATGTCAATATTCATTGCCAACTTAGCTTGGCCTGGTGATGGGGTAATGTTGTTTCAAGCCAAAATGGGTATTTTAATTGCTTCTTTATTTGCCGGCCTATTTGGCTATATTTGGTTACGATTTATAGCCAAATCTGCAGACGTACAAGAAGGCTTTGAAAAAGTTGAATAAACTCCGGGTTGATAAATGGTTATGGGCTGCCCGATTTTTTAAAACTCGTGGTGTAGCCTTGGAAGCGATTAAAGGCGGAAAAGTTTCACTAAATGGCATCAAGCCAAAGCCCAGTAAAACTTTACAAGCAGGTGATAAATTAAAGATTACTCAGGCTCATCGAAAAGTTGAAATTACAGTGCTGCTTATTTCAGATAAGCGTGGTAATTTTGAAACAGCTCAAGCCTTATTTCAATTAGACAGCGAACTGCTTAACCAAAAATCTCCACCAGCAGATATGGCACTAGCAGGGTATCGTGAACGTGGCATGGGTCGTCCAACCAAACGAGACCGCCGTAAAATAATAGGGTTTAACTTTACTGAAAGCTAGTTTATTTAATTATTTGGGTATTTCTTGTAATAAATTTTGCTACTTCCGTTCTAGTTAAGATGCCTTATAAACTAAATATAACCAGGAGTTTTCTAATGCGCCTTAAATATACCTTTAGCCCTTTTTTTCACTTAATTAAGCAGGTTTTATTCCCAATACTACTTGGGCTTAGCACGCAAGTACTAGCTGATACTAGCCCTTTTCAACTCACCATTTCTTCAGGTAATAATGTCGACGTATCTAAAGCCCTTGTCTTAAGTGATGTAGGGGAAGGTAAAAACAAAATACATTTTATATTTAAAGACAAAGCAGGGGATGCTTATACTTTTGATTTGAAATATAAAAAATTACCTAGCAATCGCTCTTATCCCACCAGCTTATACCTTACTATTAAAGATGGCAAAGGAAATAAACTTGGTTTTTTATTTTTCGCTAATAATGGTGTGTCATCACTAAAGAAATTGGGTATTTTTGGTTTGACTTTTAATGTAAAAGGTCAAAGTATGGATGTTAAATTTGATTTTGGACAAGCTTCTTCAGGAAACTTATACCTTAAAAATTTATCAGAAGAACGATTTGTACAAGATACGCTGGTTCCTAATTTTCATTTTCAAATGATTCGTCCAGTGATATTACCCATGGACAAACAAGGTATCCGTAGCCAAACTTATGCGTTAGATTATCACCCTTATGCTGTTAATTACACCATGAAGCAAATTAGAAAAGGGGTAGTTGAATTTCAATATAACCTATATGGAACAGCTAAAGGTAATAATGAGTTGTTGGAAAGAATTTACTTTGAAGCCAATAGCTTATCGGTGCTAAGAGAGGCGATGTATGCAGGAAAGTATTTTGATCCTAAAAATGGAGTTTTTAAGTTAGTATTTTATCCGGCAATGGGACAAACAACACCACCTAAGTAGTTGTTATTTACTTTTTACTAAGCTATCGAAAAGTTAAAATTAGGGCTCTGCTTAGATTAGATAAGCATGATAATTTTGAAACAGCTCAAACCTTTTTAATTAGATGGTGAGCGGCTTAACCCCGAAATCGTCATCATAAAATATGGCTTTGGTGGGGTATTGTGACCGTAGAATGGGTCGTCCAACCAAACGAGACCGCCGTAAGATTATTGGTTTTAACGCTTCAGGATAATCTCTTGAATTTATTAGCTATAACCGATAATAAAAAACCCGCATTAGCGGGTTTCTTTACAGTCAAAAAGGTAAGAATCGATTAAGCTCGCTTAGCCATTGCTGCACGCTTTTTAGCGATTAGCTTTTGAATGATTGGTGTCATGATGATATCCATTGCATCAACCATTTGAGTGCCTGAACAAATCATAGTCTGCTCATTCTGTAACCAAGCACCTTCAATTTGACCTACGATATCCTTTAAATTTATTTCATCATGACGAACATGCGTAATGATTAAAGAATCTTCAGGAGAAGGTCCCATTGGTGCAGTGGTAGTCTGAGTAGAGAAAGGATCCGAAGTATCTACTAACGGGATACGCTGAAAGTTTACGTGTGTACGGTGGAACTGAGGCACGATAAACTCGATGTAGTCATCCATACGTTCCATAATGGTGTCACGTACTTGCTCTACGGTATAAGGACGCTCTGAAGTATCACGGTAGATTTTCTGCATCCACTCAATGTTTACCACGGGTGCGACACCAATACCTAAATCAACGTGCTGAGAAACATCGTACATGCCTTCTTTTGGCCCGTGATCTTTACGCTTAACCATGCCGTGAAGACCTTCGTAAAACATAATATCTGTATCTTTTTCAATCTCTTCCCAAGGTGTAAATTCACCTGGTACGAAATCAGTTCCTAAACGTGCGTTATGCTCGTCCGCTTCTTCTTCAGAGTGAATGTAGTAGCGTTTTTTACCGGTTGCAGATTCTTTGTAAGAAGCAAATAAGTCTTCTAGCTTGTTGAATTCGTTAGCCGCTTCAGAAAAGTGAGTTAGTACTGGACCACCATTCTCTTTAGACTCTGCAACTTTAGCACGCATTTCAACACGAGAATACTTGTGGAAGCTATCGCCTTCGATAACCGCAACTTTTAGCTTTTCACGGTCAAAGATAGTTTCTACGGCACGTTTTACAAAAGAAGTACCAGCACCAGATGAACCGGTAACTGTAATAATAGGGTGTTGTATTGACATATCAGTTTCTCCAAAGTTCTTTACCAGCAAAAGCCAATAAGAAGTTTATGTTTAAAAATTTAGTGGGCGTATTAAAGCCGATTTTGATGATTTTATCAAATCTGTTTGTTTTTCAAGGTGATACCCCTGCTTTAAAAACGAGGGTTATTCCTTTTAAACGTCTACGTTTGCAGCTTGTAGCGCGTTCTTTTCAATGAAATCACGACGTGGTTCAACTTCATCACCCATTAAGGTAGTAAAGACTTGGTCAGCGGTAATAGCATCAGAAATAGTCACTTGCAATAGGCGACGTGCTTCGGCATTCATGGTGGTTTCCCAAAGTTGTTCTGGGTTCATTTCACCCAAACCTTTGTAACGCTGAATGTTTTGACCACGTTTGGCTTCTGTTAATAACCAGTCTAAAGCTTCTTTAAAGTGAGTAATGGATTGAGTTTTTTCACCACGTTGAATTGTGGCGCCTGCTTCAATCAAGCCTTCCAGCTGCTTAGAAATATTGGCAATTTGCAAGTAGTCAGAAGCATTGAAAAACTCTTCATCGTAAGCTTGTGAGCTAAGCGTACCATGTTCACGTTTTTGCAAGCGCAGTTGAAGCTTGGCTTCACCTTCTGTTGCTGGCTCTGATGTTAGAGAGTATTCAACCTTCTGAATTTCACCAATGGCTGCTAAGCGTGGTTTAACCAACGCAACCCACTGTGTTAGTGCAGCTTGATCATTTAGCATGTCTAGTGAGACTTTTGGTAAGTCAATCATTAGGTTTAAGAAGGTGTCGTTATAACGGCGGGCCAGTCGACCAATAACGCGTACAGTTTTTAAGAACTCTTTGGCTAAGGTTTCTAGTCCCATACCTTGAATAGGTGGTATGCCATGGCCACCGGTTAGGGCGGCATTGTCTAGCGCAGACTGCAATAAATAGCTTTCTAGCTCAGCATCATCTTTTAAATAGGCTTCTTGCTTACCTTTTTTCACTTTGTATAAAGGTGGCTGGGCAATATAAATATAACCACGTTCAATCAATTCTGGCATTTGACGATAGAAGAAAGTTAGCAACAAAGTACGAATGTGCGAACCATCTACGTCAGCATCGGTCATGATAATGATGCGGTGGTAACGGATTTTGTCTGGGTTATAGTCTTCATGGCCAATACCGCAACCTAGTGCGGTAATTAGTGTCCCTACTTCGGCAGACTGTAACATCTTGTCAAAACGGGCTTTTTCTACATTTAGAATTTTACCTTTTAGCGGCAAAATAGCTTGGGTACGACGGTCACGCCCTTGCTTGGCTGAGCCACCCGCAGAATCTCCCTCCACTAGGTAAATTTCAGATTTAGCAGGATCTTTTTCACGACAATCGGCTAGCTTACCAGGTAGGCCTGCAATGTCTAAAGCCCCTTTACGGCGAGTCATTTCGCGGGCTTTTCTTGCCGCTTCTCTTGCACGAGCGGCATCAACAATCTTAGCAAAGACAGCATGCGCATCTTTCGGGTTCTCCATTAAGAACTCGGCTAGCTTTTCATTCATGGCGGTTTCAACAGCAGATTTTACTTCAGATGAAACCAGCTTATCTTTAGTCTGAGAAGAGAACTTAGGGTCAGGTACTTTTACTGAAATAACAGCCGCTAAACCTTCACGAGCATCGTCACCTGATACGGTCATTTTGTACTTCTTCAACAGACCTTCTTTTTCTGCATACTGGTTTAAAGTGCGGGTTAAAGACGCTCTGAAACCGGAAAGATGGGCACCACCATCACGTTGTGGAATGTTGTTGGTAAAGCAATAAATAGATTCTTGGTACACTTCTGTCCACTGCATGGCCACTTCAACAACAATGTCATCTTTAACGGTAGAAAAATAAAAAGCTTTTTCATGAATTGGAGTCTTACTGGTGTTGATGTAGTCAACAAAGGCTAAGATTCCGCCTTCGTATTTGAATACTTCGTGCTTATCATCACGTTTATCAATCAATTCGATATGTACGCCCGAGTTAAGGAAAGACAACTCTCTTAGGCGTTTAAGCAGGTAATCGAAGCTAAATTCAACCTGGGTAAAGGTGTCTGTGCTAGGTAAGAAACGAATTTCTGTACCCGTTTCATCCGTATCACCAACAGAGGCTAAAGGTGCAACAGGTTCGCCATGCTTGTAAGTTTGCTTCCAAATATGACCTTCACGTTTGATCGTCAGCGTTAGCTCGGAAGAGAGCGCGTTTACTACTGAAACACCTACACCGTGTAGTCCACCAGATACCTTGTAAGAGTTATCATCAAACTTACCACCGGCGTGTAGCACAGTCATAATCACTTCGGCCGCTGACACACCTTCTTCTTCATGAATGCCAACGGGAATACCACGTCCGTTATCGGTAACAGATACTGAACCATCGGTATGAATAGTGACCACGACCTTGTCGCAGTGCCCCGCTAGGGCTTCATCGATACCGTTGTCGACCACTTCGAATACCATGTGGTGTAACCCTGAACCATCGTCTGTATCACCGATGTACATGCCCGGTCTTTTACGAACGGCATCAAGCCCTTTTAGGACTTGAATGGATGAGGAATCATAAGCATTACTTTCTTCTGGAATATTGGTTTCTTCAGTCATACAGCACTCTTAATGGATGGTTTGCTAGGGAGTTTTAGGTGTTTATAAAACTAGGGTAATTTTACCAAAATACTGGGGTAATAGCGAACAAAACTTGGGCTTTAAGAACAGTTATAAGTCATTGAAATTATTAAAGTTATTTTAATAAAGATATGAAGGATTTGTCAGGTTAGATTATTCAGCCTTAAAAAAGGTTTGTTGAACCTTAAAAATCGCCAGGGGTGGGGTCTGGAAACAGAGGTTTAGTAGAGCGTAGAGGCGGCAGGTTTGATAAAATTTTCTCTAGTGGCTGCCTGTACTTAGCCCAATAGAGTTACCCCATTTTGCTACGGCGGCAGAGGCAGCTTGCATTGCATTGGCGGGTAAGTTAAGTTCTTTTAGTCCTAAATCTCGGTAGTCTTTTAGCTCTTGGGTAATGTACATTTCCCCCGTGGCAGAGCTAACGACATAGTTAGCGGCCATCATTAAGCCAATTAAATGGCGTATTTTTTCATTGGTAACTTTGCTGGCAAAGTCAGCATAGTGGTGCATTAAAATTGCTTGGTAAAGCTCACTATTCATATGCCATTTCTTGGCTAAAAAAGTCCCTAAATAGCTATGAGAGGTTTCATAATCTATCACTTCTTCTTTATAAGCGGTAAGAGGGTTACTGAGTTGTTTTGAAAATAATTGATGGTAGCTTTCGGGATCTTGTCTGGCTAAGAATACCGCGCCAACATTTTGCATAAGGCCGGCCATATAAGCTTCAGAACGGGTCACATCAAATACCCAATAGGAGAGCTCTGCAGCCGCTAGACCTGCTTTAGCACCATGCATTAAAATGGCTTTTTCAGCGGGAGTTTGTGCGATGGCATTGGTTAAACTGGTGGCCAGAAATAGGTTATAAATTTCATCCAGCCCCATAACACTCACTGCCATTTTTGCATCCCCAATGGGCGTGGTATTTTCGGTTAAGCTAGAGTTGACTAAGCTTAAGAAGCTGGCTAATAGTTCAGGGTTATGGCTAATTAAGTTAGCGATGGTAACGGTATTAGGGTATTTTTTATTCAACTCTTCTTTGAGTTTGAGCACTTCTTCAGGAATAGAAGGTATGGCCATCTTAGAACAAATTTGTACGGCCTTATTGAGCTTTTTTTTCACACGTAACCCTAAAGACTATTTAATGTAGCCCCTTATACTACCGTTATATTTTGAAAATATCTTGTTTTTTCTTTTTAGGCAGCTTTTTAACTTTAACCAACTGCACCATCACTTCAGCATGAGAGGTATGCGGGAACATATCCATGAAGCCGGCTTTACGAATTTGGTAGTTTTGAGCTTCGAGTAATTTTAGGTCTCTAATTAAGGTTGCAGCATTACAAGAAACATACACAATTATTTCAGCTTTTAACCTGCCTAAAATCTGGCTAATTTGGTGGGCACCTTGGCGGCCTGGATCGAGTAAGATTCGATCATATTTCTCACCATGAAACCATTGATAGCCAGAACAGTCATTAAACAGGTCAGTTTTATAAAACTGGGTTTGACCTAATTGGTTGGCATCGGCATTTTTCTTAGCATGCTCAATAAGCTGTGCATCGCCTTCGACACCGACAACCTTAGCGACTTGGCTGGCAATAGGTAGAGTGAAGTTCCCCACGCCGCAAAATAGATCTAACACAGAGTGGTGGCTTTCTAATTGACACCAGTCGATGGCTTGTTGAATCATCTGTTCGTTCAGTTCGCTGTTTACCTGAATAAAGCCATCGCTGGGCAAACTAAACTGATAAGCCTGTTGTTTTAAGCTGAAGCTGTAATTTGCGCTGGTCGTTTCATCAGACCATACTACGCCCGTCGGAGTTTCTAGTGCGGTCACTTCTTTTAAAGAACGGCTGGCTTCAGGAATACGTTGTTCACGTTTTAACGTTAAAGCTTCATTTAATGCAGGGGTTAGTAATGGGCATTGTGGCACATCGATAATATCGACACTGCCTTTGGCTCTAAACCCAAAGTTAGCTTCTTTATTAGATTTGTTACGGCCGTACACAAAGCGAGCACGACGGCGATAACCGGTATCTTCCGAAGTTAATGCAGGCGCTATTTTACATTTGCGCATATCAACAGCCTTTTTTAAGGCGGTAATAAAATTGTCTGTTTTAAAACGTCTTTGTGCCTCAATGCTTGCATGCTGTAATTGGCAACCACCACATTGGTTGTATAGCTCGCAAAAAGGCTCAACTCGGTCAGGTGAGGCCACTAAAATCTCTTTTAAAGTGGCTTCTGAAAAGCTGGCTTGTTCTTGGGTAATATAGGCACTGACTTCATCGCCAGGAATGGCGCCGGCAACAAAGATAGTTTTACCCTCTATACGGCCAATGCCTTTTCCATCGTGGCTTAAATTGTCAATTTTAAGGGTGATCATATTTGCTTGCCTTTGCTTTTAATTACGTTATTTTTGCGTGTAGTGCTATTAATTTGGGGGTAGTTCGTTATTTACCAATGCAGAAAGAGGTGAATATTCGCCCTAATAAATCATCGCTGGTAAATTGCCCGGTAATTTCAGATAAGGCAATCTGTGCTTGGCGCAAATCTTCCGCTAATAGTTCTCCGGCAGCAAAGTTTTCTAGCTGATGCTGGCCTGTTTGAACTAACTCTAAAGCGGCGGTTAAGGCATCTAAATGGCGTTTTCTAGCCATAAATACACCCTCTTCAGTTTGGGCAAAGCCCATGGTGGTTTTTAAATGCTTTTTCAGAAGCGCCAGGCCTTTATTATGCTCAGGAGCCTGCTTTGCAGATAGCCAAATAACGGTTTCTTCATGCCCAAAAACCTGCATACTTTGCCCAGTATTATCTTGGTGTTCTATTTTGGGTGCTATATCCATTAGGTCAATTTTGTTACGAATAAGCGTAACAGGAATATGCTTAGGTAGCTTGTCTAAGATAGCCTGGTCATCAGGGTCAATGTCTTCACTTGCCTGTACCATCACTAAAATTCGGTCGGCATCTATAATGGCATCCCAGGCTTTTTGAATGCCTATTTTTTCGACTGCGTCGGTGGCTTCACGTAGCCCGGCGGTGTCTAAAATATGGAGCGGCATGCCGTCAATTTGAATTTCTTCTTTAACAATATCGCGGGTGGTGCCGGCAATATCGGTAACGATAGCCGCTTCCTTCCCGGCTAGGGCATTTAATAAGCTAGATTTTCCAGCATTAGGGCGGCCTAAAATAACTACCGACATGCCTTCTCGTAACAATACGCCTTGCTGGGCAGAATGGAAGACACGGTGAAGCTGATCTAAAATGTGTTGTAGTTGTCCTGCCACTTTACCATCAGATAAAAAATCGATTTCTTCTTCTGGAAAATCAATCGCTGCTTCTACAAATATTCGTAGCTGAATAAGCTGTTCAACCAAATCATTTATTTGTGCTGAAAATTCACCTTGTAATGACTTCAAAGCTGATTTAGCGGCTTGTTGTGAGCTGGCATCAATCAGGTCAGCAATGGCTTCAGCTTGGGCTAAGTCGAGCTTATCATTTAAAAAGGCTTGTTTTGAAAACTCACCCGGCTGTGCCATTCTGGCACCCAGCTGAATGGTTCGACTTAGCAACCAGTCTAATACGACAGGTCCACCGTGGCCTTGTAGTTCCAGCACCTCTTCTCCTGTAAAGGAGTGCGGGTTGGGAAAGTACAAGGCAATGCCATGGTCAATAGGGCTGTTATCTTCAGCTAGAAAAGCACCATATTTTGCATAACGTGGGGTAGGTAACTTGCCCAAAATAGCAGTAGCAATGTCTTTTACCAAAGGGCCTGACACACGAACAATACCCACACCACCCCGACCAGGTGCCGTGGCGATGGCGGCAATGGTATCTTGGTGATGATCATCAAGTTCGTTAGGGGAAAGAGTCATGCGCTTATTATAGCCTGTGAAGTCAGTGGATACAAAAACGCCTACCAATGTTCACACACAAGCAGGCGTTTTAAAAATGGAAAGCTAGTCTGCTAACTGATATTCAGTAGATTTAATATCAGTAACGAAGGCTTTATCTTTATAAAAGGCGATGGTTTTATCCATTTTCTTTTTAGACTTAAAGGTCATTTCTTCGGCTTCACCATTAATGGCAAAGCTTAATACAAATAAAGATCTAGCTTGTTGATGCTTGTTCTTTTCAACAGCTTGAACCGGTGCAGGTGCAGAACCATCGGCCGCTAAAGGTAGGTAGCCTTCGTCTGTTTTGTAACAAACGGCATTCATACCATCCATCACAATGTATCGTGCTTTGCCATACATTGGGTGGTCGATGCCTAGTTTTTCATAAGATAAATGCATAAGAATTCCTATTTAGCTTTCGCCACTTCCTCTTCAGTAATCTTTTTGGTGATATACCATTGTTGGGTAACAGATAATACGTTGTTAACTACCCAGTAAAGTACCAAACCTGCAGGGAAGAACATGAAGAATACCGTGAAAATAATAGGTAAAAACTTCATTACTTTCTGTTGCATTTCATCCATCATGGCCGATGGGTTAAGCTTTTGCTGTACCCACATAGAGATACCCATTATCACTGGTAGAATGAAATAAGGATCTTTTGCTGATAGATCGGTAATCCATAAAATCCACGGTGCTTGGCGCATTTCAGCAGAGTATAATAGTACCCAGTAAAGTGCGATAAAGACTGGCATTTGTAGCAAAATAGGTAAGCAACCGCCTAATGGATTGATCTTCTCTTTTTTGTACAACTCCATCATCTTCTTCTGATATAAAGCTTTGTCATCACCATAGTTTTCTTTCAGCTGCTTTAACTTAGGTTGGAACTTCTTCATGTGTGCCATTGAGCGATACGAGGTTGCCGACAGCTTATAGAAAGCTGCTTTAATGATGATCGTCAGTAAAATGATTGACCAACCCCAGTTGCCTAGGAATGAATGAATGAAACTTAGCAACCAGAAAATAGGCTTAGCAATGAGGGTTAAAATACCATAATCAACGGTTAGCTCTAACCCAGGAGCAACACTTGCCAAGGTACCTTGAATAATAGGCCCGATATATAGTTCAGTTGACAGGGTAGCAGATTTCCCAGAATTAACTGAAACTAAAGGCTCTACTACGCCAGCAACATAGGTTCCATTGCCAGCAGGCTTAGCATAAAAAGTATTTAAAGCTGTTTGCTTGGGAATAATGGCAGATAAGAAGTACTGCTGAATCATCGCAGCCCAACCACCAGTTTCTTGTTGAGAGACCACAGGTTTAGTATCTAAGTCATCAAAAGAATGCTTAACATACTTATCTTCAGCATGACCATCGTATAAAACAAAACCAGTGTAGGTATGCATCATTCGGTTATGGTCAGGATCGAAAGTATTGCGTTTGATTTGAGAATAAAGGCTACCTGCCCATTTTTGCTGAGTATTGTTTTCTACTTTGTAGTCCACAAAAATTTTATAATCGCCTTTGTGGAAGGTATAAGTCTTTGTGATCTTAATACCATCTTTCTGCCAAGTCATTGGCACCACTAAAGTATCACCTACTAGCGTATAACTGTTTTGGCTAGATTGATACAGTGAATTATGGGTTGGCGCGGGTAAGGTGGCATTAGGTTCTGTGGCAATCCCATTTTGAGCGATATAAAGTCTTGGACCGCTGTCTCCCATTAGCTGGAATTTTTTTGAATGGTCTTTAGTTGCTGCATACTTTAATAGCTTTAGCTCTCTAATACCACCGCCGTGGGTGTCTAGAACAAGGTCATAAACATCAGTTTTAACATGAATTCTTTGTGCTTGAGCAATCTCTGGTTTAGCAGTAGGTACAACTTTATTTTGTACTTCAGCTACAGGAATATCACTTTGTGAAGCCCTAGCCTGGTTGGTCGCGGGAACCCCTGCATTAGCAGAAGCGGGAGCAACTATTTCAGCATTATCAGGTGTTGTAGGTATCACTTGAACCTGTTGGAATTTATTCCACTCCATCCAAATCCACAAAAGCGTGAAGGCTAATGCCATCCACCAAAAAGATCTCATATTCATGTTTATTTAAGTCCTACTTATTTACTGTCTTTTAAACGGCTATTTTTAATTTTTCGAATTAAATGTTCAAAACTGTTGTTTAGGGTTTGGTTGTCAATATTTTGCATTTCACGACGCCCTAAAACCACAATATCATACCCGCTTAAGGCTTGTTTATGTTGACGAAATGCTTCGCGAGCCAATCTTTTTACTCTATTTCGCCAGACAGCCCTAATTAGCTGTTTTTTTGCAACGGCTAAACCTATTCTAGGGTATGGCTTTTGGTTGGGGCGAACGATGAGTGTCCAATGTTTATTGGCAAACTTTTTTGCATCTGCAAAAACAAAAGAAAAATGGTCGGGTGTTAAGAGACGTTGCTCTTTAGGGAGGGTGGGGCGAGATAAATCTGAGCAATTAAGCTGCGCTAATTCCGAAGTCTCGGAAGGCGTTAGCGCATCAAAATCTTGTTTTTCTATAGTCATTAAGAAAGCTTAACGACTATGGAGTCAAACGCTTACGTCCCTTTGCACGACGAGCAGCAATGATCTTACGACCATTTTTTGTAGCCATGCGAGCACGGAAACCGTGGGTACGAGCGCGTTTGATAACACTAGGTTGGAAAGTACGTTTCATGATATCACCTGTTTAAATAAATATTTCTTGCGAAAGAACGGGGCATTATACGTTTTTTTAGGAAATAAGCAAATTCTTAAGCGTCTAAATTGTTTTAAACGCGGAATTAGGTGACTATTCTACTAATCTAGTCAAGATTAAGTTAATGCATTTGTTCATGAATGGACGGCATAAAATTAGTTTACCCTTAGTCTAGGCCGTCGTATTCATTTGATTCAGAAGCGGTGTAGTGACGTTTTTTAGCATGAGATAAGATTTCTAAATAAAATTCAGACAGTTCATCTGCTTCAGCTTGACTAATATATTCATTGATCTTTGAAACATGGATAACTTCGGCCGTCTTCGCATTGGCACCAAAACGACAATCAAAATCCCAAAAATCCATGCCCGTCGGTAAGGCACGACGAGATTCACGTTTCATGTACTTTTTAACTTCATGTTTAATTTTGTCAGCTAAACGCGCAGGCTTGATTTTTTCGTGCTGGAGAGAGAAGGTTTTTTTCATATTGAAGGTCTTAGTTTAATAATAATGTTATCCATTATACCTGTCGACAGCACGCCTCAAAATAATTAACTATATTAAATAGCTCGTTCATTTCACAGTGCTTCCTGGCGACCCCACCCCTGGCGATTTTTAAGGTTGAAAGCCATCAAAGAAATGAATTTTAAAATCAACGACCTTATTGTCTTCAATGTGGACACCTTCTTTTTTAAGCAGTGCTATTTTTTCTTTAGGCCCATAAGCAAATCCACCTAGCTCACCATTGGTTTGAACCACTCTGTGGCAAGGCACTACATAAGGGTTTGGGTTTTTGTTCATGGCATTGCCGACGGCTTGATAAGCTTTGGTGCCTAATGCATTGGCAAGTGCTTTGTAGGTAGAAACTTTGCCTTCAGGTATTTGCTTTAATAATTCGTAGCACTGTTGGTTAAAGGTGAGATGCTTTTTGTCTGACATGATTATACTTTCTAAATGCTTCCGAATTTTGTCAAGGAGGTGACGTTTCAAACGTATTATTGATAACCTTATCAGAAAAATGGGTTCAAGCATACGCCCGCTACGGGGTTCAATGGCTTATAATTTACCGCATGATTTTAGAATTTAGTATATACATAGTCACGGGTGCCGTGGTGGGTTTCTTTGCAGGCTTGCTAGGCATTGGCGGTGGGTTAATTTTAGTGCCGGTGCTGACAGCCGTGTTTGCGGTTTATTTGCAGAGCGATCATTTAGTGCATTTAGCCATTGGTACCTCTTTGGCCACTATTTTAATCACCTCGCTAGCTTCTGTTCGAGCTCATCATAAACATGATGCTGTGCGGTGGGATATTTTTAAAACTATTACGCCAGGTATTTTTATCGGTGGGTTATTAGGTGCCTGGATTGCGCAGTTTATGTCAGGCGAGGTATTGGCAAAAACATTTGCTGTCATGGAATTAATCATTGCTTTAAAAATGTTGTCGAATTTTCAACCAGCACCAGATCGAGCGTTACCAGGTAAAGCAGGACAAACTTTTGCAGGGACACTTATTGGTAGCTTATCTTCTTTAGTGGGCATTGGCGGAGGGGCGTTAAATACACCTTATATGGTGTGGCACAATGTGTCCATGCAACGAGCGATTGCTACCTCTGCGGCTTGCAGTTTACCCGTGGCTCTGTCAGGTACCATCGGATTTTTATGGGCAGGGTGGTCTGTAGTTGGCTTGCCTGCCTATTCTACAGGATTTATCTATTGGCCAGCTTTCTTGGGTATTGTATTGTCTAGTTATTTTACAGCGCCTTTAGGAGCAAGATTAACCCATCAGCTACCGGTTAAAAAGCTGAAAATAGTCTTTGGATTGTTGCTAATTATTTTAGCAATGAAGATGTTTTTCTTTTAACTTTTTTAGACCCTCCACTCCAACCCCTTTTGTTATCAAGGATTTCGCGAGGGTATGTTATCGCTATCATTATTTGTAATGATGTGTATAAAACCTTTTATACAACTTATTTTATTTTTAAAAAACATTGTATAATTACATTTTAAATCAACTGGTTACAATGTATTTTACTTAAGTTGTACACAGGGTTTATCCCAATCTTATCCACAGGGTATGTCTATTAATTAAAGTTATTCACAGTTATAATTCGCTCACGATTATAAAAACCCTATTTTTGACACTTGTTTTCCGTTTAACGGATCGAAAAAGCCAGAAAATAATAATAGGTTTTTAGTTAAGTATCGCCAAATTTAAGGTGATATTAAATTCTCAGAGGAAGAGATAGCTTTTGACACAATTACTTTGGCCACAGGTTCAGAAACAGCTTCAATCAACCCTTAATGACCAACAATTTTTGATTTGGATACAGCCTATTGTGTCCATTGAAGAGCCAGGTGTTATCCGTTTAATTGCGCCTACCAGCTTTATTTTTGATTGGGTGGAAAGACGCCTAATGGGTAAAATTGAAGAAGCGGTTGCTTTGGTCATGCCTGTTAACCCGCCAGCGGTTAAGCTAGAAGCGGGTGAATATGCTATTGAAACCTTAACCGAAATGGAAGACACATCTGTGCCTCAACCATTGCGTGTGAGTGAGCCGAAGCAAAACTTGTTTGCCAATATTCGTGAAACAACTGGTTCAGGCGCCAAGGCAGATAATGCCCGTAAAGCGCCTAAAAAAACTATTAAACACAACCTAAACCCCAACTTCACCTTCGACTCTTTTGTAGAAGGTAAGGCTAACCAATTAGCGGCTGCAGCGGCTCGTCAAGTGGCGGAAAACCCGGGTGGAAGCTACAACCCATTCTTTATTTATGGCGGGGTTGGTTTGGGTAAAACTCATATTATGCACGCCATTGGTAATGCCTTATTGGCCAAAAACCCAGATGCGCGCGTAGTCTATTTACATTCAGAACGTTTTGTGGCCGATATGGTCAATGCGCTTCGTCATAATAAAATTGATGAGTTCAAACGTTTCTATCGCTCTTTAGATGCACTATTAATAGATGATATTCAATTTTTCGCCAATAAAGACCAGTCACAAGAAGAGTTCTTTCATACCTTTAATACGCTGCTAGAAGGTAACAAGCAGGTTATTTTAACCAGTGATCGTTTCCCGAAAGAAGTAGATGGCTTAGAAGACCGCTTAAAATCTCGATTTGGTTGGGGCTTAACCATTGCCGTGGAGCCGCCAGAATTTGAAATGCGCGTGGCTATTTTGCTTAAAAAAGCATCAGAATTTAATATTATGCTGCCAGATGAAGTGGCTTTCTTTATTGCCAAGCGCTTGCGTGGTAACGTTCGTGACCTAGAAGGCGCGCTGAAAAGAGTGGGTGCATTTGCCCAGTTTACACAGCAAACGGTGTCTATCGAGTTGGCGAAAGAGTCATTAAAAGACCTGCTTGCCTTACAGCAAAAAATGGTGACGTTAGAAAATATTCAAAAAACGGTTTCTAATTTTTACAAGATTAGAGTGGCTGAAATTTTATCTAAAAAACGAACCCGTAACCTGGCAAGGCCCAGACAAGTCGCCATGGCAATTTCGAAAGAACTTACCACCCATAGTTTGCCAGAAATAGGCGATGCTTTTGGCGGCAGAGACCATACTACGGTGCTTCACGCAGTTCGAAAAATTGCAGAATTACGTGAAGAAGATCATCGTATAGATGAAGATTACAATACATTAATTAGAATCATTACCACTTAGTCTGGGGAAACGCTTTAAACTCGCGCCCATTTTAGGCATAATGCTTACTAAATCTTACATAAATTTAACGAAATCAAGGCACAAAGATGAAAATCAGTTTATCACGTGAAAACCTTTTATCTGTATTACACACCGTAGTTGGCGTGGTTGAAAAACGTCAAACCATGCCCATTTTAGGGAATGTTCTGTTCCAAGTGAGCCAGAATACCCTAACGGTTACCGCATCAGATTTAGAAATAGAAACGCGTGCATCGACCGAGCTAGAAAGTAGCGAAAGCGATTTTTCAGTGACCTTGCCGGCGATTAAGTTAAATAGCATTGTGAGAGCGGTGCCAGATGGTTTGACTGTGGTAATGGACTTCAATGAAATGCGTTGTGATTTATCGGCAGGGCGTTCAAAATTTAAGTTATCGACCTTGCCAGCTGATGACTTCCCAATTATTGATTTAACCCAAATTGAACTGTCATTTTCATTACAACAGCATCAATTAAAGCAACTTATTCATAACACTGCGTTTGCAATGGCTAGCCAAGATGTTCGCTTTTACCTTAACGGTATGTTGTTCGATATTAGCCACCAAACTTTGCGTGTTGTGGCAACCGATGGGCATCGTTTATCAACCTGCACCACAGAGTTAGCAACAGAAGGCTTAACGGCTACCCAAGCTATTTTGCCTAGAAAAGGTGTGCTGGAATTGCAAAAATTAATTGGCGATGACGAAAGCTTAATCTCATTTGCACTGGCTAAAAACTATTTAACTGTCCAGTTTGAAGACACAGTTTTTACCTGTAAGTTGGTTGATGGCCGTTTCCCTGACTTTAAACGTGTTATTCCCCAAACCAATGACCAATTAGTGCAGATAGACCGCACTTTATTGAAAAGCTTGCTACAACGTTCAGCGATTTTATCAAACGATAAATTTAAAGGTATTCGTTTAGCCTTAGCGCCAAATCTATTGTCTGTTCATGCTCAAAACTCAGATCAAGATGAATCACATGAAGACATGGCGATTGATTATCAAGGGGCAGAAATAGAAATTGGCTTTAATGTAAATTACATTATTGACGTACTAAACTCTATGAATGATGACTGTGTTACCCTAAGCATGAAAGATGCGAATAGCAGTTGCCTAATAGATTCTTTGGGCGATGCGTGTACTTGTCAGCATGTTATTATGCCAATGCGCTTATAGTTAAACCTTATTTGTTTCACCCCACCCCTGGCGTTTATGCCCTTTAGGGTAATTTTTAAGGTTCTTATTAAAGTTGAACGGTTAAAATCGCCAGGGGTGGTCTGGCACTTTGCCTGGTATTTTTGAGTACACTGTGTCTAAACTTCAAAGCCTAACCCTTCATTACTTTCGCAATATTGACCAAGCCAATTTAACCTTCTCATCAGGGCTAAACTTAATTATTGGCGATAATGCGGCGGGTAAAACCTCTTTAATCGAAGCCATTTGGGTGCTATCCACAGGCCGTTCTTTTCGTACCGCCAAACCTGCGCATTTAATTAATGCAGACCATCCTAATTTCACCCTATTTTCTGAAGTCACCCAAACTAATCAAACCTATAAAATGGGCTTGAAGCGCAGTATTGAAAAGTCTTTATGTAAAATAAATGGTGAAGTAGTGCCCTCTCAAGCTGACATGGCAGAACGTTTGCCCGTGCAATTGCTTACCCCTGAAAGCCATCGTTTGCTAGAAGATGGACCCAAGGTGCGTCGCCAGTTTTTAGACTGGGGTTGCTTTCATGCTTCGGCCGACTTTATTCAACATTGGCGAGGCTATCAGCGTGCTTTAAAACAGCGTAACCAGGCTTTAAAGAAACGTCTTCCGCAAAATCAGACCCAAATATGGGATGTACAGCTAGTAGATTTAGCCGCTAAAATAGACGCTATTCGACAAGCCTATGTCTTGAAGCTAACCCCTTTTGTGGTGAAGTTTTGCAAAGCCTTAATGCCCGAAATGGCTGAGCAGGTTGATTTAGGTTATCGTGCCGGTTGGCCGCAAGCCTCAGACTCTTTTGCAGCACTGTTAGCGCAAAACTATGGCAAAGATGCCAAGCAAGGCTTTACGCAGTACGGTTGCCACAGAGCAGACATTCGCTTTAAATTTGCGGGGACAGAGGCCATGTTGAAGCTTTCACGAGGTCAGCAAAAGCTATTTGTGTGCGCTTTATTATTGGCACAAGCCAGTTTGTATGAGCAAGAAAGCCAAGAACAGGTGATTATGCTCATTGATGATTTACCAGCCGAACTAGATGAACAGCATCGCTTAACCTTGTTAACCTTGCTGCAAGACCTAAATATCCAACATATTATTTCAACCACTAGTCAAAGCTTAATTGCTAACTTAAATCCAGATACCGCTAGCTTCTTTGATATAAACCAGGGTAATGTTAGCGCTAAATAGTTTTCAAACTATGTGGCAATGCGGTAAAGTTACTTCATTCATTACACTTTTAAAGGAAGTTCCATGTTTAAGCGAATTCAAATATTAGGAATGTTACTGGTCAGTTTATGGTCGTTCAATGCGGTAGCAGATGATTATTCTGATGCGGTTAAATCTTTTAAATCTGCTAAAGCAACCCATGTCTTTTTTAAAAGTGCCTATGGTTATGCCTTGTTCCCCACCGTGGGTAAAGGTGGCTTTGGTGTGGGAGGTAGTTATGGTGAAGGCAAGACTTTTGTAAAAGGTCAGGTAACGGGCCAAACCTCTTTAGCTGCGATTTCTATCGGCTTTCAATTAGGGGGCCAGGCTTTTAGTGAAATTATCTTCTTTAAAGACAAGCGTGCTTATATTGAATTTACCACGGGTGATTTTGAATTTGGTGCAACGGCATCAGCGGTTGCGGTTACGGCTGGGGCATCTGCCAGTGCAGGTACGACGGGTAATCATATCGGCGCCAGTGGTGGAAAAAATAGCCTTAGTAGTAAAGCTAATTACCATAACGGTATGGCAACCTTTACGGTTGCAAAAGGCGGTTTAATGTATGAAGCTGCTATTTCAGGTCAATCATTTAGCTTTGAGCAAAACTAAGCTAGCATGATTAAAAAAGTAGGGTTAATTCCATTTTTTTCGATCATTACTTTACTCCTGTCCGCCTGTTCTAGCTTACCGTCTAATGCCCCTTATTCTTTCGCTGAACTTAAGACCAGTTATGATTATCAGCTCTTTCAAGCGGGTCGTGCCAACCCTATTACATTTAATGATTTAGTACACCAGTTACAAGGCGTAGATGTTGTATTTATGGGTGAGTTTCATGGTAACCATGCGAGCCATTTATTGGAAGCCCAACTTCAAGCTGCACTTTATTCGCAGCAACCCAACCAAGTGTTGACCTTAGAACAATTCACCACCGACAAACAGCCCGTATTGGACCGTTATTTAGATAGCGAAATAGGCGAAAAACCTTTTATTAAGCAAGCTAATGCTTGGCAAAACTATGTGGGCAGTTATCGTCCTTTAGTGGAGTTTGCAAAGCGAGACGATTTACCCGTTTATGCCACGAATGCACCCGAACAAGTAGTGCGTTGTGTGGGGCGAAAAGGGAAGGCTTATCTCTCGCCTGCGGTTCAACAGCAATATCCAACCCTACCTAAGCAACCTTTTGTTAATGATGCGGACTATGAAGCAAAGTTTACCCGCTTTGTCGCCAAAGTAGGCAAGCACAATACCGCGCTTAAAAATGGTTATTCGGCTCAATTATTGCGTGATAACAGTATGGCAGAAACTATTTTACAAGCCTTAAAAGATCACCCTAATGCACAGGTGCTTCACATCAATGGTACCTTTCATAGCGAAGATTTTTTGGGGACAGTAGCCTTACTTAAGCAGCGAAATCCTACCTTAACCGTGGCAGTCATTAGTCCTCTTCATACTGATGAAGCGGAGGAAGTGGTGAGCCAGCCTCAAATAAGAAAGAGCTCTTTTTTTTATATGGTAAATCAGCAACCTGCTGAATTTGTACAGTATAAAAACCGTCAGAAAATGCTGAAAGCTTCATTTACAAGATCAGCTACACAACCCTGTTTATAACTAGGATTTCTTATGGAAAATATTAATCAACTTCTTTCCGCTACCAGCAGCATTGTATGGGGACCTGTGATGCTTGTGCTGTTATTGGGAACGGGTTTATATCTAACCTTAAAATTGCGTTTTTTGCCCTTAAGAAACCTATTGTATGCCTTTAGCCTATTGTGGAAAGGCAGGCGTTCTCAAGGAGAAGGTGATGTTCCACCTTTTGCCGCCTTAATGACGGCACTGGCTGCTACCGTTGGAACGGGAAACATTGCGGGCGTTGCCGCCGCCTTATTTATTGGCGGGCCAGGCGCTATTTTTTGGATGTGGATGACTGCCATTGTTGGCATGGCGACCAAATATGGTGAAGCGGTGCTAGCAGTAAAGTACCGAGAAGAAAATGCTGAAGGTAATCATATTGGCGGACCCATGTATTACATAAAAAATGGCCTGGGTAAAAAATGGACCCCCCTAGCCTTTGCTTTTGCCTTATTCGGCACCATTGCCGCATTTGGCATTGGTAATATGGTACAAGCCAATGCTGTTGCAGGTGCAATGGAATCAGCTTTTGATATAGACAACACGCTAACTGGAGGTATTTTAATGCTCCTGGTTGGCCTAGTCTTATTTGGCGGTATTCAGCGTATTGCCAAAACGGCTACCTTATTGGTTCCTGTCATGGCCTTGCTATATTTAGGGGTGGGACTTTATATTCTAGGCACTCATGCAGATCAACTACCTGATGCATTATTAAACATTGTGAACAGTGCTTTTAACGGTCAAGCCGCCGCGGGTGGCTTTGCGGGTGCCAGTATTATTCTAGCCATTCAATTTGGTGTGGCACGTGGCGTGTTTTCAAACGAAGCCGGGCTAGGAACCGCGCCTATTGCGCATGCGGCTGCCAAAACCAACAACCCTGTCGAGCAAGGGCACATTGCCATGCTAGGCACTTTTATAGACACGATTATTCTCTGTACCATTACAGCCTTGGTTATTTTAGTCACCCATACTTGGCAAAGCGGTGAAACTGGTGCACCTTTAACTGCTTTGGCCTTTTCAACGGGCTTAGATTCTGAAGTAGGTGGAATCATTGTTGCCATCGCACTAACCGTATTTGCTTTCACCACTCTTGTGGGCTGGAGCTATTATGGAGAGCGTTGTGCAGAATACATAATGGGCTTTAAGAGCATTTTCAGCTACCGAGTATTATGGGTTTTAGCGGTATTTATGGGCGCTGCCTTATCTAACTACTTCAACACCCTTTTAATCTTAGCAGACGTGTTAAATGCACTAATGGCAATCCCTAATCTAATTGCCTTGCTGTTACTGTCACCAGTTATTTTAAAACTAACCTCAGAGTTCCCAAAAAACAAGTAACGCGGTACGTCAATATGGGCTGAATACTAAGCTTTTATGCTAAAATTCGTTCAATAATTTAAAAGGATTGAGAGAGAATGAGGTTATTGTTTACATTTTTATTGCTACTATCGCTAAATTCAGCAATGGCTGCTCAGTCTGAACCTCTTGTTACCATCAATTCAGATACGACCAATCTTACCCAGTTTAAAATAGGTCTTTTCTTAAATAATACTGATAAATTAGATTTTCCAGCTATTCAATCCCAGCAGTTTGTAGAAAGTAATAATGCGGATACCTTAGGGATAACGGTGACAGATACTTGGGTTAAAATGAATCTGTTCAATGCCACTGACAAACAGCAATCCTTGGTGTTACATCAAGATTTAGGCTATACCTTTATCGATATGCAGTATTTTTTAGTGAACAAACAGGGTGAACTGATTGATCAACAGCAGGTAAACCCTGCCTTAGAATCAGATATGCATGGGGCAGATGCCTTGTATGCCTTTACGCTTGAACCACAAGAATATCGGACAATATTTGTCCGACAAAAAACGGACGCTTACCATTTTTATAACTTCTCGATACGAAGCGATAAGAATGCACAGGAATTTTTAATTGCAGAAAAAATAGACAGTATTTTCTTTGTCGGTTTATTGCTTGCCTTGGCCATCTATAATCTTTTACTCTTTGTTTCATCTCGCTCTAAAGAGTATTTGTATTATTCCCTCTACCTCTTAACAGCCATGACTTGGATGTTCTATATGTATGGGTCTCTAGCGCACTATATTCATTTGTATGGCGGTATTGCTTTTAGGTTTAATTTTGCATTGATGATTATTCCCATTTTTTTAGCCTTATTTGTGCAATCTATTTTCGAAACCAAGGCAAAATATCCAACAGAGCATAAATTTTTAACCAGCATTATTGTGCTATTAACATTAAATGTGCTTTATGGCATCGTTGATTTTAATAGTGCTTTACAGCTTTTATCTTTGTTACTTGATTACACACTAATTGTCTTTTTATGGGTAAGTATTAGCCTTTATAGAAAAGGAAATAAGCTGGTTAAGATATTTTTAGTGGCTCATATTTTTTATATTATTTTCAATATCTACGCGCTTTTATTCTATATGGGCTTGGTGGATTATAGCTATATTGCCTTACACGGTATTGGCGTGGGTATTGTCATTGAAGCCTTAGTGCTGTCTTATTTGCTGTCTTACAAATTTAAAATTCTTCAAGACGAGCGACGACAAGCGCAAGGGGAAGCTAATACGGATGGCTTGACCCGCCTCTATAATAAGAGAAAATATGAAGCTGACTACGAAGATTACTACACCCATTCTGATGATATTGCCTTAGCATTTATTGATGGTGATCACTTTAAATCAGTTAATGACTCTTACGGTCATGATATGGGGGACCAGGTGCTTATTCAAATGGCCAATGTCTTATTTGATAAGACTCGAATCTTAAAAAATGTTCATTGTTATCGCTATGGTGGAGAAGAGTTCATTGTTTTATTCATGGGATATACCCAGGAAGAGGTGATGGAGACGCTTAACCAAATAAAAGCATCAATAGAAACAATAGCATTCCAGTTTGAGGGGAAGCCTTTTACCCAAACCATTTCTATAGGGGTTGCTTTTAAAAACAATCAACCTCAAGCTGATCCAAAAGCCCTATTTAACGCGGCTGATGCCGCCGTCTATGAAGCCAAAGCACAAGGTCGAAATAGAATAGTTATTTCGGAAGGTCTTAATAGAAAGCCTTGTTTAAACTTAAATAATTAAGGAATTTAACTTAGCCTTTCTTAATCCAAAAATCGCCAGGGGTGGTTACCTACCCCTGATGATTTTTGGGGTTTAGATAGTTAAAAGCTTTACATTACCTAGGTTTTGCTCTTAGAATAGTCACCATGAAACATTTTTTAGTCGCCTTCTTTATTCTATTCTCCTCTCTCAGTAACAGCTGGGCGGGTGTTGTGGCGGCTGAAAATTTAGACAATGAAGCGCCTTGTCCTCATATGGCTTCGCTGAAAATGGCTTCAGCCCATGACTGTTGTGATTCTGAAATGTCTTCAGAGATGGACTGTCCAAATTGTCAGGATAAGTGTCATTGCAACCAACATACGATGCATGCTCCTGGTTCAGCAGTAGTGTGGAATAATCTTGCTTATTCTTTTCAAGCACCTTCAGTTCTTGGTTTTACCTTATTTGTCAGTCAACTACCTGTTGCACCGACTTTAAAGAGCTTTCAGCCTCCCAAAATCGCTTAATTCCTCGCTAAAGCCTTCGACGGTTTGATAGGGATAGTTTGATGGGTATGTTTTGCCCTTATCTCACTTAGCTAGCTTCTCCTTTTTAAGTCAACTTCGTTTCGACTCTTTAGCACTTCTATATTTTTAATTTATTTATATTTGTTCTACCCCCTTTACTTTTAAGGCTTAAATTATGAAACGTTTACTTTCTTTATCGCTTATTTCAGCAATCTTTATTTCTCCCTCGGCAATGGCTGAAAACCCTAGCCAGCATCAATCAACGGTTGGGAGTACCACACCAGAACTCCTAGATCTGGGGTCTGATAGCCAGGTTACCTTTAAATATGTTTGTCCAATGCACCCGCAAATTATTCGTGACCATGAAGGAACCTGCCCAATATGTGGCATGACCTTAGTGAAGCAAGCATTTGAACAAAATTCAGGTACTCCCAGCGTTAGTGTGGGATCATCTAGCGCCAATGGTTTGAAACAAGGCTTGGCGATTAGAGTAACCAAGGTACAGAAAACGACTTTATGGAAGTATATTTCTACCTTTGGCAGGATAACCGCTGATGAGTCAAGAGTCGTTCACATTCACCCAAGAGCTGCGGGTTGGATTAAAAATTTAAGCGTACAAAGTAATGGTGAAAAGGTTAAAAAAGGCGATATTCTTTACCGTATTTACTCTCCTGAAATTGTTTCTGCCCAACAAGACTTATTATTAGCAAAGCAGAGCATGAAGCGTCAAGGTAGTCGAGCCAGTAATTTAATGAAGTCTGCTAAAATTCGCTTACAGTTATTAGGGGTGGCAGATTCAGTGATTAGAATCATTGAAAAACGTAACCGAGTGATTAATGATATTCCGGTTTATGCACCTAAAACAGGGGTGGTAGAGAGTTTGATTGTGCAGAATGGCATGTATGTTCAACCTAAAACAGAATTGATGAAAATTGAGAATTATGGCACGGTTTGGATTGAAGCTGAGGTTTTGCCACTTCAACAGGCATGGGTAAAAGAGGGGGTGACAGCAAATATTACCTCGATTGCTTATCCAGATTCTCGTTGGGAGTCGGCTATTGATTATATTTACCCTACGGTGGACTTAAAATCTCAAGCCATGAAGGTGCGCTTACCAGTGATAAACTCGGATAGAAAGCTAAAAGCGAATATGTTGGTCGAGGTTGAACTCTTTGCAGGACCTAAAAAAGATGTATTAGCTATTCCAGAACAAGCCATTATTGATGATGGATCTGAAAAACGTGTTGTGATTCGTTTGCCTAATGGTCGATTTGAAGTGCATAAGGTTGAAACGGGCATGGTCACTCAAGATATTGTCGAAATTTATTCGGGTGTTAAAGAAGGCGATGAAATTGTGGTGTCGGGTCAGTTCTTAATTGATTCAGAAAGCCAAATCCAGGCAAATTTACGCCGTTTAATTACTGAACCAAGTAAGTAGGGGCGAGATTATGATTCCAAAAATTATAGAAGCAGCTATTCAAAATCGTGTATTAGTTTTGTTGTTGAGTGTTGCAATGGGCATTTGGGGCTGGCAGTCTTTTCAAAAGACCCCTCTCGATGCGATTCCCGATTTATCTGATGTTCAGGTTATTGTAAAAACTCCTTTTGCAGGACAAACCCCTCAGGTAGTGGAAGACCAGATTACCTATCCTATTGCCAATTTAATGATGTCTGTGCCCAAGTCTAAAGTGGTACGAGGCTATTCTTTCTTTGGTGATTCTTATGTTTACGTGTTGTTTGAAGATGGAACAGATCCTTATTGGGCTAGATCACGCGTACTAGAATATTTAAGCCAAGTAAAAGCAGCTTTACCAGCTGGTGTACAGCCAACTTTGGGGCCTGATGCGTCAGGTGTCGGTTGGGTGTATGAATATGCTTTAGTGGATAAAACCCACTCAAAATCGTTAGCAGAACTAAGAACTTTGCAGGATTGGTTTTTAAAGTTTGAATTGCAAGCCGTGCAAGGTGTATCTGAGGTCGCGACGATTGGGGGTATGGTCAAGCAATACCAAATAACGATTGATCCGAACAAATTACGTGCTTACAAGCTAAGTTTGTCTAAGGTACAAAGTGCGATTCAAAAAAGCAGTGTTGAAATGGGCGCCTCGGTCATTGAACAAGCCGAAGCTGAATATATGGTTGCCATGAAGGGTTATGTGACTAAGGTTAAAGACCTAAAGCTTGTTCCTGTAGGCATTAACTCTGCTAACCAAACGCCTGTTTTACTGCAAGATATTGCAACGGTGAAACTAGGGCCTGCAATGCGTCGTGGTATTGCAGAACTGAATGGCGAAGGTGAAGTCGTTGGGGGTGTAATCGTAATGCGCTCGGGTGAAAATGCTCAAAAGGTTATTTCAGCCGTTAAAAAACGTTTAGATGAATTAAAAAAAGGTCTGCCAGAAGGGGTTGAAATTGTCACAGTTTATGACCGTTCGGCTTTAATCGAACGTAGTGTAGAAACCTTGACCCACAAGTTACTGGAAGAAATGTTGGTAGTTGCCTTAATTTCACTAATCTTTTTAATGCACTTACGTTCTGCTTTAGTGGCCATTATTTCATTACCTTTAGGTATTTTAGGCGCCTTTATAATCCTTGAAAAACTGGGTGTTTCTGCAAACATCATGAGTTTAGGAGGGATTGCGATAGCGATTGGTACCATGGTCGATGCCGCTATCGTGATGATTGAAAATGCCCATAAGCATCTCGAAGCTTACCATAAAAAGCATGGTGAACCCGCGGCGGGCAAAGCACACTGGCAGGTGGTGACCGAGTCAGCCAAAGAAGTCGGCTTACCTTTGTTTCTTTCGCTGTTAATTATTGCGGTCAGCTTCATGCCTATTTTTGCCTTGCAAGAACAAGCCGGGCGTTTATTTACGCCTTTGGCCTTAACCAAAACCTTGGTGATGGCGGTGGCAGCTGGGCTAGCGATTACTTTAGTACCGGTATTAATCGGTTACTTTGTGCGGGGTAAGCTGCCTTCAGAAAATAAAAATCCTTTAAACCGTGGTTTGATTTTTCTATATCGTCCTGCCTTAACATTTTGCTTAAAGTGGCCAAAATCGGTGATGTTGTTGTCTGTTATCGCCATGGCCTCTATTGTTTACCCTTGGCAACAGTTAGGGTCAGAATTTATGCCCGAACTAGAAGAAGGCGATTTACTGTATATGCCAACCACCTTACCCGGGTTGTCTATTGGTAATGCACAAGCGTTGTTACAGCAAACGGATGCCTTAATTAAGACTTTTCCAGAGGTGAAGTCGGTGTTTGGTAAAATTGGGCGTGCGGATACTGCAACGGATCCAGCTCCTTTAACGATGATTGAAACCACTATTCAACTGAAAGATAAATCTGAATGGCCAGAAGGTATGACGCTAGACAAGTTGATTGTTGCGTTGAATGAAAAGGTGAAGTTTCCAGGGGTCACGAACTCTTGGGTACAGCCGATTAAAACCCGTATTGATATGCTTTCCACTGGTATTAAAACGCCAATTGGCATCAAAGTATCGGGTGATGATCTTAAAGTGATTGAAAAGGTAGGACAAGATATCGAAAGAGCCGTTACGGGTTTACCTGGTACCTTGTCTGCCTTTTCTGATCGAGCACAAGGCGGGCGTTATATTGATATCTTGCCAGACCGTAAAAAAATGGCGTTATATGGTTTAAATATGGGCGATTTGGCTGATATTTTATCAACCGCTGTAGGGGGCAAGGTTTTAGGCACCACCATTGAAGGTCGTGAACGTTATTCGATGAATTTACGTTACCCTCAAAAATGGCGAAACTCGGTTGAAAAACTAACCGTTATGCCATTAATTACGCCTACGGGAGATACGGTTCAACTAGGTCAGGTAGCTGATGTAGTGATTAAGCTAGGGCCTCCGATGATTAAGTCAGAAAATGCACGACTCAATGGATGGACGTTTGTTGATCTTAAGAAAGGTACGGATCTAGCTGGTTATGTACAAAATGCACAAAAAGTAGTGGCAGATAAAGTTAACTTGCCGCCAGGTTATAGCGTGAAGTGGACAGGACAATATGAGTATCTATTAAAAGCACAGAAGACTTTAGAGCAAATTGTACCAATGGCGCTTTTAATTATTTTCTTACTGCTGTATTTCATCTTTAAAGATGTTACTGAAGCCTTAATGATTTTAATGGTGGTACCTTTCGCTTTACTAGGGTCTGTATGGTCGGTTTGGTGGCTAGGGTTTGATTATTCGGTTGCAGTTGCCGTGGGGATGATTGCCCTCTCTGGGGTCGCCGCCGAGTTTGGCGTAGTGATGTTAATGTATCTAAACCAGGCCATAGATGAAGCTAAAAAAGCAGGTAAGATGAACTCTAAAAAAGATTTGATTGCCGCTATTATGGAAGGTGCCGTACAGCGTGTTCGGCCAAAAGCGATGACAGTGTCGATGATTGTCATTGGTTTATTACCCATAATGTTTGGAGAGGGTACCGGGTCAGATGTCATGAAACGTATCGCCGCCCCCATGGTTGGAGGGATGATTTCAGCACCCGTGGTTTCTATGATCTTAATTCCTATTTTGACCTACCTACTAATGAGCAAGCGATTATTTGGAAAAAAAACAGCACAACAGGAGAAAATACATGACTAAGTTACCTTACAAAATAATGCTGGCTTGTTTCAGCAGTAGTCTCTATTTGGTGATTGCTTTACCAGCTTCAGCTGCAATGAATGAACAGGCTGATAAAGATATGACGACTAGTGATGACTATACACCGATAGAGTTTAATCAGCAGAAAACCCCTTTAACAAATTTAATTTTGCTGGCAATGGAGCATAACCCCATCTTAGCGGTGGCAACAGCTAAGGTACAATCGGCTAAAAGCAACCAACAGCAAGCTCATTCTTATGAAAAGCCTGATGTACGTTTAAAATCTTCATTGAGTTATGCGATGATGAAAAGCAATAGTTTCCCTCGTACCGCTAACCAGTTAATCGGAACCTATCCGCTGTACCAGCCAGATATTTCTGCAATGAATGGCGTAGCGACCCACCAACTCTCTGCGTCTGAGATGGCTTATGAGAATCAGCGTCAGCAGTTAATTAAAGATATTTCAGATGCCTATTTCGCGTATGTTGCACAGGTAGCAGATAAAACTTTTTTAGCCAAAGAAAAAGAATCCATTACGGATATTTTAGGACAACTAGAGCAGCGTTTAGAAGTGGGTTATCAAGATTTAAACGATGTGGCGGAAATACAAGCTAGGTTAGACAACAACCTAGCAGAATCCCTACAAGCAGAGGAGCTTATTGCTGTTTCAGAAGCTAACTTGGAGGCCTTAGTAGGGCAAGGTATTTCTTTTCAAAAGTTAATAGGCATTCAGGGCTTGCCGCCTTTATTAGCGGTGAATAATTCAAAAGAGGGGAGTTGGTTGAAATGGGTCAGTCATCACCCAAAAGTGCAACAGTTAAAGCAACTAGAACAAGCTTCTAACCAGCAAGTTATGTTTGAAGAACATAAGGAAGGTATTAAGTTGAATGCCTTTGGTGCGGTTGTTTACAACAATTCAAACGGTAATTTTTACGATGACATGCAAGGAGTCAGAGGCGGGTTACAATTAGAAGTCCCCTTGTATATTGGGGGCAGAACGGATGCATCTGTAGCCAAAGCTCGGTCTAAAACCCGTGAATTACAAGCACAACAACGTGAATTGAAGCTACAGCTTAAAGCTAAGGCACGAGCCAATAACCTGGTTTATCAATCTAGTTTAAAAAGGCTAGTCGCGCTAAATCAAGTACTGGACTCTAGTAAGCAAGCATTAAGAGCAACAGAAAATGGCTTAACCACTGGTACCCGTAATATTTTAGATTTATTGAATGCACAACGTAATGTGCACAAAGCAGAAAGAGATATTCCTGTTACGGAAGCCAAAATTTGGCAAAACTGGGTTGGTTTTTACTGGAGTATAGGGCGTTTATAGAATCGATATACTTGGCTAAAACGATAGATTTAGATAAACCGCTATACCTATTATGGTCGAGCGGTTACATGCCTTTGAATTAAAGAAATATACATACATTTTTTAGTCAGATTATCTACTGCTTTTAAGATACCTGTCTGTTATGTTTTATATTGTTTTAACTTAGTTGATAGAGAAGGTGGCAATATCTTTAAAATGGTTAGCTTGGTTTCGGCCATTATCTTTAGAATAATAAAGTGCTTTGTCTGCTTGGTTAATTAACTTAATACTAATGGCTTTAATATCTGTTTCAGTGTTGTCGCCTATTAACGTTTCTATCCCAATGCTGACAGTAATTTTTTTAAATTGCCAAGGATATTTTTCAAATGCCGAACATAATTTTTCTCCATACTGTAGCGCGCCGGTAGAGGTTGTATTAGGCAAAATAATCGCAAACTCTTCCCCTCCGAATCTGGAAACAATATCATAATCTCGACTATTTTCCATCATAATTTGGGCAGTTTGAATCAAGGCATTATCACCTTCAAGGTGGCCTAAATCATCGTTATAGTTTTTGAAGTAATCAATGTCTAAAATTAAGACAGATAAGGGTGTACAAGAGCGGTTTGCAAAACTAATTTGTCTTTCTAGCTCTTCTTGGAAAAACATGCGGTTTTTAATTTGGGTTAGGCCATCAGTTGTGGACAGCTTCAAAAGCTTATCGTTCAATTCTTGTAACATGAGTTCTTTTTCACGTCGAGATAGCTCCGTGCCTATCCAGCTGGCCATCAGTTGAATAGCATCCAAATCTACCTGAGTAAAAGGTTCATCTAAAGGGGTTCGGCTAGAAAAACTAAAGGTACCAAACAAGGCACCATCAACAGTAACCGGTGCGCCAATATAGGCTTCTAAACCAAAGTCATTATAAGCGGGGTGGCATTTGTATTTGGAATGTTGAAAGTGTGCTTCAGCAATGGCATTATGGGTGTCAAGGGTAAGTGCGCAGTAGGTTCGGTTGACATCAAATACCATGCCTACTTTTAAACCCACTTCAGGTGGGCTTATTTGTTGTATTAAAGTGAAGTCATCTTCAACAATACTCGAGAGGATACCAATTTCTAGATTAAATCTCTCACAACCTAGTTTTAGCAACTGCTCAACCTGAAATTCAAAGCCCTTTTCATATTGGCTTGTGATGTGGTACAGCGAATGAATGATATTTTCACTTTTAGACAAAGGCATTTCTGAGTTCTCAAGGCGTAAGTTAATGGTTTAAGTAGAACTTTATCAGATTGACACGAAATTTTTGGGGTATTTTCATGCTGTTTTGGTTTAATGAAACAAACTCTGTCGTACAATAGGTTGGCCTTTATTAAATGAAAGATAGAATTTTTGACATATCCTATTCCTACCGAGCTTGCGAGAGCCGATATCATTATCAAAAAAAGCCAGTTTATTGCTTATGCGAAGCATATTGAAAGCCGCGCTGATGGACTGAATTGGTTGGCAGAAATAAAAGCCGAATACCCAGATGCCCGTCACCATTGTTGGGCCTATCAAATAGGTCATCCAGAAAGGGCGAGTAATGCCGGCATGGGTGATGATGGCGAACCCTCTGGCACCGCTGGCAAACCCATCTTAAATGTATTGCAGCATAAAGGGGTGGGAGATGTAATGGTAATTGTCGTGCGTTATTTCGGTGGCATAAAACTGGGAGCAGGCGGGCTAACCCGAGCTTATTCTGGGGCAGCACAAGCGGTGATGGAAGTATTGCCGGTAGCACAACAAGTGGCGCAAACAGACATTCATATTCAAGCCAGTTTTGCTTTAGAACAGCCTTTACGCCATTGGGTTGGTATGGCAGAAGGTCTGGTTGTCCAAGTCAATTATGGCGAGCAAATTGAGATGCAAGTGCAAGTCCCCAGTGTAAATTTAGACAGCTTTCAAGGCACGTTAAATGGCTTTAGCGGGCAAGGCTGTGCCTATAAAGTGATAGAGCCAGTTTCCGATTAAGGCTTGTCGTTTAGAATAGGCTTTAAATCTTTAAAACAACTATTTCAAACCATTAACCAAAAGACAATTTTATGAGTTTACATCCTACCGCTGAACAAAGCCATTTAGGTCAATCTACCGCTTATGCCGACCAATATGATGCCAGCTTGCTGTTTCCCATTCCTCGCCAAGAAAACCGAGATGAATTGAATATTAAACTAGCTAACCTACCTTTTATAGGGCTAGATATTTGGACCGCCTATGAAGTATCTTGGTTGAATGCCAAGGGCAAGCCACAGGTACGCATTGTTGAATTCTCTTTTTCTGCCGATGCGCCTAACTTGGTGGAATCTAAATCGTTTAAATTGTACTTAAATTCCTTTAATGGCACTCGCTTTGAGAATGAAGAAGATGTGATTGCCTTGTGGGAAAAAGATTTATCAGCCGTATCGGGTGCCGATGTTTATGCCGAAGTTCGTCGTTTAGATGAAGTCACCGAAATTGGCGCCTTGCCAGGTGAATCGCTAGATGAGCTAGATATTGAAATAAGTCAATACCAAGTTGATGCCAGTTTGTTAGCGGCAGGGGAAGATCAAGTAAGTGAAACGCTTCATAGCAACTTGTTAAAGTCTAACTGTTTGGTGACGGGTCAACCAGACTGGGGGTCGGTGGTGATTCGTTATGAAGGCAAGCAAATAGACCATGAAGCTTTATTGAAGTACATTATCTCTTTCCGCAACCACAATGAGTTTCACGAGCAATGTGTCGAACGAATGTTCTGCGATATTATGGCAAGGTGCAAGCCAGATAAGTTAACGGTGTATGCGCGTTATGTCCGCCGTGGCGGTTTAGACATTAACCCTTATCGTTCAAACTTTGAAGATGAGTTTGATTTGGCTCGATTAGCACGGCAATAAAAGGTGAAGCGACACTAGGGCGATTTTTATTATTGACCGTTTGAATAAAATTGAATACAATGGGTGTCATAATTATTCAAAGGAAGTACCATGAAAACGGTAACGATGCGAGTGGATGACGCTATCTACAAGATGATTAAACTAGCTGCAGATGGCCAAAAAAGAAATCTATCAAATTACATTGAATTTGCCACCATGCAATACTTAACCTCGTCACAATTTGTAGACAATGATGAAATGAAAGAAATTTTGGATGACAAAGATCTTGTGCAAAACCTGATGAACGGGTTAAATGACTTTAAAAATGGCGACTACGATATTGTCTAACTATCAAATTGCTGAGACAAAAACATTTCAAAAATTAAAAAAGAAGCTGGATAAAAAGTTGTATGTAAAAATAGAAACTTTTGTCTATCCTCTGCTACGAGAGAACCCTTTTTACGGCCCTAATATCAAAAAACTCAAAGATAATTTAGAAGGCTATTACCGATATAGAATCGGAAATTACAGACTGTTTTACCTGGTTGAAGATGAAAAATTGATTGTGGCCATCGTAGATTTTAAACACCGACAACAGGCGTATGACTAAACAGTAAAGTTATGGCGTAAATCATGGTTCCCAAGTATGAATATAGTAAATTTAAATGCCCGCACTGTGACACAGTTGCAGCTCAAAGCTGGTTTTCTGCGGATAAGGCTGGTAAAAGTGTCTGGGATATTCTTAACCATCTGTATTTAAACTACAGCAAAATTTAATGACATTGTCCTAGAAAATTCTTCTGTAGCCACCTGTGCTTCATGCGAGGACTTCACATTGTGGGTTGGGACAGAGATGGTGTACCCTAAAAAACGTCACTTTTATGGCAAGAAACTTTCGGACTAGAAAAAAATGACTTCATTTTTAGTTATTGTTAAGCCTCGATAAACGCAAAAATCGCCAGGGGTGGTCTGTTATGTAGACCACCCCTGGCGATTTTTAAGGTTGAAGACCATTAAAAAAGCCCCTTCTAGCGTTAATCCAGAAGGAGCTTTTTAGTCATAAACCATTAGTTGCTTAGTTTAGGAATGGTATTGTGCACTTGCGTATTGTTGAAATATTTAATTTAATCTATTTTTTGAATGCTCGCCATGTTATTCACTAGCTCGGTTACGATGACACTATCCCCTGCTTTAAGCTCTAAGCCATGGTGTGGCTGTACTGGCCAGGTGGTACCTTTGTAGCTTACCCGTAATTCACCTGCAAACTCTTGCAACACACCTACTTCACCTGTTTTTAAAGTTTCTAATGATAAGTCGTCTGCTTGAAGATATTGTAACAGCCACTTTCTAAGCGCAAACGTTAATAGGCCACCCAATAACATAGCGGATAATATTTGTACTTCACCAGGCATAGCAACACTAAATGCCACGATGCCGACAATAACAAATGCTAGGCCAAAAAAGAGCAGAATAAACATGGCGGTAAATATTTCGACGCTCATCAGCGCTAGCCCGATACCAATTAAAATCCAAGCGGATATTTGGGGAAGAATATCTGTCATAAAAACCTCTATTTATTGCCGTTAGACTGAGTTAACAAGCTGGTTAAGGCCGTTAAGGAACCCACCATTTCAGCTGTTTCTATTGGCACAATAACCTTGTTAGCAGAATCTGACTTAGCAATACCCGAGAAGGCTTCAATACGGTCTTTGGCTAATAAGAATTCTGCAGCATGGCCATTGTCTGCCATGGCAGTATTAATTAATTCCATGGCTTTTTGTTCACCTTGTGCATGCTGTTCTTTTTCATAACGAACTGCATCGGCCATACGTTCCACCGCTTCAGCTTGTTTAAAGGCTTGTTGTCTTTCGCCTTCTGCTTTGGCAATTAAGGCATTTTTATCCCCTTCCGCTTCTGTTTCTGTTGCGCGACGACGACGTTCGGCTTCCATTTGTAATTCCATGGCACCTTGTACAGCTTGTGGTACTGAAATATCAGCCACTTCAACACGGGTAACTTTAGCACCCCAAGTTTGGCTGGCAATATCTAATGAAGTTAGTAAGGCGGCATTTAGGTCAGCACGAGAAGAAAGGGTTTCATCTAGTTCCAGTAAACCAATTTCTGCACGTAAAGTGGTTTGGGCTAGTTGGGCAATTGCCAGCTTTAGGTCTTCAATTTCATAAGTGGCTTGGCGAGCGTTGTTGATTCGGATAAAGACAACGGCATCAATGTTGATGCTAACATTATCCTTGGTAATCACCGATTGACGGGCGACATCAACAATTTGCTCTTGGGTGCTAAAGCGAGAACGTTTACTGTCAATAAAAGGAATAATAAAACTCAAGCCACCTTCAATGGTACGGTTGTATTTTCCTAAACGTTCAATCACCCATTGATCTGACTGCGGTACGACTCGAATGGCCATCAATAGATAGAGCACGATGAAAACGGAGATGACAATGACGAAGATTAGAAAATCCATGTTTAATTCCTTTTAACAAAAATAAGTAGAACAAGATAGTTTGCCATAAAATGCCCTTTTGGAGAAGGAAATTAACACGGAGTTGAAAAATACTAATTTAGCAAAGAAGTTTTTAAAACCAGTATAATGTTTTTTACTTATCTTTAATTATTTTTTAGGAAACACGATGAAACAGCTTCAAATTATTTTACTTGTTCTGCTTGGTTTACATTCTTGGGTGGCCTCTGCCTCCGAAGCGGAAGGTGTCGTGACTGTTTTAAGCACGCATAGCGTAGAGCAAACAGCCCATAAGCTGGTTAAGGCATTACAGCTTAAAGGGTTGACAGTTTTTGCTACGATAGACCATGCAAAAGGGGCGAGTAGTGTGGGATTAACCTTAAACCCCTCTACCTTAGTTATTTTTGGCAACCCTAAAATTGGTAGCTTATTAATACAATGTAATGCTCTCGCGGCATTAGACTTGCCACAAAAAGCATTGATTTGGGAAGATAATCATGGGCAGGTTTGGTTAAGTTATAACAATCCTGTGTATCTGGCAAAGCGTTATCACTTAGGTCATTGTGCTAGCCAAACGGTGAGTAAAATTGGCAAGGTGTTGAACAAGTTTGCTACGGTTGCTACCCATTAAATGTTTGTAAAGTAATTCGATATTTAATATCTGCAACATAGGTGAGCTTATATTTTCAGGCTCGTTGGTGTATTAAATATCGTTAATGACCATTTATCGCTTGCCCGTTAGGCGTTTTATTTCAGCATAGGCAGCGTTAATTTCTTGCATTTTGAGCGTAGTCGCTTCAATCTCTTGTTGGTTTTTCCCTTTCCCTTGCATATAGTCAGGGTGGTTTTGCTTAACCAGTCTTCGGTAGGATTTTTTAATAATACTGAATTCATCTGACGCTTGGCAGTTTAGTATCTCGTAAGGGTCTTTAGTTTGGTCATAGCCATTTTGATTTAATGCGCCGCCTTTAACGCTTTCAATCAGTTGTTCAATTTGAGCCTCAGTAAAACCAAGGGCGCCGCCGATTTGTTTCAGTAGGGCAAGCGTGCTGTCGGAGAGGCCATCTAATAAAGAAAAGGCAATAATCTGCATAAAAGCCCCTTGGCGAATCTGTGGTCGAGCGCTTTGCAGTGTGCGGGTATAAAATAAAACGGAATGCTCGTCTTTTTTAGCAGAGTTGGCAATTTCAAATAACTGCGTTTTAGCACGCTCAACCATGCTGTTAGGCAAACGACTCCTTTTCAAACCTGCGATCATTTGTAGAATGGTATCACTCATGTACTCAACTTCTAAGCGGCTAACTTTGCCATCACAAATTGCAATTTTAGCCATCAATGCAATCACTTCTTGGGGGATACTTAAGCGGCTTCGTGCATATTTTTTAGAGGTAAAATTCTGCCAAGCTTCTTTAATACTATGACTATTTTTGATAGATTTAAAAACATTTTCAAGTAGGCCAAATATTGGGCGGATGAAGAAGCTCAGCAGGTTTTTTAACAAAATTAGGGCTAGAAATAAAATACCCAAAAGAAGGATTAGAATTTTTTTAATCACAATGAATGAGCCTTGGACACTTGAAAAGAGACGATATTTTACCTGAATAGAAAAAGGGATAGGCTTTATAATTTGTCAGAGGCAAGCAGACTTATTAATAGAGCCACTTTGACGAACGTAATAAGCTTCTATCCCATTCGCCTTTCTGGATTAATTTTTTTATTGTATTTGACACATAGTACCTTTTGTCACAGTAGCAGGCTAAGGGTAAAAGTGGTGGGTTTAACTGATTTTATGGTGTTATTTTTCCGATAGTTCCTAAAATTTTATTAACTTCTTTTTGCTGTGGTCGATGGCTACGAGGTTCATCCATGGGGTCTCCATCACTTAACGATCCGGAGCAAATTAAACGTAAAACATTTTGGTTTTTAGGCGAGCTGATATAAAAATAAACCATGTCATAAGTAGGGGCGACACCTGCGTCAGAACTGCTGTCTGCAAGCAATAATGGAACGTCAGCTTGAATGTCAGCGTAGTTGTTGTAGGCAGTTAAGGTTGGGCTAGGTAAATTTTGTGCGACCTCTTGTTCGTCTAAACGTACTTTATCAATGGTAAAAGTATCTGGCTGAATGGTCTGAGCTTGGTCAGAAAGGGCATTTATTTCTAGCGCACAATAAGGGTCAAATTGGCTGCGTTCGCTAGGCAAAATAACCTTGCCGTATTGGATAAAAACACGCGCTGTATCAGGTTTAAAAGATAAGGCTTGTTTAAGCGTAAACTGTTCTCCCGATTGAACATCCATCATTGTTTTAGGTGGGTTTAAAGCGCAAGCAGAAATCGAGAGTAATCCCGCGGCTGTGCACAATAATAGTGTTCGCTTTAACATGGCAATGTCCTTGAGGAAATGAGACCTTAACTCTATCATATTTAGTTAAAATAATAAAAATAGTCTTAACTTCTGGCTATCAAGTTGTCAGGGATATCGCAATGTCAAAAATCGCCAGGGGTGGGTTGATATATAAATATATAGCGGAATCATTTAAGACCACCCCTGGCGATTTTTAAGGTTGAATCATTCCCTGAAACGGATTCAACTTTGGTTTTATAAATAGGTGGTATAATTTCCAATTATTTAAATCGATTTAAAGTTTGGTAGTCCAGGTATGACGAAGTATGACGTAATTATTGTAGGCGGCGGGCACGCAGGGACAGAGGCGGCAATGGCTTCTGCTCGTTTGGGTGTTAAGACGCTTTTGCTGACACACAATATTGATACTTTGGGTCAAATGTCTTGCAACCCCGCAATTGGTGGTATTGGTAAAGGGCATTTGGTAAAAGAAATTGATGCGCTTGGTGGCATTATGGGTTTGGCCATTGATGAAGCGGGGATTCAGTTCCGTACTCTAAACGTCTCTAAAGGGCCTGCTGTTCGTGCTACACGTGCGCAGGCCGATCGTGTTTTGTATCGTGATGCTATTCGTACACGTTTAGAAAACCAAGAAAATCTATTTATTTTTCAGCAAGCAGCAGAAGATTTAATTGTTGAAAATGGTCAAGTGGTCGGCGTAAAAACCAAAATGAATTTAGACTTTTACGCACCACAGGTGGTCTTGACCGTCGGTACTTTTTTAGCAGGTCGTATTCATATTGGCCTGCAAAATTATGAAGGGGGGCGCGCGGGTGATGAACCTGCTAACCGTTTGGCAGCTATGTTACGTGAATTGTCCTTGCCTGTTGGTCGTTTAAAGACGGGTACGCCGCCTCGTATTGATGCTCGTTCGGTTAATTTCGCAGACATGGAAATTCAACATGGCGATGACCCTGTACCGGTGTTCTCATTTATGGGCAATCGCAGTCTTCACCCCAAGCAATTACCCTGTTATATTACCTATACCAATACTGCTACGCATGATGCTATTCGTGCTTCTTTGCACCAGTCGCCCATGTATTCGGATGACGGTGAAATAGACAGTGTGGGGCCTCGTTATTGCCCGTCTATTGAAGATAAAGTGATGCGTTTTGCGGATAAAGATCGCCATCAAGTTTTTATTGAACCTGAAGGCTTAACCTCGAATGAGTTGTACCCAAATGGTATTTCCACCAGCTTGCCGTTTGAGACGCAGATGCAAATTGTGCGTTCAATGAAAGGGCTGGAAAACGCTAAAATTATGCGCCCTGGTTATGCCATTGAATATGATTATTTTGATCCCCGTGGCTTAAAGTCTTCTTTAGAATCTAAGGCGATTCAAGGCTTGTACTTTGCCGGGCAAATTAACGGTACAACGGGCTATGAAGAAGCGGCTGCACAAGGTTTATTGGCAGGTTTAAATGCTGCCCGTCGATCACAAGGCAAAGAGTCCTGGACACCAGGTCGAGATGAAGCTTATTTAGGCGTGTTGGTGGATGACCTAATTACGTTAGGCACCAAAGAACCTTATAGAATGTTTACCTCTCGTGCCGAATACCGTTTAATGTTGCGTGAAGACAATGCCGACCAACGTTTAACGCCGATTGCGCGTGAAATGGGGTTGATTGATGATGCACGTTGGGCAGCCTTTGAAACCAAATTAGAGTCAATGACAGCTGAACTGGCCAGGTTAAAAGATACTTGGATTTTTCCATCGCACCCAGAAGCCAAAAAGGCAGAAGCTTTGATGGATTTACCTTTGCGTAAAGAACAGTGTTTATACGACTTACTAAAGCGTCCAAATGTTCAGTATAAGGCCTTGGCTGAGATGGAAGTGTTTGGCGGTCAGGTTGAAGACCCGTTGGTGATTGAACAGATAGAAATAGAGGCTAAATATTCTGGCTACATTGAGCGCCAAAAAATAGATATTGCCAAACAAAAACGTTCCGATTCGGTGAAGATTCCCGTAGATTTAGATTTGGATATAATGTCGGGCTTATCGAACGAAGTGAAACAAAAAATTAAAGATCATCAGCCAGAAACTATTGGCATGGCCTCACGTATTTCAGGCATCACGCCTGCCGCGATTTCTATTTTATTGGTGTTTATTAAAAAGCACCGTAACAGCCGAAAGTTGGACAGTTAAATGAGAGAAACCTATCTTGCTCAACTGGAAACTTATTCAAATCAGCTAGGCTTGCCAGATAATGTGGCCGCGTGGAATAAGTTGGTGGATTATTTATTCTTGCTCGAAAAGTGGAACAAGGTTTATAACCTAACTTCTATTCGTGATAAAGATGAAATGTTCACCAAGCATATTTTAGATAGCTTGGCGGTCGCCCCACATATTGATAGCCAGCGTTTAATTGATGTGGGAACGGGCGGTGGTTTGCCTGGTATTCCCATGGCTATTTTGTATCCAGATCGTCAGGTAGATTTGTTGGATAGTAACAGCAAAAAAACCCGCTTTCTTATTCAAGCAAAAGCCGAGTTAGGATTACAGAATACGCAGGTGATTCATCATCGCGTTGAATCCTATCATCCTGAGCCTTTGTATGATGGCGTGGTGTCTCGTGCCTTTGCCTCTTTAGATGACATGTTGCAGTGGACACCGCATTTGTTAAAAGAAGGCGGGTATTGGTGGGCAATGAAAGCACAAAAAACGCAAGAGGAGCTAGCACACCTGCCTGATTTTGCTAAAATGGTGGAAGTGTTTGATTTGGTTGTCCCGAAGCTGGAAGCCGAGCGTACTTTAATTCAATTAGAAAAAGTGAATCCTTAGTTATATGGGTAGAATTGTTGCAGTCGCCAACCAAAAAGGCGGGGTCGGAAAAACCACTTCAAGTATTAACCTAAGTGCTGCTTTAGCGCGCATGGGCAAGAAAGTATTGCTCATTGATATGGATCCTCAGGGTAACGCAACGGTTGGTGTGGGGGTTGATAAAAATGAGCTAGTGTTGTCAGCTTATGACTTGCTTGTAGGTGATGGTACTACGTCAGATATTATTATGGAAACACCCATTGAACACCTGTACCTAGTGGGTGCAAATAGTGATTTAACCGCGGCAGAAGTGGCGTTGATTGATGATGAGTCTGGGCCAAATAAGCTAAAGCAGTCCTTAAAAGACGTAAAGTCTCAATATGACGTTACTATTATAGACTGCCCGCCTACTTTGAATATGTTGACGGTAAATGCTTTAACCGCAGCAGATGGTATATTGGTACCAGTACAGTGTGAATTCTTTGCCCTAGAAGGGTTGTCTGACTTAATGGATACCATTGAAGCGGTACAAGAAAATTTAAACCCTAATTTACAGATAGATGGTTTGTTAAGAACCATGCACGACCGCCGTAATAACCTAGCAAATGATGTATCTAACGAATTAGTTGCGCACTTTGGTATGAAAGTGTTGAAAACGATTGTGCCTAGAAATGTTAGGTTGGCAGAGGCGCCTAGTCATGGCGAGTCTATTATGGACTATGACTTAAGTTCTAACGGTGCGATTGCTTACTTGGCTTTGGCAAATGAATTAATTAGAAAAACCAAACTATAATAATTGGAATGATAATGGCAAAGAAACGTGGAATGGGTAAAGGTGGTGCAAGAGCATTATTTGGTGCTTTGAAAAAAACAGAGCAATCAGCTAGTGATTTACGTATTGAGAAGGTTTCAGTAGGTAAGTTATTACCAGGTATTTATCAACCTCGTTATGCTTTTAATGAAGCCGCCTTGTCAGAGTTATCCGATTCTATTCGTATTCAAGGTATTATTCAGCCGATTGTGGTTAAAGCCGTTGAAGATGACTGTTATGAAATTATTGCGGGAGAGCGTCGTTGGCGAGCAGCTAAACTAGCAGGCTTAACGACTGTGCCAGTGGTTGTTCGTCAAGCAGACAATCAAGCTACCTTGGCGATGGCTTTAATAGAAAATATCCAGCGAGAAGACTTAAACCCCATTGAAACGGCTTTGGGTTTAAAGCGTTTAATGAAAGAGTTTGACTTGAATCAGCAAGGCGTTGCCGATGCAGTGGGGCGCTCTCGTACTGCAGTAACCAATTTATTGCGTTTGTTGAAGCTACCTGAAAATATTCAAGAGTGGTTGCATAAGGGTGAGCTAACGATGGGGCATGCTCGTGCCATTATTACTCTGCCTGAAGACTTACAAATGAAGCTGGCAAAAAAGGCCATTAAATTGCAGTGGTCTGTACGAGATATGGAAGCAGCAGTACAAGCTATTTTGGTGCCTGCGAAGCTAAAGAAGGCCGCTAAATCAAAGTTGAGTCAGCAGTATCTTGAAAGAGAAAACGAGTTAACTCAGAAAATATCAGCGCCAGTGAAAATACATATGAATTCAAAGGGTAAAGGGAAAATTGAAATTTCTTATAAATCGGAAGCAGACCTAGAAAGAATTTTAGCAGGATTAAACTAATCAACAAAAAGACATCATATAGTGCTCAGGGGTTAGTCTATAGCCATATCTAGTGGTTAGGTAAAAAAAAGCTGATAACTACTGGATTTTAACCCTAAGAACGGCTATCATTCTCGCCCGTTTACCTTAAGGAATAAAACATCTTTAAGGGACTATTTTGGAGTGCTTGTAGAGCATGAGTGAGATTAAAAAGCCAGTCGACTTAACAAAGTCGGATAAGCATAAGCCAAAACCAGCGCTCAACTTTTTGTTGCTGGGCGCAGGTTCCATGTTTACCAGTATGATTGTGGCAGGTTTTTTAGTCGGTTATCTAGTAGATATGGTTCTTAAAACGACGCCTATTTTTATGTTAGGTTTTGGTGTGCTCGGTTTTATTGGCGGTATTCAAAAAGTACATAAGTTGCTTGAAAAGATGGATTTAATGGATCCAGCTAGCCTTAAAATGGTCAATAAAGAAGAGTCAAAAAAAGATGTTAAGTAGTGTGATCAGGCCTTTAAAAATACAAGGTTTAATTGGCCTAGTGTGCGTTATTGTATTCGCGAGCCAAGGGTCGTTAGAGTCCGCACTGTATGGTTTTGCAATAGGGCTGGTCAATGTCCTTGTGCTTGGTTTATCCTTTCAGAAAGCAAATAGCGCTTCTGAAGAAGACCCTAAAAAGGGTATACTAATTTTATATATGAGTGCTGTTGGTAGATTTATTCTGCTCGCAGTGCTATTTATTTTTGGACTGTCGTTCTTAAAGTTTGGAGCTATGCCAGTGGTATTAACCTTTGTGTTAATGCAGCTAGGGCAAATATTCAACTTGAAAGGCAAGCGGCGTTTAACTGACTAAGGAGTAGAATCTTGAGTACTGAAAAAATGGGTACCGTTGAGTATATCCAACATCACTTAGCCAACAATACTGTTGGAGAAGGATTTTGGACATTCAATATGGATACCATTGTAATTAGTGCGTTGCTAGGTGCGTTAATCGTATTTGTTTCAGCACGTTTAGGAAGACAATTAACAACGGGAACGCCTAGAGGGTTTCAAAACTTTGTTGAAAGTATCTTAGACTTTGTTTCAACCAACGTAAGAGATGCCTTTCCTGGGCATAATCCATTGATAGCGCCTTTAGCGCTAACCATCTTTGTATGGGTTTGGTTAATGAACGCAATGGACTTGATTCCAGTTGATCTACTGCCTTACTTATATCAGGTAATCACCGGTGATTCACATGCACACTTAAAAGTTGTGCCAACAACGGATTTAAATACTCCTTTGGCAATGGCTTTGGCTGTATTTGCATTAATTTTATCTTTCAATATTAAACACAAAGGAATTTGGGGCTACACTAAAATGTTCTTATTCCATCCTTTTGGAAAGTTTTTTATTCCGTTTAATATTGTGATGACTTTCATTGAGGAAGTCTCTAAACCACTTTCACTTGGCTTACGTCTCTTCGGAAACATGTTTGCTGGGGAACTAGTATTCCTATTGATCGCTTTGATTGGTGGAACATTAGCAGTAGGTGCTGCTGCTCTTTTCTGGGCACCACTACAAGCTGTATTAGACTTAGGCTGGTTAATTTTCCACTTATTGGTAATTACCCTTCAAGCCTTCATCTTTATGGTGCTAACCATTGTTTACTTAGGAATGGCTTCCGAGTCTGATCATTAGTAGCAATAACAGAAAATAGCTAACTTAGCTTGCTAGGTTGGCAAAAGGTTTAAGTGCACCTACCTCAACTGTTTTACTTAAAACGACTTGGGTAAAAAACTTTTTTTTAACTTTTAACTATTAACTATGGAGTAATCTAAATGGAAGCTCAATTTATTGCAGACATTTACGCATCTACAGCAATCGGTGTAGGTGTTATTCTTGCGGCAGCTGGACTCGGTTCAGCGATTGGCTGGGGTCTTATCTGTTCAAAAACTTTGGAAGGTATCGCACGTCAACCTGAAATGCGTCCTGTATTAATGACAAATATGTTCATTTTTGCTGGTCTAATGGAATCTTTCCCTTTCATTATCCTAGCGTTCGCAATGTGGTTCTTATTTGCAAACCCATTCGTTGGTGCTATGCAAGCAGCTTTGGGCATTTAATAGTCCTTTGGTACGCTTAATTAACCCGATAAACAATAACGAATGGCGAGGTATCCACCGTGAGTATTAATGCAACGCTTCTCATCCAAATAATAGCTTTTTTAATGCTAGTTTGGCTTGTGAACAAAGTGCTGTGGGGGCCAATTTCAAAGCTAATGGAAGATCGTCAGAAGAGAATTTCTGATGGTCTTTCAGCTGCTGAGAAAGGAAAGCATGAACTTGAGTTAGCTGAACAAAAAGCCAAAGAAGTGCTTAAAGAAGCTAAATCTCAAGCTCAACTTATATTAGGTCAAGCTGAAAAACGTGGTTCTGAAATCGTAGAAGATGCGAAAGTAAAAGCCACAGAAGAAGCTGACAGAATTAAGCTTTCTGCCCAGGCAGAATTAGAGCAAGAAGTAAGTCGTGCTAAAGAAGATCTTCGTCAAGAAGTCTCTGCTTTAGTGGTAATTGGTGCAGAAAAAATTCTTAACAAAGAAGTTGATGCAGCAGTACATGATGAAATGCTTCAGACCTTAGTTAAATCAATCTAAGGGTGACTCTATGGCACAATTAATAACAATTGCAAGACCGTATGCTAATGCTGCTTTTGAAGCAGCAATGGATGCTGGAAAACTAACAGAATGGTCTCAGGAACTAGCAAACTTAGCCTTAATTGCATCAGATGATGACATGCAAGGTTTAATTGCTAACCCTGAAATAGCAGAGGATAAGGTATTAGAAATCTTTACCTCTATCATGGGCTCTATGATGACTGAAGTTCAAAATCTGTTAGCAGTGATGGCAGACAATAAGCGCCTAAGCGCACTAGCTGCAGTTTCAGATCTTTTCGAAGATCTTAAAGATGTAGTGGAAAAGCGTATTAGAGCCACTGTTGTATCAGCTCGTAAGCTTACCGTTGAGCAAACTAAGAAATTAAGTACTGCTTTAAATGCTAAGTTTGATGCTGAAGTTGAAATTAACGCTGAAGTAGATGCTTCACTGATTTCAGGCATAAAAATTATCGTTGGTGACTGGGCTATTGATGGCTCAGCACAAGCACAATTAGACAAACTTGGCGCAGCAATCGCGCAATAATGGAGAGACAGATGAAATTGAATGCCTCTGAAATTAGCAGCTTGATCAAAGACCGTATTAAAGGTTTTGATGCAGCCGCTGAGTCTGGTAGTGAAGGAACTGTCGTTAGCATTGCTGACGGTATTGCTCTTATTCACGGCGTATCAGACGTAATGTATGGCGAGATGGTTCAATTCGATAAGGATACTTTCGGAATGGCTCTAAACTTAGAGCAAGATTCTGTTGGTGTTGTTATTCTTGGAGAATATGAACATATCTCAGAAGGTGACAAAGTCACCTGTACTTCTAAAATTCTAGAAGTACCAGTAGGTCCGGAAATGATGGGTCGTGTGGTAGATGCTTTAGGTCGTCCAATTGACGGTAAAGGTCCTATCGAGTCTAACATCAGTTCACCTATTGAACGAATCGCACCGGGTGTTATTGACCGTCAATCAGTTGACGAGCCAATGATGACAGGGATCAAGTCAATTGACTCAATGATTCCAGTAGGTCGTGGTCAACGTGAGTTGATCATTGGTGATAGACAGACTGGTAAAACAGCTATTGCTATCGATGCAATTATTTCTCAAAAGAACACGGGTGTTAAGTGTGTTTACGTTGCGATGGGGCAAAAAGCTTCAACGGTTAACAACGTAAGACGCAAGCTAGAAGAAATGGGCGCAATGGATAACGTTGTTATCGTTGCTGCTAACGCTTCTGACCCAGCTGCGCTTCAGTACATGGCTGCTTACGCAGGTTGTGCGATGGGTGAATATTATCGTGACCGTGGTGAAGATGCGTTAATCATTTATGATGATTTAACTAAGCAAGCTGAAGCTTACCGTCAGGTATCATTATTACTTCGTCGTCCACCAGGACGTGAAGCATTCCCTGGTGATGTTTTCTATCTCCACAGTCGTCTTCTAGAGCGTGCTGCTCGTGTAAGTGCTGACTATGTTGAGAAGTTCACTAACGGTGAAGTAAAAGGTAAGACCGGTTCTTTAACTGCGCTACCTATTATCGAAACCAAAGCGGGTGACGTTTCTGCTTTCGTACCAACCAACGTAATTTCGATTACAGATGGTCAGATTTTCCTTGAGACAAGTTTATTTACTCAAGGTATTCGTCCTGCGGTTAACGCTGGTCTATCTGTATCTCGTGTTGGTGGTGCTGCGCAAACTAAAGCCATTAAGAAGTTAGGTGGCGGTATTCGTCTTGATCTAGCTCAGTATCGTGAGTTGGCAGCTTTTGCTCAGTTCGCATCTGATCTTGATTCAGCGACTAAAGCACAGCTAGAGCGCGGTAAGCGCGTAACAGAATTGATGAAGCAGAAGCAATATTCTCCTTTAACAATTGCTGAAATGGCAACTTCTCTATACGCTGCGAATGAAGGTTACTTAGATGATGTCGAAGTAGACAAAGTTCTAGATTTTGAAGCAGCTTTACATGGCTCTTTAAACTCTGACTACGCAGATTTAGCTGCTAAGATCAACGTGAAAGGCGGATGGGATGCGGAAATCATCACTGAAGTTAAAGCGTGTATCGAAGCATTTAAAGCTAGCGGCGTTTACTAAGGAGTAACCCATGGCAGGCGGTAGTAAAGAAATTAAAGCTAAGATTAGCTCTGTAACAAATACCAAAAAAATCACGAAAGCGATGGAAATGGTAGCAGCCTCTAAAATGCGTAAGGCGCAAGCTCGCATGGATGCTACCCGACCTTACGTAGAAAAAGTGAAGAGAGTAATCGGGCATGTTTCTGGAGCACATCCAGAATACAAGCACCCTTACACTCAATCTCGTGACGCGGTTAAACGCGTTGGTTTGATTGTTATTTCTTCCGATCGTGGTTTATGTGGTGGTTTAAATTCAAATCTATTCCGCAAAGCCTTGCCAGAACTTAAAGCCTGGAAAGATCAAGGTGTTGAGGTTGAACTAGCCTTAGTCGGTAACAAAGCACAAGCATTCTTCCGTTCGCACGGTGGAAATGTCGTGGCTACGGTTGCCGATTTAGGGGATGCCCCTCACATTGACGATTTAGTAGGAACCATTAAAGTGGTACTTGATAAGTATGATGCTGGCGAAATTGATGAAGTGTATTTAGCTTCAAACCAATTCGTTAACACCATGACTCAAGCACCAACCGTTTCAAAATTGGTACCGCTTCAGGCTGGAGAAATAACGGACGATTCGCAACAGTGGGATTATTTATATGAACCTGATGCTAAAACTGCGCTAGATTTACTAATGCGCCGTTATATCGAAAGTACAGTTTTCGGTTCTGTGGTTGAAAATGCAGCTTGTGAACAAGGTGCACGAATGATAGCTATGAAGAATGCTACGGATAATGCAGGTGAAATGATCGATGATCTGAAACTGGCATATAACAAAGCACGTCAAGCTGCAATCACAGCGGAATTGTCAGAAATTGTTTCTGGCTCTGCAGCTGTTTAGATTTGAAGAATCAATAAAAGGTTTAAGATTATGAGTGGAAAAATAGTCCAAATAATCGGCGCGGTAATCGACGTCGAATTCAAAGGTGCTGATTTACCGAATATCTTTGATGCTTTAATCGTTGGTGATGCTGGCTTAACGCTAGAAGTTCAACAGCAAATTGGAGACAACCAAGTGCGCGCAATCGCAATGGGTGCTTCTGATGGTTTAAAGCGTGGTATGGCTGTATCTAACACAGGTAAAGCGATTGAAGTACCAGTAGGTAAAGCAACCCTAGGTCGTATCTTTGATGTTCTTGGTAACACCATCGATAACGCAGGTCCTGTAGCAACGGAAGAAAGAAACACTATTCACCGTGCTGCGCCAGCATTTGACGAACTAGCTGCTTCAAGTGAATTACTTGAAACAGGTGTTAAGGTAATCGATTTGATCTGCCCATTCGCTAAGGGTGGTAAAGTAGGTCTTTTCGGTGGTGCCGGTGTTGGTAAAACTGTCAACATGATGGAATTAATCCGTAACATCGCAATGGAGCATGAAGGTTACTCAGTATTTGCTGGTGTAGGTGAGCGTACTCGTGAAGGTAACGATTTCTATTATGAAATGGAAGAATCTGGTGTACTTGATAAAGTAGCATTAGTTTACGGTCAGATGAACGAGCCTCCAGGAAACCGTTTACGCGTTGCCCTAACTGGTTTAACCATGGCTGAGTACTTCCGTGACGAAGGTCGTGATATCTTGTTCTTCGTAGATAACATCTACCGTTATACATTAGCCGGTACAGAAGTATCTGCATTGTTAGGTCGTATGCCTTCTGCGGTAGGTTATCAACCCACTCTGGCTTCAGAGATGGGCATGATCCAAGAGCGTATTACGTCTACTAAGACAGGTTCAATCACTTCAATCCAAGCGGTATACGTACCTGCGGATGACTTGACAGATCCAGCTCCAGCTACTACTTTTGCTCACTTAGACGCAACTGTTGTATTGAACCGTTCGATCGCTGAAACAGGTATTTATCCTGCTATCGATCCTTTGGATTCTACATCGCGTCAACTTGATCCATTAGTTGTTGGTCAAGATCACTATGATACAGCTCGTGGCGTTCAGCAATTGCTACAACGTTACAAAGAACTGAAAGATATCATTGCTATCTTAGGTATGGATGAATTGTCAGAAGAAGATCGCTCTGCGGTTGCACGTGCACGTAAAATGCAACGTTTCTTCTCTCAACCATATTTCGTTGCGAAAGTTTTCACTGGTGAAGACGGACGTTATGTATCTCTAAAAGAAACTATTCGCGGATTCAAGATGATTCTTGAAGGTGAATTGGATCATGTTGCAGAGCAAGCATTTATGTATGCTGGTGACATTGATGAAGTTTTAGAGAACGCTAAGAAGTACGAGGATTAATCGGTATGGCAGTCTCAATGCAAGTAGATATTGTTAGTGCAGAAGGTTCTATTTTCTCTGGTAAAGCGGAAATGGTCTATGCACAGGCTGCCAATGGTGAGGTAGGTATCCTACCGCACCATGCCCAGTTTTTAAGCTCTCTGAAACCGGGTCAAGTCCGTGTTGTATCTGGTGATGAAGAAGATTTTTTCTACATCAGCGGCGGTATTATCGAGATTCAACCAACTGTGTTGACAATCTTAGCTGATACAGCAATTCGTGCCGAAGACTTAGATTCAGTAGCAGCTGAAGAAGCAAAGCGCCGTGCTGAAGACGCCATGGATCAAGCAAAATCTGATATAGATGTTGCTCGTGCCCAGGGCGAATTAGCCGAAGCGGTTGCTCAAATTCAAACAATCACTAAACTTAGAGATCGTTTGCATAAAACTGGATTGGCGTAATAATTAATCTCAGTTAAGAAGCGCCTTTACGGCGCTTTTTTTTCGCCTAGTGGTTTTGCAGACCCGCCTGCTTGGAAACTCTGCGTTAAGCTCCGTGTCACGTGGCTGGCCACGCTCACTGCGCTTGCCTTGATTTTCCTACGCAGGCAAGCCTGCCAATTCCACTAGGTTATCGTTCTGTATGCTCGAAACCTTTGGTTTCTTGCGCACTAGCCTGTCATTCAGCTCCGTGTCACGTGGCTGGCCACGCTCACTGCGCTTGCCTTGATTTTCCTACGCAGGCAAGCCTGCCAATTCCACTAGGTTATCGTTCTGTATGCTCGAAACCTTTGGTT
>WFMZ01000064.1 GCA_015484555.1 Hydrogenovibrio sp. | reverse complement strand
TCAGGTTGTTTGTGCCACGCCTTACACGCCTTAATATAGCCGTTTAGGCTTAGTTTACTGGCTTGCCTCTTCTATTGCCTGCTTAATATCTTCGTTAGATACTTTCGATTTTAGCAACGAAGCGGCCACATCATTCACGCCAGACAGCTTATAGTCATCTGCCGAGAAAATAATTACCTTAGTAGCTGGGTGTTCTTTTTTCAAAATAGGCAGTAAATCTAGCCCACTGCCATCAGGCAAGCCAATATCTAAAATAACCACATCATATTTTTTAGCCATTAAAGCAATTCTGGCATTTTTTAAAGTTGCCTGCGTATCTATCTGATATTGCTCTTCACCCAACAACATACTAATGAGCTGTTGAATGTCTAAGTCATCTTCTACGTGTAGGACTCTTGTGCCCTTCTGCTGATTTTGAATACTTTTGTTTAAAAACTTAAGCAACCTTTCTTCACTAATAGGCTTGTTTTCCCATTCCACCGCGCTATTATTTGCCAAGCTATCATCTTCACTTAACATTTGCATTTTAAGTTGATTCGCTTTAGCGGAGACAAAGATAATCGGCAAGTCTTTAAATTCAGGTAACTGACGAAGTTCATCGTAGAAGGTTTTACCATCTGTATCGGGCAACATAATATCTAAGGTCATGGCTAAATAGGTTTGCTTGCTTAACAACGCTTTCGCTTCTGCTGCACTATAGGCGACATCAGCATCCATTCCACCTTGTGTTAGCATCAGTTTTAATAAAGCCGCAATATCTTTATCATCTTCACAAATTAACACCTTAGACTGCTGTGTATTCAGCTTAGATAAACCAGAAGAATGCTCTTGGCCTTCTCCTGCAGGGATATGTAAAGGCAGGTCTATATAAAAGGTAGTTCCAATATTTTCGGTCGATTCAAACCCGATGATACCGTTGTGTTTTTCGACCATTAGTTTAGTAATATTTAGCCCTAAACCGGTTCCGCCAGTTTGGCGAGTATCGGTTGAATCTGCTTGGGTAAATTTTTCGAAAATTGTCGGTTTTAACGTCTCCGGAATCCCTTTTCCATAGTCCGTTACCGAGATTCTAACCTGGTGCTCACGCTGTGCAAGTGAAATGATAACCTGGCTGTTAGGGTTAGCAAATTTAGCCGCATTAGACATCAAATTACCCATAATTTGCTGGAAACGCCCTGCATCTGCATAAATAAATTGGTTGTTAATATGGTTTTCTAATACATAACTTACCTGATGTTGTTCTGCATAGCCGGTATTATTTTCGATAGCTTGTTCAACCGCTTCGGTTACATTAACAGGGGCAAATTTAAAGTCCATTTTGCCAGCCTCTATTTTAGAAATATCTAAAATATCGTTAATTAACAGCAACAACCTTTCCGTATTATTGTGGGCAATATTTAATAACTGCTCCGCTTTATCCGTTAGCTCGCCTGCTGCGCCCCCTTTTAATAAACCAATAGACCCTCTAATAGAGGTTAAAGGTGTACGTAGCTCATGGCTGACAGTTGAAATAAACTCGGCTTTCATTTTTTCGGCTTCTTTGCGTTCGGTAATGTCTCGAATAATACCGGTAAACATTATTTCACCATTAATATCCATTCTGCCCACAGATAACTCAATCGGAAATTCACTGTCATCTTGACGCTTAGCGACCACTTCTCGCCCTTTGCCTATAATTTTTTCTTGCCCTGTTTCACGGTAATTGGCTAGATATTGATCATGCTTAATGGCAAAGCTTTCTGGCATGAGCATTTTGATATTTTGTCCCACCAGTTCTTCTACTTCATAACCAAATAGTTTGGTCGTGGCATCATTAACCGTTTGAATAATGCCTTTTGCATCTATCACGATGACACTGTCTATAATATTTTCTAAAATAGCTCTGTTTTTTTGTTTTGCTTCTACGGCTTTACCTTCAAGCTTTTTAGATTCCGTCAGTGCTTGATTTAATCGCCCATTGACTTGGCGAATACTTTGGTTATCTCGAATAGATTTCCAACCAAATAAAGCTAATAATACCAATACAAATATCAGTATCTTAATATCTTCTTCCCATTGACTGTGTTCAACCTGGGCATAAAAATCTTCTGGAATAACATCGACCAAAATCCAGTGTGTACCGGCTACGGCTTGTTGGTTTAAAATGTGAGCTTTATTCACTAAAACAGGCTGTTGTTGCTGAATTAAATCGTGGCGATTACCCGTTGCATTGACTTCTATTAATAGTTTTTGGTTAACTGGTGTGGAGAGTATAAATTGATGATTCGGTACGTAAGCATTTTTTAGTATTTTACTTAAAAAACTAGTATCAAAGCTCATGGCGATATAAAAAGTATGGTTTTTGAAGTAAATACGATCATTAATATCATAGTGATACTTAACGGCATTCGGGTGAATGCGTTCATTGTTCTGGCCTGAGACTACAAAGCTTTGTAAATCTACTTCACATAAAGGCCCGCGGTTACCATCAAAATCATCAATTAGCAGGGTCTCTTCTTCATCAGAAATATTAAAGGAATGAAAGTCAGGGAAGTATTTTTTTAGCTTAATATTCAGCTCATCTAACGCCTTACTTTCAGGGTCTTGAATGACTTGTTGAAAAAGCATGATATGATCGGCTATAAAGTCTCGAACTAAATCTTCTTTTTGACTAAGGTGGTTCTCAATGGTATGTGCTATATTCTGTAAACTGTTTTTGGATAAAACCTTTTCATATTGCTTGAAACCATTTAAGTGGTTGCTAGAGTTATGGATTAGGAAGACGGAAAATAGAGTAAATACGAGTATATTGATGAATACAATATTTAAAGTTGCCTTTGGAATTCCAAAAAGTCCATAAAGCGATTTATCATTGTTCATGAGTTTGCCCCGTTTGTCAGTTTGACGCTACATACTTACATCATTAAAAACCATTAAATCATTATAGGCTGTTTACGGTCAATAAAATACGCATTTTTAATGCTAGACCATACTTTAACTCTTTAAAAAAGTGATCAATCAACGAGCCAGTGTCTACTAATACCGGCTAGGTAAATTAGCCACTTTCTCTAGACCCCACCCCTGGCGATTTTTGGCTTTCTCTAGCTTCTTTTCAACGGAATCTTCTAGTTGCCAAAAGAAATCGATATGGGTTTGCTTTTCCACTTCATCAATACTGGTTATATATTGCATTAAGTTATCTTTAGGATTAGCAGTTTGTGGCATGATGAATGCCAAAGAAATGGGAGGAGATTCTGGCGTACCAGGCACAATAAATATCTTATAAAAGGCTTTTGGAATCGCCACTGTACCGGTTTTCAGTTTTTGGGGATCTGCTGAAAATATAGGCCCTGTCACTACCCAAAACTCGGGAAACTTTTTAGAAAAATGGTCTGCTGATACCTCTTCTAAACGTTGCCAAATTTTACGATTAAACTTGGGTTTCTGTGGCGTAATATTGGTCATTAAAAAAGTTTCTTTTTGTGCTTCACGCCCATAACGGCTGGCAATAACATAGTTTGGCGCCATATGACCACGGTCGTATCCTGTATGCTTATAGTCTGCACTGTTAATGTGGGCAAGGCTTCGCCAATCAGACTGAAAATGTGGACGCTTACCGTACTTCTCTTTATTTCGAGTTACCTTGTAAGTCACCCACAAGGGGTTAGCCAGCGTCTCTGAATAGGCCAACATATAGCCTTTATTACGCAAGGTATGGGTTAGGTTTTCTATGTTATGGTCGGTAATGGGTACACCCATATAGGCCATTTTAGGCTGAGCCACTTTCGTTTCATAAAAATAGACACCCCCACCTAGTATTAACAAAAAACCAAATAACATTGGCAGCCAAAAAAACACCATTTGAATCAACTTAGGTTGCTGTGCAATCGCTTTAAAGCCAAGTAATAATAAAGAATTTTTGCTCGTGTTCATCGTTTACCTTTGAAGCCGGTTGGTTGGTTGGTTAAGTAGTTAGGTGCTTGACTAGGTGTTGAACTCAACAAATGAGCAGACATAAAAAAGGGCTAGCAACTGGCTAACCCTTTTTTAAACTGGTTAAATATTTTGAAAGTTCTATTTAACCTGTGTGTTGCGCGCGCTTTAATCTTGCTAAGTAAGCCGCACGCTTTTCAGGTGTCATTGCCGCTAAGGCCGCTTTCATTTTAGCTTGTTGTGCAGCTAAACTATGTTGTCCAGTGGCTGCCTTCACCACTTTAGCACCCCGTTTTTCAAGCGACTTACGCTCCGCAATTTTATCAATTTTCTCTTTCATAGTCGCTGCGGTGAAAGGCTTCACAATGTAACCATCTACACCTGCTTGCGCCGCATCTAAAATTTGGCTTCGCTTTTGTTCCGCAGTAATTAGCATGAAAGGCATGTCAGACAATTTTTCATCTGCACGTACCAAACGTAACAGTTCAATACCTGACATTTCAGGCATGTTCCAGTCACTGACAATAAAGTCATATTTACCAGTCTGAATCATTGGCCAAGCTTTTGAACCATCATTCGCAGCGTCGATATTGGTGAAGCCTAACTCTTTCAATAGGTTAGTTACAATTCTAACCATGGTTGAAAAGTCATCTACTACCAAAATGTTTATATTTTTATCAATTGCCATGTCTTTAGCTTCTTTAATTTAATGCTATCATTATATAAGAATTTAACATCATGTTAAAACTATCTTTTTTAGAAAAAACTTAATCTATTCAGAGATGTTTATAACCAATTTCTTGGGGTTAAATACTCATACAATTTAGCTTCTTCTGTGCCCGGTTCTGGATGATAATCGTACTTCCAGGTAACCAATGGAGGCAACGACATTAAGATAGATTCGGTGCGTCCACCCGTTTGTAAACCAAAAATCGTGCCACGATCGAAAGCTAAGTTGAATTCTACATAGCGTCCACGTCGATAAAGCTGGAAATCTCGTTGACGTTCACCATACTCAATCCCTTTACGGGCGGCTATTATAGGACGATAAGCGGTAATGAAATGATCGCCTACTGATTGCATTAAATTAAAACACTTATCAAAGTCCCAACCGAAGGTGTCGCTGTTTAAGTCGTCAAAAAACAGTCCGCCGACACCACGGGTTTCATCTCGGTGCTTTAGGTAGAAATAGTCATCACACCAAGTTTTATATTTATCGTATAAATCGTCGCCAAATGGGTCACAAGCGTCTTTAGATTCCTGATGCCAATGTACGGCATCGGCTTCATCTAAATAGTAAGGCGTTAGGTCAAACCCGCCACCAAACCACCATACAGGCTCTTCGCCTTCTTTTTCTGCAACAAAAAAACGTACGTTTGCATGCGAAGTGGGAATGTAAGGGTTCGTTGGGTGAATCACCAATGAAACCCCTAATGCTTGAAAAGAACGCCCTGCTAATTCAGGTCTATGGGCGGTTGCAGAGGCCGGCAATGTTTTCCCCCTAACATGGGAAAAATTTACCCCACCCTTCTCAATAACCGCACCATCGACCATCACACGGGTACGCCCACCGCCTGTTAGCCCCATTGCACCTTCATCATGCGCTCTTTCCCATTCATCAGTAAAAAAGTCTTTCTTGCCGTCTTCTGTGGCCAATTGTTGGCAAATATCATCTTGCAACGATAATAAGTAGGTCTTAACAGCTTCAATATTAATAGACATGAATGGGGGCCTTTGGCGTTTAGGATATTTAAAATGAATAAGCTCAATATTCTATAAGATAATGACTAAGATTTTAGTAAAATTAGCCTGATTAAACTAGTTAAAATGTTTTAACTCAAGTTTCTAAGGAAATGGCAAGATGTCTAAACCCCTATCCCCGCAAAATACGGTTATTCAAGCCACTGAAGATTGGCTAAATAATGTGGTCATTGGTCTAAACCTGTGTCCTTTTGCCGCTAAACCTGCTAAGCAGAAGCAAATTCACTTTTCAGTCAGCCGTGCGAGCAGTGACGTTGCTTTAATTGAAGACCTAGAAACAGAGCTGAACCGCTTAATTGAGCACAGCGACAACACCCAACCAGATTACATTGAAACCAGCTTAGTGATATTAGAAAATAGCTTGTCGGACTTTGATGACTACAATCAGTTTTTAAATATGACAGACGATATTCTGCACCACCATCAACTAGAAGGTGTGTTTCAAGTTGCCAGTTTTCACCCTCACTATCAGTTTGCAGGCACTCACCCAAATGACCGGGAAAACCTAACCAACTGTTCGCCCTACCCAGTTTTCCATTTAATACGAGAAGATAGTTTAGAAGCTGCTCTGCAAAGCTATCCCAACCCAGAATTAATACCTGAACGTAATATTGAAACCTTAGCAAAGCTGACAGAAGCCCAAATAGCAGAACTATTTCCTTATTTAACGCTTTAAACTTAACCTAAGTAAAGAGACGTTAAAAAGCCATAAAAAAAGGATTATCGAATCTGTTTTAAGGTTTTTGCAGACCATATTTGGGAAGGGGCGCTTAATCCTTGTGTCTGACCACTTAAAATAGGGATGTTAGGGAAAATTTTCTGACAGACTTCAGCAGAGGTAATGGCTGGCTGTTGAAATAAGTTTGCACTGGTAGACACCACCGCACTATTCAAAGCATTACACAGCTGAACCACAGTAGAGTGCTGACTGATTCGAACTGCAATGGTATCTCGCCCACCGGTTAACCATTTAGGCGTATTCGGTTGAGCAGGCAATATCCAGGTAATGGGCTTAATGCCCTTAATAGGCTGCTCGGTTGCTTGCCACGAAGCCAAAACAGTATCTGTCCAATCTTCATTTAACAATTTTGCCCAGGGCAATACCTGCTCTACTGTCGACGCAATTAAAATGACACCCTTTTCAATAGGGCGCTGTTTAATGGCCAATAGTTTTAAAAAAGCCTGCTCATTACTAGGATCACAGCCCAAGCCAAAAACAGCTTCTGTGGGATAGGCAATGACCTCTCCTTGCTGAATATACTCTACTGCTTGCTCAATATTAATCACAAACTTACCTAACGCTATTATTAAAGGAACATTCTTTTGGGGCTATTATCTTCTATTTAAAGGAGACCACCCCTGGTGATTTTTAACTTTATAAACACTTAAATACTGGCTTCTTCGCCCGTAAAACAAAAACGATAGCCAAGACGGCGGATGGTTTCAATGGTCGTAATGCCAAACCGTTCATCTACCTTTTTACGAATCTGACTTACTGCCACGTCAATCACATTAGGGGTGACCAATTCAGGGTCTTCCCAAATGGCATCTAGTAACTGGTCTTTAGCCAAAATCTGCTGGGCATAACAGGCTAGGTGTTGAAATACCTCGAAAGGTTTGCCTCTAAGGTCAATCAATTCCCCTGCATAATAGGCTTTTTGCTCATTCAAATTAATCGTTAAGTCTTCTATTGTGATAATACCCTGATTACGCCAACGATTCATTAAACCTAAACGAGAATCCATACGCGCTAACAGCACACTGAAATGAAAGGGCGCACCGATATAATCATCTACCCCTGCTTTTAAAGCTGCTACTTCTGGCTCTGCATCCGTTTTATCATCAATCACTATCACGATGGCTTGTTCATAACTGTTTTTAATCTCTGCCAGTACATCGTTATCAACGGCGAATAAAGCTTCGGATACCACCACCACGTTGTAATATCGAATATCTAAAAAATAGCTGGATTTATCTAAAGTGGTTGCCAAATCAACTTGGTAATTTTCTGCTTTAAAGTCTGCTAACAAGCTAGTTTGGCGTTCTATATTATCGTCAATAATTAATATGCGCATGACATAAGGTTCCTAAAAATGGAGGGTTAAATAGCGAAATAAATGGGGCGGTGAAATCATCTAGGCTTGGTAAACTGGCTGATTTAAAAGCCTAGGGAGGTTGCTAATATTTTGGAAAACAAAAACGGTAACCTCGACCACGTACTGCTTCAATGGTGGTGATGCCAAATGGCTTGTCTATTTTATGGCGTAGTCTGCTAATCACACCATCAACAGCATCCGTAAGCCTCAAGCAGGGCTCTTCCCAACTAGCATCTAGTAGCTGATCTCTCGATAACACTTCGCCTTGATGACTCGCTAGGTGAAAGAATACATCAAACATTAGCCTCGTCATATCAATGACCTCACCATCATAATGAACGGTTTGCTCTCTTTTGTTAATCACCAACTGTTCCATCGTCATAATATTGGGGTTGGCTTTATATAAACGGGCTTCAAGGTGCGCCAATACTAAATCAATATTGCCACCATTACGAACATAACCATCTGCACCCGCTTTTAAGGCTGCTATTTCGCTGGCTTCATCGCCATTAGTTTTATCATTATGACTTTCATCATCACTGTTCTTATTATTGGCTAGCACCAATATCGCCACAGGTAGGCTATCGTGGAAAGCTTTAAAGGTTTTTACTAGTTGCTGACCATCTTCTTTGAACAAGCTCTCAGACAGTAAAATAGCACTATAAATTTTAACCTCAGCATTATATTTACCCGTCTTTAAGTCTTCTACGCTATCTACTTGATAGCCCACTTCTTTAAGAGCATTTTCCAGGTTTTGATTTAAGGTATGGCTATTTTCAATCATTAAAATACGCATAAAGTATGCCTGTTATTGTTTTTAAAAGCGGACAAATGAAGAGAAATATACCCTAAATTGCCAACCCAACCCTAAAAATCGCCAGGGGTGGGATGGGTTAGCTAGAGCTAGCTTATTTCGCCTTCAAAGCAAAAGCGATAACCACGGTGACCAGCTCTTTCAATAAGCGTAATGCCAAATGGCTTCTCTATTTTTTTCCGTATTTCACTAATGGCAACGTCAACCACGCTCGGGGTCACCAATTCTGGCTCTCGCCAAATGGCTTCTAGTAACACTTCTTTAGAGACAAATTTATTAGCATGGCTAGCAAGGTATGCCAGTACTTCAATAATATTTTCATTAAGCTGAATAGGGCGGTCATTATAAGTAACCGTGGCTTCTGCCGTGTTAACCACCAGGTTTTCAATGCTGATAATATCTGGGATAGCTTTATCTAAATGGGCTTCAATATGCACCAACACCAAGGCAAGGTTGCTGGCATTGCGAACATAAGCATTGGCACCCGCTTTTAGCGTGGCAATCTCATTGTCATCCGCTTCTGAATCTACTACTGAACCATTATTCTGACTAGCCAACACCAAAACGGTTACCGGTTTTTCTTGGGAAGCTTTCAATGTCTTTATGATATTGCTATCACTGGTTTTGAACAGACTATTGGCCAGTAAAATAGCACCGTAATTTCGGAGATCCGCGTAATACAAGCCATCCTCTAAGTTCTCTACTACATCTACTTGATAGCCTACTTCTTGAATAGGCGCTACCAGTTTTGAAGTTAAAGCTTGGTCATTTTCAATGATTAAAATACGCATAAAATGTGCCTGTTGTCTGTCCTTAAAGGGGCTGAAATTGAAAGGGAAGTATACAATAAAAAGCTATCTTAACCACTGTTAAAGGCGGTTCTAGCCTGTTTTACCTTCAAAACAAAAACGATAGCCACGACCGCGGACTGTTTCAATGGTGATGATACCGAATGGCTTATCTATGGTTTGTCGTATTTTACTAATGGCAACCTCAGTCACGGCAGGGGTGATCAATTCAGGCGATTCCCAAAGTGCATCTAGCAACTGTTCTTTAGAGACAATTTGATTAGCATGACGAGCCAGATGTAGCAGAACATCAAAAGACTTGCCTGTCAGTTCAAGGCGTTCGCCATCATACTCAACCGTTTCTTCTCTAGCATTAATCACTAAGCCTTCAATATGAATTAGGTCTCGGTTCTCTGTCGATAAACGGGCTTTAAGCTGAGCTGTTACTAAATCTACATTATCGGCATGACGAACATAGTCATCTGCCCCTGATTTTAGCGCGGCTATATGGCCATCATCGTCACCATTATTAGCCAACACCATAACAATAACGGCATCTTGATGGTCGGATCTCAACGCTTCAATCGCCTGCTCACCCTCTTTTTTGAATAGACTCTCCGCCAGTAATATCGCCGAATAGATTCGCAGAACAGCAAGGCGACCCCCACTTCTTATACTTGAAACCCTATCAACCTGGTATCCTTGAGACACGAATGCTTCTGATAAGTTTTCTTGTAAGCTGTCTTCATTTTCAATCATTAAAAGTCGCATAAAATGTGCCTGTTATCTGTCTTTAAAAGGGGGTTAATGAGCAGAAAGTATACAATAAAACCCTAGCTTAACTACTTTAAAGGCCGTTATTAATAGCCATTCAACCTGACCCCACCCCTGGCGATTTTTAGGTTTCTAAGGAATTTAACAAACCTTTTATCAACTAAAACTATATTAGCTATTAATAATATTAATTACTATTGTTCGTCAATAGTGCTATATTGGAATCGTTAGTTTTGTTTTTAAAGCTAACCTTAAGTTACCGTTTACCAAAACGAAGGGTTGATAGGGCGATGTTAAAACGCTTGTTTGTTTTCATTTTTATTCTACAAAGCTTTGCACTCACTGCAACGGCAGGGATGACGACAACCAATTTAAACCCAGCTGAAAAAATTCAAATGCAATTAATGCATACGCAAGTGAATGATAAACAACATAAAATGATGGATTGCGATCAATGCAATGGTCAGTGCCAAGATTTACTATGTAGTAGTATTCATGTCACCAGTAATTTTATCTTAAGCAGCACACAACCTATTACCCAATCTACTCTAGTTCAAATCGTTCCTAACGATTTAAATAGCTTAGTGGTTACCCAGTTTAGCCAACCCGAAACACCCCCTCCATCCATCTAGCCTTGGCGTTTATTGCTTAAAGCTAACTTAATTATTTCGCTATTCTTTTAAGCCATAGCCGCCTGAAATTAAATCCCTTTATTCGATTTATTTTAAGGAGCTAGTGATGAAAACATCTACTAACCAAACCGTAAAAAATACACCTGCTAATACCCCCATTCTTAGCCGCCGCCAATTTGTTAAAGGCATTGTGCTAACCTCTGTTGCCGCTGCTGTGGCAAGTCAAATACCTTCGGCCTTAGCGAATGGGCTAAAAATAGCTCACAATGCTACCCAATATAACCCTAACCAACCCGTACTTTCTGGCAAAGACTTTGCCCTAACCATTGGTGAAGATAAGGTTAATATTACAGGAAACCCAGCCGTGGCTACCTTAGTCAACGGCTCTTTACCTGCGCCCACCCTTATTTGGCGAGAAGGAGATACCGTGACCATTAAGGTCACCAACAACCTAAACGTAGACAGCTCTATCCACTGGCACGGTATTATTTTACCTAGCAATATGGATGGCGTACCTGGCTTTAGTTACGATGGTATTAAACCAGGCGAAACCTTCACTTATCAATTTACCCTAAAGCAGACGGGTACCTATTGGTATCACAGCCATTCAGGCTACCAAGAGCAAACAGGGGTTTATGGTGCGATTGTTATCCTACCCAAAAAAGCAGAACCGGTTAAAGCCGACTATGACCATGTTATTCAGCTGTCCGACTGGTCAGACACGCCACCAGATGAAATTTATAGCAACCTAAAGAAAATGGGCGACTATTACAATTTTAGCCAAAGAACCCTTGGCGATCTTTTCTCTGATTGGAAAGAAAAAGGCTTTAGTCAAACTTGGAAGGATCGTTCCATGTGGAACAAAATGCGGATGTCTGATCGAGATATTTCAGATGTTTCTGGTTCAACCTACACCTATTTAATGAATGGCTTAGCGCCTAATGCCCATTGGCGCGCAATTATCGAATCTGGAAAAACAGCCCGTTTACGTGTCATCAACAGTTCAGCAATGACCTTTTTCGATGTCCGTATCCCAGGCTTAAAAATGACGGTTGTCGCCGCAGACGGTAACCTAATTCAACCGGTCGAAGTCGATGAATTCCGTATTGGTGTTGCTGAAACCTACGATGTATTGGTTACCCCTGATACCGCTAAGCAACCCTATGCTATTTTTGCCCAGGCTATCGACAGATCGGGTTATGCCATGGGTTCGCTAACCAACCAAGTCGATAACCTTGCCACCACTCCCAAAATGGATCCACAACCTATCCTAACCATGACCGATATGGGTATGAGCCACGATATGAAAGGGATGCCAGGAATGGACATGAGTGACAAAGGCGGTGAACATTCAGGGCATAATAAAAAAGTCATGTCTAAAATGAAAGATTCAGACAACAAGCCTGCCATGCAAGGTATGCCAGGTATGTCTAAGAAATCTAACATGCAGGATATGTCTAATATGAAAGGCATGCAGCATGATGGCGCTAGGTCAGGCATGAAAATGTCTAAACAGCCAGACTACACCCACGCCCTAACCATGGAAAAAATGAAGATGGGCATAGATGTTAGTGATGTGAAACATAGCGACCATAAACACAGCATGGCAGGCATGAATGTAGACCTAGATAAAATAAGCATTCCAATGAACATGAACATGAACCCAAAACTACCGATTATTGATGTTCCTAAAGCCGAAGGGATTCAAATTGAGATGCGTGCGATGGATGCCCAATATCGCTTAGATGATCCAGGTGTTGGGCTTCGTAATAATGGGCGAAAAGTCTTGACCTATGCCGACTTGAAAAACCTTTATCCAACCCGACATAGACCCAAACCTACCCGCGAGTTAATATTGCACCTAACAGGTAATATGGAACGCTATATGTGGTCTATTGATGGGCTAGCCCTAGATCAAGTCCCCGCTTTAGAATTTAACGATGGTGAAACCATTCGTATTACTTTTATTAACGACACCATGATGAACCATCCCATGCACCTACACGGTGTTTGGAGTGATTTAGAAACCGGTGATGAGAATCACATTCCTAGAAAACACACCATTGTTGTCCAACCTGGCGCCAAGATTAGCTACCGAGTCGCTATGGATGCAAAAGGCGACTGGGCATTCCACTGCCATATGCTGTACCACATGATGGGTATGTTTAGACGTGTACGCATTAGTTAATAAAATTCTAGGAGAATGACCATGAAAAACACAATTCAAAACCAACCAACAAGCTTAACCAGAACCGCTATTGCAATGGCATTAAGCACTTTATTTAGTATCAATGCACAAGCAGGAGGCGAACGAGACCCACTGTTAACCTACTTGCTTATTGATAACTTTGAAGTCACCAACCAAGCTAACAGCCCCATTCAATGGAATGCTACTGCCTATATTGGTAAAGACTATCACAAGCTGTATCTTAAAACAGAGGGAGAAAGCGTGAAGGGCGCAACCGCCAGTAAAAACCAACTGTTGTACAGCATGCCTGTTGAAACATTTTGGGACTTACAAATGGGGTTAGGTTACGACACAGCTGAAAATAAAAACCAAACTTGGGGTGTCATTGGCTTGCAAGGACTCGCGCCTTACTTCTTTGCAACCAATGCAGTTTTATTGGCAAATGATAAGAATGTTGGCTTTCGATTCGACACAGAATATGAAGCGCTTATTACACAAAAACTGATCTTGCAACCTACCTTAGCATTCGATGCCTACACATCAGATGACCCAACCATGGGCATAGGGTCAGGTATTTCTTCTGCCAATATTGGGCTACGCTTACGTTATGAATTTTCTAGAAAATTCGCCCCTTATGTTGGCGTAGAATATAACGCAACCTACGGCAAAACGGCAGACTACCTAAAAGCAGCAGGAGAAAGCGATTCTCAAGCCCAAGCTGTGGCAGGCGTTCGATTCTGGTTTTAAAGAGATTTTAACTAATCCTTAACCAACACTTTAAAGGCAATAATCTACCCTAAAGGGCATCAATCCTGGGGTGAGTCAAATGGCTCACCCTTTTCTTATTTCTAATTTTCTCCTACCCACTATTTTTACCTCACAACAAAAATTCTGACATTCAAAATAAATTGGTCTAGGATAACCAAATGGATATCTTAAAATTTTTACAGCAACAGCCTAATTTAAAAACCGTTTCCGTCCCTGCGCGTACCTTAATCAGCGAAGAAGGGCAAGCTTGCGAACATCTTATTGTCTTAACAGAAGGGCTGGTAAAGGTCTCTAAAAGCTCTGCCGATGGCAAAAGCCTTACCTTGTACCATATTTTACCCGGCGAAAGCTGTGTGCTCACCGCTTCGGCTTTAATGAACCAACAGCCTTTTAATGCTGAAGCCGTTACCTTGGAAGACTCTAGTGGTTATGTAATCCCTGCCCAACAAGTATTAGATTGGCAACAGCAATACCCAGAATGGCAAGCCTTCATGTTTAATTTATTAGGCAAACGCATGGTAGAGTTATTAGAAAAGGTGAATCAACTGGCGTTTGATTCTTTAGATCACCGCTTAAACCAATGGTTAGCCGAACAACCTGTTGGAATAGAGATTGCCATTACCCACCAACAAATAGCCGATGAACTGGCTTCTAGCCGTGAAGTGATTAGCCGCATGCTCAAAAAATTAGAGCAAAATAATACTATTACCTTAAATAGGGGTAAAATTAAGGTGTTGTAAGTTCACTCTGTAACCTAGGTTACAGACTTAAGGCACCGTTGCTAAGATAATAGCGTTGAACTTAATCAAATTACTTTAAATAAAAAGGAAGAAACCATGAGTTGTAATGTAGGTAGTATGGATAGAATGGCCAGAATCGTTGTTGGCTCAGTATTAATTGCTTGGGCACTTAGCTCGGGGAACATTTATGGTTGGATAGGGGTTGTACCTTTATTAACCGGTATTTTTAAGTTTTGCCCTGCTTATGCTATTTTTGGTATTAAAACCTGCGGCATTGATAAGAAATAAAGCTAAAGCAAACCTTAAAATCACCAGGGGTGGGTATTACATACCCACCCCTGGTGATTTTTGCCTTTCCAGGCTTTCTTTCTAAAGAAAGCCTTTTATTTAGAACCCTTCAATAAAACAATAACTTTCAACAACAGATCTTTTAACAAACTTTATAGTTCTTTAGCAAACTTTTTATGCTTTTTAAGCACAACTTTAAACACATCTGGGTTTTTAATTTGGGTCATTTCGCCTTCTCTAGGTTGGTGCTTATCTTTTAAACGAGACAACCAGAAACGTAAAGCGGCTAACCTTAAAATAAGCGGCCAGACTTGTTTTTCAACCGACGTTAAAGGGCGAGTGGTTTGATAGGCCGATACCATTGATGCTATTTTTTGCTCATCATAGTCAAAGTTCAATTCATCATTTTTATCTTCTACACGACACCAGTCATTGACCATCACCGCTAAATCGTAAAGCAAGATTGAGTTGCAGGCATAGTAAAGGTCAATAATGCCAGACAAGATATCCCCATCAAACAAGGCGTTGTCGCAGAATAAATCCGCATGAATCACGCCTTGCGGTAGGCTGTTCCAATCTAGCTTATGTTGCACCGCTAGCTCGGCTTCAATCAGTTCAATCTCTTCTTCACTTAGCTTGGCTTTTAACGCATTAAAAGTAGCGTCCATCCAATCTAGTGCTCTATCATTATCTCGGTGATCTCTAAACTCGTCGCCTGCTAAGTGAAAGCGTGCCATTTGTTCGCCCATTACTTTAGTTTGCTTCAAACTCGGCACATCAACACCGCCACCGGTTAACCTTTCTACCAAGGCTGCAGGCTTGTCTTTTAACGACTTTAAAAAGGTGCCTTCACGGGTTTTTTCTGGCTGTGCGGTGGGAATTTTATGCTTTGCCATAAAGGACATAATGTTTAAAAAATAACCCAATTCTTCAAAGGTATGGTGTTCAAAAATGGTGAGAACAAAACGGCCTTTAGTGGTATCTACAAAGTAGTTAGTGTTTTCAATGCCCGCACTAATGCCTTCAAACTGGGTGAGTTCACCTAGGTCATAGTCGGTTAAAAAACTTTGTAGTTCGCTTTTGGTAATCACAGTATAAACAGACACGGCTTCAGTCCTGAAGTGGGTTAAAATATGAACAGAATTTTACCATAGAGATGCTCAAATGACGCAAGCAAACTTAACTTTCAATGACAAAGCCCCTTTTATTTTAGTAGATGGTTCATCTTACTTGTTTAGAGCTTTCCACGCGATGCCGCCTTTAACCAACGCGGAAGGGCACCCAACAGGTGCAATATATGGCGTGATTAATATGATTGGTAAGTTGCTTGAACAGTATCAACCCGAAAGAATTGGGATTGTATTTGATGCCAAAGGCAAAAACTTTCGCCATGACATGTATTCAGACTACAAAGCAAACCGCCCACCCATGCCAGATGAACTACGTGTGCAAATTGAACCTATTCACCAAATTGTAAAAGCACTTGGCTTACCTTTATTGGTAATAGAAGGCGTAGAGGCGGATGATGTGATGGGGACGTTGGCTGACCAAGCCACTCAAGCAAAAATGGATGCCTTGCTCTCAACTGGTGATAAGGATATGGCACAACTGGTGAACCAACACGTTAGCTTAATTAACACCATGAACGACCAGTTAATGACACCAGATTCTGTTTTTGAAAAGTTCCACGTGAAACCAGAGCAAATTATTGATTACCTAGCCTTAATGGGCGATACCTCTGATAACATTCCTGGGATTCCTAAGTGTGGCCCTAAAACTGCGGCTAAATGGTTGGCGGAATATAATGATATTGACACCCTTATTGACCATGCCGATGACATTAAAGGCAAAATTGGTGAGAACCTAAGAGCCAACTTAGATCAGCTTGCTTTATCTCGCCGCCTAACCACTATTCGTTTAAATTGTGAACTGCCTGTTGAATTATTAAACATTAAACGCCAGTTACCAGACATGGACAAACTGGCTGAATTGTTTGGCTTATATGGTTTAAAGAATTGGCATAACCAGGTGCTAAGAGGCGATATCCCTTTTAGTAAGTCGACCGGGCGAAAAGCACACAGCAAAACAGTGCAAGCTAGCAAAAGCGTTAGTGAGGCTGAATCAGCGCCTAAAATTAACCCAGCTAAACCCTTAGAAAGTGCACCTTATGCCACTATTTTAGACTGGGCAAGTTTTGACCAATGGTTGGCAGATTTAAACAAGGCCGACTTGTTTGCGATTGATACGGAAACCACTTCTTTAGATACCTTAACCGCCAAAATAGTCGGACTAAGCTTTGCCTTGGTAAAAGAGCAAAAGGTACATGCTGCTTATTTACCTTTAACGCACGACTATGAAGAAGCGCCGGTTCAACTCCCTTTTGATGAAGTAATGGCAAAATTAACCCCTTTGCTAGAAGACACAACACCTAAGAAAATTGGTCAAAACTTAAAATATGATTGGCACATTTTTCAAAACCATCATATCAACTTAGAAGGCATTGCCTTTGATACGATGTTGGAATCTTACTGCTTTAATTCCGTTGCTACGCGCCATAATATGGATGATTTAGCACTAAAGTACCTGAACCACAGCACAATTCATTTTGAAGACATTGCTGGTAAGGGCAAAAAACAACTTACTTTTAACCAAATAAAACTAGAAGAAGCTTCGCCTTATGCGGCGGAAGATGCCGACATTACCTTGCAGCTTCATTTGGCACTTTACTCTCAGTTAAAAGAACAAACCGGGCCTTGTGAAGTATTTGAAAAAATAGAAATGCCCGTATTATCAGTCTTAGCTAAGACCGAGCGCAATGGCGTGTTAATTGACAGACAAATGCTGGCAGACCAGTCTTATGAAATAGGCAATAAATTAGTGGCTTTAGAAAATAAAGCCCATGCGATTGCTAGCAGTGAATTTAACCTAAACTCTTCAAAGCAATTACAAGTCGTTTTATTTGAAACCTTAGAATTGCCTATTTTAAAGAAAACCCCCAAAGGACAAGCTTCTACTGCTGAACCCGTTTTGGTTCAGTTAGCTGAAGATGGCCATGAAATGCCTACTTTAATCTTAAAATACCGAAGCCTTGCCAAGTTAAAGTCGACCTATACCGACGCCTTGCCAAAACAAATTGATGAGCGAACTGGACGAGTTCATACGTCTTACCAACAGGCGGTAGCATCAACAGGACGTTTATCTTCTACTAACCCAAACTTACAAAATATTCCGGTTCGAAGTGAAGAAGGGCGACGCATTCGCCAAGCCTTTATTGCAGATGAGGGCAATATTATTATGGCAGCCGATTATTCTCAAATTGAGCTAAGAATCATGGCGCACTTATCAGGCGACAACCGTTTATTAAATGCCTTTGCACAAGGTGAAGATATTCATAAGGCAACCGCTGCAGAGATATTTTCAGTGCCGTTAGAGGAAGTGACCACTGAACAAAGAAGAAGCGCTAAGGCGGTTAATTTCGGCCTTATTTATGGCATGTCTGCCTTTGGGTTGGCCAAGCAGTTAAAAATAAACCGTGGGCTGGCACAAGAATACATTAACCTGTATTTTGAACGTTACCCTGGTGTGAAAAGTTACATGGAAACCACCAAAGAAAGTGCCCAACAAAATGGTTATGTAGAAACTCTAATGGGCAGGCGATTATACTTACCTGACATTAATGCCAGAAATGGACAGTTACGCCAGTATGCTGAAAGAACCGCTATTAACGCACCGATGCAAGGCACTGCCGCTGATATTATTAAAATGGCGATGATTCAAGTACAAGCCTGGTTAGAGGCAACATCGCTTAATATTAAGATGCTCATGCAGGTACACGATGAATTGGTTTTTGAAGTAGCAGAACCAGAGGCAGATACTGCAAGAGCAGAAATTAAAGCTTTAATGGAAGGTGCTTTAAGCTTGAATGTGCCTTTAATTGTAGACATTGGCCAAGGTAAAAACTGGGATGAAGCGCACTAATAAAGACTGGTTAGTAGAGCCAGTTTAAGACTTTGAATTAGTAGCTTTTACTTGATTACGGCCAGATTTTTTAGCTTGATAAAGTAACTCATCACAACGTTCTATTATTTGCTTGGTCTCTATCGCGGTTTCTAAAGATTCACATAAAGGAGAGTAAACGCCAATACTAATGGTAACGCCTATGACGTTATTTCCGACTAAATAATCATGCTGCTCGACACTTATCCGAATTCGCTCGGCAATTTTAAAGCTAATATGACAATCAGCCCCTTCTAACAAGACCAAAAACTCTTCACCACCATAGCGAAATACCTTGTCCGAAGCTCTTAAAGCTTCTTTAATAAAGACACTAGTCTGCTTTAAAACTTCATCTCCTTGTTGATGACCAAATTGATCATTTATTTTTTTAAAGTGGTCTAAATCTAACATCATAATACTAATGGGCTGTTGATGATTTTTCGCCTTTTCTAAGGCTTCTTCAATATTTTGATCCATATCATGGCGTAAATAAAACCCGGTTAAGGCATCTTTTTGAAGTTCTTTAATGGTATTTAATTGTCGAGATAAGTTCAACCGGTTCGATAAATCTAAGGTAACCCCATACAGGCGAGAAAGAATAAAAATAGCCATCGAGTAGTTTTTAGCGTCAATAAAAAACAAAAAGTTATTAGCAATATCATGTTGGTAAGCATGTAGCTCTAATAGCTGCTGTTTATTATCAACTTTAAAGTCTTCATTATTTTCAATTAACGTCGTTAAGTCACAAAGCGCTGTAGACATTTCAGGTAAAGGAACACTGCCTTCGGCAAAAATAAATTTAAAGATATTTATAATCCAAATTAATGGATTATTAACGATTGAGAATTCAGCATCAGACATATATTTCTTTCGGTACTCAATCATCACTTCGGATTCTGAATAAAGATAGTCTATATATCCCATTAAATAGCCTTTAGCGACCGAATTAGTTTGAATTTTAAACTTTTTAAGAATCTTAAATTGTTCTATTTCTTTTTCATTAAAAAACTGAGGAATTAAGGTTTCTATTTTTTGATAACCAAAATATAAGTTTTCAAAAGCGTATTTTTGAAAGGCATAGTCTTTACCTGAATCAAAACC
>WFMZ01000063.1 GCA_015484555.1 Hydrogenovibrio sp. | reverse complement strand
CCTATCAAACAGCATGGGGTTTGAAACCTATGAAATTTTTTATGCGTGCTTAGAGAAACACCGTGAAGTGGTGCAACAAAATTTTGATATTGTTTTTGCTGGCAAAGATATGTCTGGTTTGGTCATGAAACCTGAAAAAAAACAAGAACCTATTACCTCTTGTGACAAAGGGCTTGCCTTAGCAACGTTGCAAAATATAGGGCTTGAACAGGCAGAAGAAGTTAAAGAGCTTATTGATGGTTTTTTAGTGTCCCCTAATTTTAAACGAGCCAGTGAAGATTCTGTTGACCGTTTTAATCGCTTATTGCCAACGGTTTTAGCAGAATTAACCGCTTTAGCCGAGCCGAAAGAAACCATGAAACGCTTAGTTAAACTATTTGAAAGCATTATTCAACGTAGTGTTTACCTAGTGTTATTGCTAGAAAATGCTCAAGCGGTTAAACGCTTGGTGAGTCTATGTTCACGTAGTCAGTGGTTAACCGATAGATTGGTTCAAACCCCTTTATTATTAGAACAACTGATTAATGAAAAACAGCTTTATCAGCCTTTAAATAAGGGTAACTTACAAACGGAATCCATGGCTATTTTTGAAGCCTATCAAACTGATGATGAAGGGTTTATGAATAGCCTGCGCGAATGGCAAAATAGCCAGATATTTAAGGTTGCGGCTTCTGATATTGTGGGTAATTTACCTGTGATGAAAGTCAGTGACTCATTAACTTGGTTAGCGGAGTCGGTGGCAGAATCGGTCACTGAATTTGCTTGGCACTTTATGCAAAGAAGGCATGGTTTGCCAGGTGGTTTGTCAGAAAGAGTGGTTGAAAAAAATCAACAAAACCGACCTTTTATGGTGATTGGTTATGGAAAATTAGGCAGTATTGAGCTAGGTTATAGTTCGGACTTAGATGTGGTTTTCTTGTACGAAGGCATGGAAAAATCGGTCTTATCAGATGGTAAGCGTCCACTTGAAAACAGCATTTATTTCACTAGAATGGCGCAAAAATTCATCTCGCTGATGACAGTGAATATGCCTAGTGGTTATTTGTATGAAATAGACAGCCGTCTGCGCCCGAATGGCAACAGTGGTTTGTTGGTTAATGATTTAGCCGCTTTTAAAGCCTATCAAGAAAATAAAGCCTGGTGCTGGGAGCATCAAGCCCTGGTTCGCACGCGCGCCATCATCGCAGATGAACGTAGTCAAAAGCTATTTCAGTCATTTAAAGAAGCACTCATTCAGCAGCCTAGAGAGGTCACCGCTTTAAAGAAAGAAGTGGCAGATATGCGCCAAACTATGCGAGCAAGCTTAGATAAAACCAACGAACAACAGTTTGACTTAAAGCAAGGGAAGGGCGGAATTGTCGATATAGAGTTTATGGTGCAATATATTGTATTAGCTCATGCCCACCAGTATCCTGAACTCTCAAAGTGGCCAGATAATCTTCGATTATTAGACCTCATTAAAACCCTGGGAATAATCGATTCAGCGCAGGTAAATGCCCTGGAGGAAAATTATCAGTTTTATCGAGCGCTTTACCATCAGCTAGCGCTACAACAAACCGGTTCAATGGTAGATATTAAAAAGGTAGTGGGACGAATACAGTTGGTTTCTAATATTTGGCAGAGTATGATGATGGCTGAATAAAGTGTTCGTTTCAAACCCAAAAATCGCCAGGGGTGGTCTAGCCCTTTTAAGTTGTCTCCAGAACAAGGAAAAATGAATGTCAGATAAACACAAAAAGACGGTTTCACTTGTTTTAGGGAGCGGGGGCGCACGTGGCTTGGCTCATATTGGGGTGATTCATTGGCTTGAAGAAAATGGCTATCAAATTGAGTCTATTTCGGGTTGTTCTATGGGGGCTTTAATTGGGGGTATGTATGCTGCGGGCAAATTAGATGAGTTTGAAGCCTGGGTTGGTGATATTAGCAAGTTAGATATTATCAGCTTGTTAGATTTTTCTTGGAAATCGAGTGGGTTGGTTAAGGGTGATAAAATCATCAATACTTTAAAACAGTTGGTTGAAGAGGTTGCGATTGAGGACTTGCCCATTAAATACACTGCGGTTGCTGCGGATATATTGAATGAGAAAGAGATCTGGATTAATTCTGGTAGCTTATTTGATGCTATTAGAGCCTCGATTTCATTGCCATTATTTTTCACCCCTTTTAACTACAAGGGCGTCAACTTAATTGATGGTGGTGTTTTAAATCCCGTCCCTATTGCACCAACCTTTACCGATACCACCGATTTTACCCTTGCAGTGAACCTAGGGGGTAAAATTGATACGGCCAAATTGTTGGTTAAAAATAAACAGGATAGCTCACTATCCACGAGGTATTTTTCTAAAAAAATAACTGAATTTGTGACCAAATTTACGGAGTCATCGGCAAGTAATATTGATAGTAAGTGGGGCGCTTATGACGTAGCAACCCAGGCATTTGATGCCATGCAAAGCACGATTGCAAGGCAAAAGCTAGCCGCTTACCCGCCTGATTACTTTATAGAAATTGCTCGCAATGCCTGTGGTACTTTAGAATTTAATTTAGCATCAGAAATGATTGCTTTGGGCTACCAAAAGGCTGAAGAAAGCTTGGGAAGGCTATCTCAAGAAAAGGACGTGGAATGATGATGTTATATGGTTGTTGTCGATGAAGAATGACTTTTTAGGTCTATTAAACTTTTTTATTTTTAATAGCGGATTTTTAGCGGGCGGTTTTCTGATCATATTAACGTTGTTGCATATGCTTTATCAAAGGCGTTCGCCAACTAGTATAATCTCATGGTTACTCTTTATTATTTTAGTCCCCTATATCGCCGTCGTGGTTTATTTTCTCATTGGGGCGCGAAAACAACTCACTAAAAATAATAATTCTGCTCTGTCTTTAAAAGAAGGGGGTGATGTTAGTCAGGTAGAAATCAATAGTACCGATAGAATTTTACGTTCTAATGGTATTTCTGGGGTGAGTCAGCATAATAATTTCGAGCTAATCACCGATGGCGTCGGAGCTTTTAATAAGATGATGGCCGAAATTAATAATGCCGAAAAAAGCATTAGTATGAGCACCTATGTTTTTAAACGGGATTGTGTAACTAAAGCCATTTTGGAGGCCTTAACCCAAAAAGCATCACAAGGAGTAAAGGTCAGGTTGCTGTTAGATTCACTAGGCTCTTCTCACTTATACTTTTGGCAAGGCATCTTTCGTCCACTGCGCAAAGCGGGAGGGGAAGTCGCATTTTTTATGCCTTTATTTCGCCTACCTTATCAAAACTATATTAACCTTCGCAACCACCGAAAAATTTATCTGTTTGATGAAAAAACCTTGATGACAGGCGGGATGAATTTAGCGGAAGAATATATGGGGCCAGAAGAATCGATACATAGGTGGAAGGATGTTCTGTTTAAAACAGAAGGCAGTTCCACCTACCAATATAGTCAGGTGTTTGAAAGTGGCTGGTCTTATGCTACTGGCCAGCCTATTCGGCAGGTAAAAGAGCCCGAAAGTATTAAGTGTGGCAATAGTTCTATGCAGGTCGTTCCATCAGGGCCAGACATTAAAGGGGACGCTTTGTTTGAAGGCCTTATTAATGCTATTTCTATGGCAAAAGAACGTGTTTGGATAGTGACTCCTTATTATGTTCCTGATGAGATGATGAATCGTACCTTGAAAATGGCTAAGCGAAGAGGGTTAGATGTAAAGTTAATTACTCCTAAGTTCTCAAACCATATTCTTGCAGATTTAAGCCGAAGTTCTTATATGCGTGAGTTGGCTGAAAATGAGGTTGATCTTGTGCTGTATAAGGGCGGTATGCTACATGCTAAAGCGATACTCTTAGATGATAATACGGTGATGATTGGCTCGGCTAATTTAGATAATCGCTCTCTATTGATAAATTATGAAGTGGTTAGCTTTGCCTATTCAAAGGATATTGTGAAGGAGGTAGAGGTTTGGATGAGTCTCTTTATTAAAGATGCAGACCATGAAATGCCTGAAGCCTCAACTCTTCGACGAGTTTCTGAAAACTTTATGCGAATTTTAGCCCCTCAAATGTAGGCAAGGTCAAGATGTTTACCCCTAAAACCTTTCCTAGGAATATTAAACAGAATGCTTTCGCTCTGCCGGAAGCGTTTTCACTGTTGATTTGGAATATCCATAAAGAGAATCAGCAAGCTGCTTTTCAAGCTAAGCTAAGTACCTTGTTAGCGAATAAACCTTATGAACTATTGCTTTTTCAAGAAGTAAAATATCAAAAGGCTTCGCCTTATGTGCTGGAAAATTACTGTTACGCAGTCGCCAGTAATATAGAAACAGTTAATAATATTTTTGGTGTTTTAACGGCTTCTCAAGTTGGTTTTGAAAAGATTGATACGCTCTTAACAGATTACAAAGAGTTGGGCATAGCGACTCGGAAAAGTTTGCTGTTAACTCAACATAAACTGAGTAATGGCAAGGTGTTGCATGTGGTAAATTTGCATGCCATTAACTTTGTTTCAAGTAATATTTTTAAACAGGCATTAAGTAAAATTCAAAAGAAGTTGTTTGGTTGTGCAGGGCCAATGATTGTAGCGGGAGATTTTAACAATTGGAATCTGCAAAGAGTAAATGCTCTGCATAAGTTTCAATTAGAGCTAGGGCTTAAAAAAGCATTGATTGAAAGCCAACAACATATTAAAAAAGTATTTGATAAACCGCTTGATCATCTTTATTATCGTGACTTAACCTTATTAAAGTCAGAAGCAATCGATACGCAAAATATATCAGACCACAACCCCATTTATGCAACCTTTAAAACCTAAAAATCGCCAGGGGTGGGTAGCTATTTGGGTCTTTATGTATGAAAGGTTTTTTTGTTCGTCTTTTCTAAATATTAATTTTTAAAAAATTGAAAGTTTTTCCTTAGTGTGCGGTCTTGTATGATAAGCAGGTAATTTTACCTGTCTATCATAAGGAAGATATCATGGATAATTCTAAGTTAGAAGCACGTCGTATGTTTTTAAAATCAGCAGTGGTGGTAGTGGCAACGACATTAACCGCAGTAGGTGCAAGTTCTGTTATGGCCGCTAAGCCTGGTATGGAAAAATGCATGGGCATTGTTAAGAAGGGCATGAATGATTGCGGTACGAGTCAGCATGCTTGCGCTGGGCAGTCTAAGCACAATGACTCTCCAGAAGATTGGATATATGTTCCCATAGGTACTTGTCAGAGAATTACCGGCGGTAAGGTTAAGCACTAACCAATATAGTGACCTAGTTTTTTAAGGTCTTTTGAGGTTTAAAATATCTTAGAAATTAGGCTCTACAATTTTTATATGAAATACCAAATTCAAGGGACGGGTCTCGGCTTACGCAGTGATCATTACCAAACTATTCTTGCCGAAAAACCTGATATTCCCTGGTTTGAAGTGATGACTGATAACTATATGGGTGCAGGCGGACAACCACACGCTTATTTAGAAGCCGTTAGGCAAGATTACCCCATTACTTTTCATGGAGTAGGGTTATCTTTAGGGGGCGGTCAGCCTTTATCCCCCAATTATCTACAGCGTTTAAAAGCGCTTATTAATCGTTATGAGCCAACGCTTATTTCTGATCATCTTAGTTTTTCAAAATCTCCTCAACATAACAGTCACGAACTATTGCCTTTGCCTTATACAGAGCAGGTGGTTCAACACTTTGTTGAACGTATTCAGCAGGTTCAAGAGGGTTTGGGTCGGCAGATATTGGTTGAAAATCTCTCTAGCTATCTGACCTTTAAACAATCTGATATGAATGAATGGGACTTTGTTTCAGAGGTTGCCAAACGAGCAGATTGTGGCATTTTACTTGATGTAAATAATATTTATGTCAGTGCCTATAACCACGGTTTTTCATCTGAAGAATATTTAGACAATATCCCCGCAGAGCGGGTGCAAGAAATACACCTAGCGGGTTATGAAGAGCAAGATGGCTATTTGTTAGATACGCATGGCGCACAGGTTTATCCCGCTGTTTGGCAGTTGTATCAAAAAGCTTTAGCCAAAGTGGGCGATGTGCCGACTTTAATAGAGTGGGATACCGATATTCCTAACCTAGATTGCTTGATAGCAGAGAAAGCCAGAGCAGATGCTATTCGCCAACAAGTCTTAGAGCTTAAACTTACTAGCCAGGAAGTTAAATGTGAAGAATGATATTTTTGCTTTGCAAACGGAGTTTTTAGCTGCTGTTTTTGAAGAAGATGACCAGTTTAGTCAGCGATTAAACTCGACACATAACTTACCCGCCGCTTTAAGTATCAAAATTTATTCTGGTAGTGTGTTAGCCAACGTAATGAAAGCCTTGGGAGAAATTTTCCCGGTTTGTAAAAGCCTAGTAGGCGATGCTTTTTTTGAAGCCATGGCGGAAAGCTATATTAAATCTCATCGTCCTACAAAAGATAGGTTGGATGATTATGGCGAATCATTTTCTCTTTTTCTACCAACTTTTGCGCCAGTACAATCCCTGCCTTATTTACCAGATATGGCAACACTAGAATGGCAGGTTCATCAAGTTTTTCATGCGAAGGATGTAGCGCCAGATAATAATGCGGTTGTCTTGCAAAAGATGGAAAGTGGTGAGGTAGATCCTTTATCGATTAGTCTTGTCAATATTCCAGGATTGGCTGTTTTATCGCTAGCCTATCCCGTTCAAAAATTACTAGAAATGTACTGGTTGGATGATTGGCAAGAAGTGGCGATGGATTTAGAAGACACTCAGCTTTTGTTATGGCGTAATGGCGTGAATATTCATAGTCAAGTCTTAACAGAAGAGGCCTATCGTTGGCATAGTCAATTAAATAAACCTCTTGCACTGTGGTCGCTACAAGAAAATTTTGAAGGGTTTAATGACCTGTTTGCAACTGGATTGCAACAAGGCTCTATTGAGATGTTGGCCACGTCATAGCGGTAATCGAAAGTAATTGGTTTTATGTATAAAACCTGTAGACAATAAAAAACCAGCTCAACGCTGGTTTTTTATTGTGAGAGAGAATAGTCGTTTTACTGGCTATTATCAGTCTCTGCTTTTTCTACCGGTGTTGCTTTTGCAACGGGTGGTAGAGAATGGATAGATAGGCTTTCAGCATTGTCAGGCTTACGTCTGCGTCCGTTATAACTTCTGGTGTTGTAACGGCTTCTGCGTCTTGGCTTCTCATTACGATTTGAAGAAGACTTCTTGTCGTTATTAGCTGGACCAGCAGAATCGTTGTTACTTGATGTTTGTGCTTTGTTAGCACGGCTATCATCCGTAGTAGGCTTTTCATTGCGGTTACGGTTGCGGTTACGATTGCGTCCACCACGGTTAGAATTATTTTCACGACCTTCAGATTTAGCCACATTCGACCTATTTTCATCTTTATCATTTTTTTCAGATTGATTGCGACGACGGTTACGATTGCGGTTTCTGTTACGGTTGTTGTTAGAAGGTCTTTCAGACTTTTTCTTCTCTTCAACTACTTCAGCGGGTTCTGTAGAGGCAAATAAAGATTTGAATACACGAGAGATTAGCCCTGGCTTGTCTGATTTTTCTTGCTTGGTTGCCACAACCACTTTTTCAGCAGGCTTTTCAACAGCAACAGCAGGTGGTGGTGTAGTAGGCTGAACATTTTTAACAGCAGGCTCTTCTTTGTTAAGCTTGGGTGCCTGTGTAATTTGTTCTGCCGTTTCTTTAATAACTTCTTTTGCTTTGTAGCTAGAACCAACAGGTAATTCTTCTGTGCTTCTCACACGGTCAATTAAGTAATGCGGTGTATGAAGGTGCTCGTTTGGCACAATCATGACGTGCATACCTTGGCGCTCTTCAATACTGATAATTTGGTGACGTTTTTCATTTAAGATAAAAGTCGCAACATCAACAGGTAACTGAACCGTTACTCGGCGTGTATTTTCTTTCATGCTTTCTTCTTCAAGCAAACGAAGAATAGTTAATGCTAAAGATTCAACACCTCGGATGACACCCACACCTTTACAGCGTGGGCAGACAATTTGGGTGGATTCTTCAATAGAAGGGCGTAAACGTTGGCGAGACATTTCTAATAGGCCAAATCGAGAGATTTTACCAATTTGAACTCTTGCACGATCAGGCTTCACCGCATCACGCATTTTGTTTTCAATATCACGCTGGTGCTTGTTTGAATGCATATCGATGAAGTCGATAACCACTAGGCCACCAATATCACGCAAACGTAGTTGGCGTGCAATTTCGCAAGCGGCTTCTAGGTTGGTGTGATAGGCAGTTTCTTCAATATCTCCACCCTTGGTAGAGCGACTAGAGTTGATGTCGATAGAAGTCATGGCTTCCGTGATATCAATCACAATTTCGCCACCAGACGGTAACTTCACTTCACGCATGTAAGCAGATTCAATTTGAGATTCAATCTGGAAACGTGTAAATAAAGGAATCGTGTCTTGGTAAGGCTTAACCTTAAATACCTGATGAGGCATGACGTGTTGAATGAAATCTCTGGCTTTATGGTAAGTTTCCATATCGTCAATGATGATTTCACCAATGTCTTGTCTTAGGTAATCGCGAATTGCCAAGGTCACAATGTCTGACTCTTGATGAATTAAGAATGGCGCCTGCTTGTCTTCAGAAGCGACTTTAATGGCATCCCAAAGTTGAACTAGGTAGCTGATGCTCCACTGTAATTCTTCTGAAGTTTTGCCAACGCCTGCGGTACGGATAATTAACCCCATACCATCAGGTAGGTCAATATTAGATAAAGCACTGCGAGTATCTGAACGATCATCGCCTTCAATACGTCTGGAGATGCCACCGGCTTTAGGGTTGTTTGGCATCATCACCACATAAGGTCCCGCTAGGGTGATTTGAGTGGTTAGCGCTGCGCCTTTATTGCCACGTTCTTCTTTTTGAACCTGAACAATAATTTCCTGACCTTCTTTTAGCACTTCCTTAATACTAGGGTGCTTTTTGCTAGAATCGGTTGGAAAGTATTCTTCAGCCACTTCTTTAAAAGGTAGGAATCCGTGTCTTTCAGAACCGTAATCTACAAAGGCCGCTTCTAAACTAGGCTCAATACGCGTGATTGTACCTTTGTAAATGTTGGCTTTTTTCTTTTGGTGATGGGGGGTTTCCACATCAAGATCGTATAGCTTTTGGCCATCGACCAGTGCAATTCTAACCTCTTCAGGTTGGCTTGCATTAATCAGCATTCTTTTCATGCTTTTCTCTTTTATAAAATAGAGTAATGCGCTGTTTGGGTAGAAAAAGAAGGAGAAGTGACGGGGGAAGAGAAGCTTTTTTGTGCAAAAAAGTGACATAACCAATAGCGCAAATTCGCTATTTTAAACTTAGTGTCAAAACCTATAAAACCCATCAATATGATGCGGTTATGTACTTTGCAATTGTTTTTCAAGCTAACACATTAGTGCAGTCTTAGCTTTTAGCCAACCCTGGTTTATATCATTAACCAAGGTCTATTTAATTCTCTATTCAACCCGTATTATTAATGAAGCGTCTTATGAACTTCGCCTGTTTTGGCGGCTGCGTTTATTAATATACTTTCTTCAAAATCGACACTAACGCTTTCGCATTACTACGTTAAGTAAAGTCCAAAATAATATTTTGAACCATGTGTTTGAATTCGGTTTATTGCGGTTTTAGCTGTCTAAAACCAACTTTATCAGTTACTTAAAACTTGAAATCCTCTTGAATATACCATTAGTTAGCTAGTGTTGCAATGCTAACTTAGACATAGGGAGGTATTAGGGGTAAACTACGCTCAAAATTACAATAATTTATGAGAATTTCATGTCAGAGTCATCGCCCACCCCTAAAACATTTGTTCGATACATTGAAGCCACATCTGAAGATGTGGGGCAACGTGTCGATAATTTTTTAATGCGTCATTATCGTCAAGTGCCAAAAACGCTTATTTATCGCATTATTCGTAAGGGTGAGGTAAGGGTGAATAAAGGTCGTGTTAAACAAAGCACTCGTTTGAATGAAGGGGATATGGTACGCATACCGCCTATTAGAGTGGCGGAAAAAACAGAGCATGATATTCCGTTAGGGCAAATGCAACGTATCGAAAATAATATTTTATTTGAAGATAATGACTTGATGGTTATTAATAAGCCTTCTGGTGTGGCGGTACATGGCGGTAGTGGTATTCAGTTTGGTTTGATTGAGATTTTACGTGCGATGCGTCCATTGGCGAAAAGAATGGAATTGGTGCATCGTTTAGATAGAGACACGTCGGGTTGTATTTTAATTGCCAAGAAAGCGATGGTATTAAAAAACCTTCATGCGCAAATTAGAGAAGATAAGACGGTTAAAGAATATTTAACACTGTTGCTGAATCATTGGCCAAAAAATAAAGCAAAAATAGATTTACCCTTGATGAAAAACACGCTTCAGTCGGGTGAACGCATGGTGAAGGTAGATCCAGAAGGGAAAAAGTCGATTAGCTTTTTTAAGGTTATCGAGCGTTATAAAAATGCAGACTTAGTGAGCGTACGTTTAAAAACAGGTAGAACCCATCAAATTAGAGTGCACGCATTATCACAAGGTTGCCCCATTATGGGCGATGATAAATATGGTGATAAGAAAGTTAATAAAGAGTTTAAAAAGATAGGCATGAAACGCTTGGCTTTGCATGCGCAATATTTAAGCTTTAGACATCCAAATATTGAAAATGATGACGAAGCTTGGATGAAAATAGAGGCACCTTTAGGCGATGACTTTAAAAAAGCGATTCATAATTTAAAAGAGCAAATGAATGAAGCCTAATTTATCATCAGCTAAAAAATATCAGTGTGTTATTTTCGATTGGGATGGCACTTTGATGGATTCAGAAGCTAAAATTGTGGATGCGATTCAACAGGCCGCAAGAAAGGCTGGTTACCCTGTATTGCCTTATGATGAGTCAAAGCAGATTATTGGTCTGAGTTTAGAAAAAGCGATTGAATTCTTATATCCTTCAGTTACCCCTAAGGCTATTCAGGTCATGTCTGCGGCTTACACACAATGTTTTTTAATAGATTCAAAAGTTGATATGTCACCTTACCCTGGCGTGATTGAACTGCTAGAATTTATTCAGCAGTCAGGCGCTAAGCTAGCGATTGCCACGGGCAAAAGCCGCAAGGGGTTGGAGAAGGTGTTGGCAAGTGTTTCTTTTGATCATTATTTTGATATGACACGAACCCCACAAGAATCAGAATCGAAACCCAGTCCTTTAATGTTGCAACAAATACTAGATGAGTTTGGTATTGATGCAGAAGAAGCGGTGATGGTGGGTGATACGGTATTTGATATGGAAATGGCTCAAAATATTAATATGGATTCTGTTGCCATGAGTCATGGCGTGCATGAGCTTGAACGCTTGCAGCAATATAACCCTGTGGTGAGTTGCGATAACTTAACTGAGCTACAAACTTGGTTAACGGGTCGATTGACAGCACATTCAATAATGTAAAAGGGTGTTTAAACTGGTAATAAGCTCTAGACCACCCCTGGCGATTTTTGCCTTTGGGGTATTTTACTAGAGGTTTATGGTTAAGTTATGTAAGCTATTTTAGCTTTTGGGTGGAATTGGTAATCCAATGCTTTTTAAAATACTGGTAAGCTCAATTAAAGGTAAGCCAATTAACGCATTTGGGTCTTGTGTTACCAATTTTTCAAACAAGGTAATGCCTAATCCTTCTGACTTAAAGCTACCAGCGCATTGGTAAGGTTCTTCTAGTGTTAAGTAGTTATGAATATCTTCTGGTGAAAGCTGGCGGAACTGAACTTGTGTGATGTCCATCGCTTGATAAATTTTTTGGCTTGCCTGGTCAATTACCGCTAAACCGGTATAAAAAGTAACAGTGTTGCCACTAAACTCACTAAGTTGCATTACGGCATTGTCGTAATGAAGGGGTTTGCCAATAGGCTTACCTTGAAAGCTAGCGGCTTGGTCTGATGAAATAATGATTTTAGCCTGAGTGTCACAGGCTATTTTTTGTCCCTTGGCTAGAGATAGACGTTTTACCATAGCTTCAACAGTTTCACCGGGTAAAACGCTTTCATCAATATCCGGTTTAGCCGTTTCAAAATTAAGGTGTAACTTTTTTAATAGGCTGGCTCTAAAAGTAGAAGTTGAAGCGAGTATTAAGGTATTTTGCAAAGTTTAGCCCTTTGGGTATATCGTGTTGTTAATGAACCGAATTTTAGCAAAAAAAACGTTTAAACGTGGTCTTTATCAGCGATAACGCAGAAATGGTTCTTATTTTAAATTTAGGGTAAAATACTTCCTTCGATTTGGTGGCGAAATAGCTTTGACTTCGGTTAGGAGAAAAAGTATAATCCGCGCCATGTTAAATAAGCTACCCGATTTAATCGATCCAATTTATTTTGCTCAGCATGAAAAGTTCTACGACATGGCGGTTCCACTCTCGCTATTTCCTAGGTTGCGAGAGCAGGTTCTATCAGAAGGAAAATTGGTTCAAGTGTCTGTTCAGTTTTACCGACAGGCTAAATTAAGGGCGCCAGCGTTTAAATTAACGTTGGAAACGTCGTTGGTTCTTAATTGTCAGCGTTCGTTAGAATCATTTGATCACCCAATACACTCTGAAATTTCAGGAGTGTTTGTTGAATCACTGGCCATGGCGAAAGATATCCCTTCGGACTTTGAAGTTTATGAGTTTGTAGGAGGAAAAATATCTTTATATGAGATTATTGAAGAAGAGTTACTTTTAAATATCCCTATGGCGCCTATTGATTCAACCCGTCAAATGGCTTATGACAATGCAGAGCAAGAAATTGCTTTGGTAGAAAGCGAAATAACCCAAAAAGAAAATCCTTTTGCAGCGCTTAAGGCGTTACAAAAAAAGTAATCACTCTGTTTTGCTTAAAGCATTTCAGAAAAATAAGTAAATCCAGGAGATCATTATGGCTGTTCAGAAAAGTCGAAAAACACCTTCAAGACGTGGAATGCGTCGTTCACACGATTCATTAACACCAGCAGCGCTTACTGTTGACGAAACAACCGGTGAACTTCACCGTCGTCACCATGTTACGGCTGATGGTTTCTACAAAGGTAAAAAAGTTATTCAAGATAAGTAATCTTTAATAACGTTTTACTCAAGCCCCTGCTAATCTTTTATTACCAGGGGCTTTTGCATTTTTATAGCCCTTAAAAATAATACTCTTTAATACTAGGAAGATAGCTTTGACAATTTCAATCGCCATTGATGCAATGGGTGGAGATCACGGTGTGTCCGTTACGATACCCGCTTCTTTAAAAGCTCTAAAAGAATTTTCAGACATCTCAATTATTTTGGTGGGTAACCAGGAAATGATTGAACAGGAGTTGGCTAAGCATATCTATGATGTTGAGCGTATTAAAGTTCATCATGCAGAACAAGTCGTTGAAATGTGTGAGTTACCTTCCCAGGCTCTGCGTAAAAAGCGTCAGTCATCTATGCGCCTAGCACTTAATTTGGTGAAAGAGGGCGAAGCTATTGCTTGTGTTAGTGCGGGTAATACCGGTGCCTTAATGGCTGTGTCTAAGTTCGTATTAAAGACTATTCCGGGTATTGATCGTCCAGCAATTTGTACGTCTATGCCCACCATGAAAGGGCATGTGCACTTGTTAGATTTGGGTGCAAATGTTGGCGCAAACGGCGAATCCTTGGCACAATTTGCAGTAATGGGGTCGGTGTTAGTACAAGCGGTTGATAACAATCCTAACCCAAGCGTGGCTTTGCTGAACATTGGTGAAGAAGAAATGAAAGGGCATCAGCGTATTAAAGATGCCAATGAAATATTGAAGCGTTCTAGTATTAACTATGTGGGTTATGCAGAAGGGAATGATATTTTTAAAGGTGAGGTAGACGTTATTTCTTGTGATGGTTTTGATGGCAATATCGCTTTAAAATCATCGGAAGGCGTGGCTAAAATGATTAGCCATTATTTAAAGTTAGCCTTTAAAAAGAATATCTTCACGATGGCGGTGGCTATTTTAGCTTACCCAGTGCTGAAAGCTTTTAAGGCAAAAGTTGATCCAAGTCGCTATAATGGTGCTTCCTTACTAGGTTTAAGAAAAATTGTGATTAAAAGTCACGGCAGCGCAGATGCCTTTTCTTATTTTTATGCGATTGCAGAAGCTCGCTTGGAAGCCAGTAAAAACGTGCCGGAGCTGATTGCTCAAGGCGTACAAGACATTTTAGAAAAGCAAAAAATAGAACAGAAAGCCGACACGGTCGCAGAGTAAAGTCCCCTTTATTGATGTCTTTATGCCTGTTGTCGTTGTCGAATTAATTGGTAATTACCAAAGTAGGCATGAATGAGTCAGTCGGATCCATCAAAAATCTTTAGTCGTATTGCTGGAACGGGCGGATACTTGCCTGAACGCGTGATGACAAACAAAGATTTAGAAAAAATTGTAGAAACTGATGATCAATGGATTCGTGATCGTACTGGTATCGAACAACGTCATATTTCAGCGGACAGTCAAACCACCAGTGACTTAGCCTATGAAGCCGCGATACTGGCTTTAGAAATGGCAAATGTGAAGGCAGAAGACCTAGATCTTATTGTTGTCGCCACCACCACGCCTGATAAAATTTTTCCTAGTACCGCAACCATCCTACAGCAAAAGCTAGGTAATCGTGGTGCACCAGCCTTTGATGTACAAGCGGTTTGTACGGGCTTTGTGTATGGTTTATCAGTAGCTGATCAGTTTGTGAAAACAGGAATGGCTAAAAAAGTATTGGTCGTTGGAGCGGAAACCCTATCAAGAATTACCAACTGGACAGATCGTAATACCTGCGTATTGTTTGGTGATGGTGCAGGAGCAGTGGTTTTAGAGTCATCAACTGAAGCGGGTATTTTATCAACGCACATTCATGCAGATGGTCAATATGAAGATTTATTGCACGTGCCTTCTGGGCCGTCTAAAGTGGCACAAACCGACGATATTGCTGAACGTACCATGAACATGAAAGGCAACGAAGTCTTTAAAGTTGCGGTTAATACGCTTAGTCGCATTGCTTCAGAAACGCTAGAAGCCAATAATATTACCAAAGAAGATTTAGATTGGTTGGTGCCCCATCAAGCAAACTTAAGAATTATTAATGCCACAGCCAAGAAGCTTAGCTTGGGAGCGGATCAAACCGTGGTAACAGTTAACCGCCATGCCAACACATCAAGCGCTTCCGTGCCTTTGGCATTGAATGAAGCAGTGCGAGATGGTCGTATTCAACGTGGTCAGCTATTGTTGCTAGAAGCTTTTGGCGGCGGCTTTACCTGGGGTTCTGCTTTGATTAAGTTTTAACTTAATCTTTGTCAGTCATACCGTTTTACCTTATTCAAATTTAAAATAGAGATTTCATTATGTCATACGCATTTGTTTTTCCTGGGCAAGGCTCGCAGTCAGTAGGTATGTTAAACGACTTGGCTGAAAGCCACCCAGAAGTTCAAGCGACCTTTAAAGAAGCTTCAGATGCTTTAGGTTATGACCTTTGGGCCATTGTTTCAGAAGGGCCTGCTGAAAAACTAAACCAAACAGATATTACTCAGCCAGCTATGTTAACCGCAGGTATTGCGGTGTTGCGAGTAATGGCTTCTCAGAAAACACTAGCGCCTAGTTTCTATGCGGGTCATTCCTTGGGTGAATATACTGCTTTGGTGGCTTCGGGTGTCATGACCTTGGCGCAAGGTGTGAAGTTAGTTGAAAAACGTGGGCAGCTTATGCAGTCTGCAGTGCCAGCAGGTGAAGGCGCGATGGCCGCTGTTTTAGGGTTAGAAGATCAGCAAATTATTGATATTTGTGAACAGTCTGAGGGTGTGGTGGAAGCCGTTAACTTTAATACGCCTGGTCAAGTGGTGATAGCGGGTGCTAAGGCAGCAGTTGATGCCGCTTTGCCTGCTTTTGAAGCAGCGGGTGCAAAGCGTGTTGTACCTTTAGCGGTAAGCGTGCCTTCTCATTGTTCACTAATGAAGCCTGCGGCAGAAGCACTAAAACCAGCGTTAGAGGCATTAGATTTTCAGCCTGCTTCAGCGCCTATTATCCATAATGCAGCGGTTGAAAGTTACACCGCACAAGCAGAGGTCAAAAACGCTTTAATCGAGCAGTTGTACAAGCCTGTTCAATGGGTAAAAACGGTTGAAGCGATGAAAGCACAAGGTGTTGATCAATTATTTGAAGTTGGACCGGGTAAGGTATTAATGGGCTTGAATAGACGTATTGATAAGAAAATGGGTATGCAACCAGTTTATGACACCATAACGCTTGCGAAAGCGGTTGAAAAGCTGTAAATTGATTCGAAATATTTAAACTTAAATCTGAACATTAAAAGATAGGAATTCGGTATGTTAACGGGAAAAATTGCATTGGTTACAGGCGCTAGTCGTGGTATTGGTAAGGCGATTGCGCTAGATTTAGCTGCAAATGGTGCAACGGTTATTGGCACAGCCACTAGTCCAGCGGGCGCAGATAATATTTCTGCTTACCTAAAAGAAGCGGGCGCAACAGGTGCGGGTAAATGCCTAAACGTCACTGATGGTGAGCAAATCAAGTCCGTGTTAGCAGAATTAACCACTGAGTTTGGTGTGCCAACTATTTTGGTGAACAATGCCGGTATTACACGCGACAACTTATTAATGCGAATGAAAGATGATGAGTGGGATGATATTATTCAAACCAACTTGAGTTCTGTTTTCCGTATGTCAAAAGCTTGTTTACGTGGCATGATGAAAGCCAAGGGTGGTGCTATTATTAACATCGCTTCTGTTGTGGGTGTGATGGGTAATGCAGGGCAAACTAACTATGCGGCCGCTAAGGCGGGTATTATTGGTTTCAGTAAATCACTAGCGCGAGAAGTGGGCGGGAAGAATGTAACGGTTAATACCATTGCCCCAGGATTCATTGATACAGACATGACAAAATCATTACCTGAAGAGCAACGTACCGCTTTAACACAGCAAATTCCATTGAAGCGTTTAGGTCAGCCAGAAGACATTGCTAAAATGGTGACATTTTTGGCGGGTGATGGAGGGGCTTATATTACGGGTCAAACCTTGAACGTAAATGGTGGCATGTACATGGTGTAAATCGAGGTTTTTGAAGCAATATTGATGAAGGTTAATATTATTTCTAAAATAAACCTTGCTAAAACTGGTCGTACAAGCGAAAATACCGAAAATTAAAAATTAACTTAAAACAAAACCGGAGAAATTCCATGAGCAATATTGAAGATCGCGTTAAAAAAATCGTTGTTGAGCAACTAGGTGTTGAAGAAGACCAAGTAACAGCGGATGCATCATTCATTGATGATTTAGGCGCAGACTCTCTTGACACAGTGGAGTTAGTAATGGCTCTTGAAGAAGAATTTGATTGTGAAATTCCTGATGAAGAAGCAGAGAAGATTTCTACTCTAGCAATGGCAACTGCTTATGTGACTGCTCACCTAGACTAAGATTTTATCTTAAGTCTCAAAAAAGCCGTTTTTACGGCTTTTTTAGTTTCTGGAACCTGTAAAATAGTGCTCTTTCCTAGGCAAAACCTGGGTTAAAACTTAGTGATAAAAAATAAGGAATTTTCTATGCGTCGTGTGGTCATTACTGGAGTAGGATGTGTTACCCCATTAGGTAACAATGTTGAGCAAACTTGGCAGGCGATATTAGCCGGGAAAAGTGGTATTGCAAATTTAACGCGTTTCGATACAGAAGCCTTTGCCGTTAAGTTCGGTGGAGAAATTAAAGGCTTTGATATTACCGACACCATTTCAGCTAAAGACGCTAGAAAAATGGACCCTTTTATTCATTATGGTTTGGTTGCTGGTACCGAAGCGCTGAAAGATTCTGGCCTAGAAGTGACCGAAGAAAATGCCGACATGATTGGTGTTTCAATAGGGTCTGGCATTGGTGGTATTCAAGCGATTGAAAAGCAAGCTAATATTTTGGCTAACTCAGGCCCTAGACGAGTGTCTCCTTTCTTTGTACCTAGTTCTATTATTAACATGGTCTCGGGTAATTTTTCAATTATGCACGGTTTACGTGGGCCAAACATGGCAATTGGAACGGCCTGTGCTACCGGAACACATTCTATTGGCGATTCTTTTAGAATGATTCAAATGGGTGACGCAGATGTCATGATTGCTGGTGGGGCTGAACATGCTACTACTCCTTTAGGGGTCGCTGGGTTTGCAGCGGCTAAAGCTTTATCAACACGCAATGATGATCCAACCACAGCCAGTCGTCCTTGGGATAAAGACCGTGATGGTTTTGTCTTAAGTGATGGTGCGGGTGCAGTGGTATTAGAAGAATATGAGCAAGCGAAAGCCCGTGGTGCAAATATCTACTGTGAAGTCGTTGGCTTTGGTATGAGTGGTGATGCCTTTCATATCACTAAGCCAGCAGCAGGTGGTGCAGGTGGCGCACGTTGTATTTCAAATGCCATTCGTAATGCTAAGCTGAACCCTGAACAAATTAATTATATCAATGCACACGGCACCTCAACCCCTGCGGGCGATATTTGTGAAGTGGGTGCCATTAAATCTGTGTTTGGCGATCATGCCTACAATTTAACTGTCAGTTCAACCAAATCAATGACGGGTCATGCACTGGGTGCAGCAGGGGCTATGGAAGCTGTATTTGTGGCTAAGTCTTTACAAGAACAAGTGTTGACGCCTACGATGAACCTAGAAAATCCTGATGAAGGATGTGATTTGGATTTTGTAGCGGGCGAAGCGCGTCAGTCAAAATTACAATATGCCATGTCTAACTCTTTAGGGTTTGGTGGCACCAATACCTCTTTGGTCTTCGGTAAAATTTAGGCAACACCTTGTTCTCTTTCAAAGAAGCCAATATTAAGCTCAGTACGCCTGACCTTAAGGTAAAAAGTTTTCACTTTGAAGGCGAACTTCACCTGCTTCAACAGGCTAATTTGCAAGACTTTCCTTTTTTATTGGAAAGTGTTGCCAAGTCTAGTCATCTATCTGCTATTCAAAGTCCTGAAGAGCTTGCAAGATACACCATTCTTTTTGCTTATCCACAACAGACTTATTCATTAGAAAATATAGCGAATTCGAGTCAGTTTATAACCGATTTTAATCAAGAATTTTCTCAACAACGTCAGAAAATTGACTTAGACAGTTATACCTCAATAGACCTCCCTTTTAAAGGCGGTTGGTTTTGCTATTTTAGTTATGACTATGCAGAAGTGGTCGAGCCTATTTTGAACTTACCCCAATCAAAAACACCTTTAGCGATGATTAGCAGAGTTCCTTGTGCTTTTATTTTGGATAAAGAAAAAGGCTTAATTCATCTAGTGGCGGAAAAGGCTTTTGAATCTAAGCTAGTAGAGATGGAACAGTGGTTACAACAAACAGTTGATGCCGTTGATTCTTCTAAGGCCAAATTGTCTACACCCGTTAACAAGAAAATTAAACAGCAAGAAGAGCCAGAAAATAAGTATCTGTCGGGCATTGCCAAAATAAAAGAATATATTCTCTCAGGTGATATTTTTCAGGTAAACCTGTCCAGACAATGGCAAATTGCTTTAGATAATGACACGAGTGCAATAGATGTGTATGCCGCACTTCGTCAACATAACCCCGCCCCTTTTTCTGCTTTTGTTCAGTTTGAAGGCTTTTCTATTGTCAGCTCCTCCCCTGAACGTTTGGTTAAATATAGTCGAGCAACGGGTTGGGTAGAAACGAGACCGATTGCAGGGACTCGAAAGCGTAGCCAATGTATTGAAGAAGATATTGCCTTAATTGAAGAGCTTATTTCACACCCTAAAGAAATTGCTGAACACATTATGTTGATTGACCTAGAGCGTAATGATTTAGGGCGTATTTGCCAACCAGGTACCGTAGAAGTGAATGAGCTGATGACGGTTGAAAGCTATAAGCATGTGCATCACATTGTGTCGAATGTACGTGGTAAATTAGCACCGAGCCATCAGCAAAGTCCGTTAGATATTATTCATGCTGTTTTTCCAGGCGGCACTATTACTGGTTGCCCAAAAATTCGGTGTATGGAAATTATTGCAGAGCTAGAACAAATGCCCAGAGAAGCTTACACAGGCAGTCTAGGTTACTTTAATTTAGACGGCTCATTAGATACCAATATTTTAATTAGAACGATGATGTATCAAGATCACACCATTAGTTTTCGAGCCGGCGCAGGTGTTGTTGCAGATTCTATTGCAGAAAATGAATTGCAAGAAGCCAGGCAAAAAGCCAAAGGGTTAATTCATGCTTTGGCAGATTAATTTAAACTATTTAGCCCCTGTACTTTTCAACCCTAAAAATTACCCTAAAGGGCATAAACGCCAGGGGTGGGTGCTTCCATGTCATTAGCCATGAGCTTAAATGGCCACGTAGTGTCTAAAGGCACTGCGTTGTCTTTGCAAGACAGAGGCTTACATTATGGTGATGGTTTTTTTACCACCTTATGGGTTACTAACCAACAAATCGCTAACTGGGCAGGGCACTGGCAACGTTTAGAGCAGGCGGCTAAAGCATTGGGTTTTCCCGTTTTAAATGAGCAAGCCATTTTAGAGCAGCTTAAAAAAACGGTTACTGACGTTGGTGCAGAGTATCAGCAAAGTTTACGGGTAAAAATATTAATTACCCGAGGAATAGGCGGTCAAGGTTATATACCCGCTAGCAAGCCTAATTTGAATACTATTTGCTTGGTTTCGCCCGTTGATTTACCTATTGTAAAAGGTAAAGTGACCTTGTTAAATATTGGTTTAAGTCCTATACAGTGGGGAAAGCAACCTTTATTAGCCGGTATTAAACACCTCAATCGTTTGGAAAATGTATTGGCACAACAAGCGAATCAAGTCTTAAAAACCCCGCAAGCCCATGTTAGCATGTCAAAGTATGATGAATGTATTATGCAAGATATCGAACAAAATATTATTTCAGGTATGCAGTCGGCCATTTGTATTTTGCACAAGGGTATTTTTACAACCCCTTCGATTATCACGGCCGGGGTTCAAAGTACCGCCTTGGCACAAGTTGCCCGCTTACTGAGTGCGCAAGGTAAAGCAATGCAGGTTGAACCTTTAACCTTGCATGATATTGAGATGGCCGATGAAGTTTTTTTCTGTAATGCTATTCGGGGTATTATGCCCGTTATCCAATATGAAGATAGTGGTAGAATATTCCGCTTTACCTCTTCAATTTCAACCCAGTTGGCATTAGACTATCATGCTCAACAAATGTCAGCCTTAGTGAGCCTTTAATTCATGGTCAAAGCCAAAATAAAATTATTTTTAATTACCTTTATTTCTTCCATTTTTGTTATTTGGTTAAGTGTGGAAGCCTGGTCCTTAAAACACTTTTTAACCGCCTCTATTTCGTCGAACAAAGCGATTTCAATTATCACGATTCCCAAGGGTGCTTCCACTAATAAAGTGGTGAGTATTTTAGTTGAACATCATTTGGTGCGCGAGCCGACTTGGTTTAAATGGTTGTTAATTTATGAAGGCAAAACGGCAGAGATTAAAGCGGGTGAAATTGCCATCGACCCTCGTTGGGATGTCTATGAATTAATAGATGCTTTAGTGAAAGGTGAGCAGGTTGCTTACCCTGTTAGCATTATTGCGGGGGATACTTTTGCTCAAACCGTACATAAACTGTCGGGTATGACAAAGCTAAAACAAGCTTCTCCCTTGGCAGACTTTTCTCAATTGGCGAAGCAGTTAGATATTGCACCAGGTAATAAGCCTCTTATAAGTGGTCAGCCATTTAGTTTTTTAGAAGGCCAGTTGCTACCAGAAACCTACTTTTTCATTGCAGGTGGAACGGTTGAATCTGTTTTAAAGCGTGCTCATATTGAACTTGAAAAAACCTTATCCAATTTATGGGAACATCGTCAGAAAAACTTACCTTTTAAAAATAAATATGAAGCTTTAATACTGGCCTCTATTGTCGAAAAAGAAACGGCGGTTGCCTCGGAACGTCCTATTATTGCGGGGGTATTTATTAACCGTTTACGTAAAGGTATGCGGTTGCAAACAGATCCTACCGTTATTTATGGCATGGCTGAACGTTTTCAGGGCAATATTAGCAAAAAAGATTTACAAACTAAAACACCATACAATACTTACCGTATCAATGGGTTACCACCAACCCCTATTGCCTTGCCTAGCCGTGCAGCCATAGAAGCGGTGATGCAACCTAGCCAAACCAAAGCCTTGTATTTTGTTGCCAAAGGCAACGGAGAACACACTTTTTCAAATACATTGGTTGACCATAATAAAGCCGTTAGGCAGTACCTTAAAATGTTGAGAGCACAGTAATGAATCAATATCCTGGAAAATTTATTACCCTAGAAGGGACGGAAGGGGCTGGAAAGTCAACAAACCTAGCCTATATTGAACAGTGGTTAACGGCAAAAGGGATTGAGGTAGTGACCACGCGAGAGCCTGGCGGAACCTTAATTGGCGAAGCGGTAAGAGGCGTGTTGCTAAATATAGAGCATACGAAAATGACGGCGGAAACAGAACTGTTGTTAATGTTTGCTGCGCGTAATCAACACCTTCAAGAAAAAATAATCCCTGCATTGGAAGCGGGAAAGTGGGTTATTTCAGACCGTTTTACCGATGCTTCTTATGCCTATCAAGGTGCCGCAAGAGGCATAGAATATCAGCGAATTTCTGAACTAGAGCACTGGGTTCAAAAAGGGTTTGCACCAAATATGACTTTTGTCTTCGATTTAACGATTGAAGAGGGTATGAAAAGAGTTAAGGCAAGGGGCGAGGCAACTGATAGATTTGAACAAGAGAAGCAAACCTTTTTTGAAAAGGTACGTTTAGCTTATCTTAACCGTGCCAGCCAGTCACCTAAGCGTTATACCATTTTAGATGCAGGGCAATCATTAGAAGGTGTTCAGGCACAAATTGAAGCAAGCCTTGTGAAACTAACACGAGGCTTAAAGTGAGCATTCCCTGGCTGGTTGGTCCAACGCAACAATGGACGAAACAGGCAAATAGACTTAGTCATGCTTACCTATTAACCGGCCCGGCAGGTTTGGGCATAGTTGGTTTTGCTAAGCAGATGTCTCAAGACTTATTATGCCAGCAAGATGGCTTTAGCGCCTGTTATCAATGTGTGCATTGTAATTTACAACAACAAGGTAATCATCCTGATTTTTTTCATCTTAAAGTACAAGAAGATAAGAAAGAAATTTCGATTGCCCAAGTACGTGAATTAATTGGCAAGCTCTACGCAACCAGTCACCAAGGTGGCTATAAGGTTGCCTTAATTGAGTGTGTTGAAAAATTGAATAGGGCTTCTTTTAATGCCTTATTAAAAACATTAGAAGAACCGCCTGAAAGAACGGTGTTAATTTTAACCACACACCAAGCTGGCCAACTGCCTGCTACTATCTTAAGTCGTTGTCGCCAAATAACGTTTGTTACACCGCCTTTACAAGAGGCAATAGATTGGTTGCAAATAGCCTTGCCACAGGTTGATGCACCCTTGCTAAAGAAAAGCTTACGAATTAACTGGGGCGCGCCTTTCAAAGCCAAACAGTGGATAGAAGACAAGCAATTTGAGCAGGAAGCCAGCTGGCAATCAGATTTAAAAGCTCTGCAAGAAGCTAGGCAAACCGCATCACAAGTTGTAGAGACATGGTTGAAAACAGAAGACCCAGAAGCTGTTTTTAACTATTTTTATTTGTGGACAGTTAGTGCTATGCGCGCAGCGCTGTACCAAAAAAAAATAACTTACAACCCTAACTGGGCAGTGTTTCAAAAATGGGTTCAGCAAGCGCAACAAGCTTGGCAAGGAAATGGCAATAAAGAGTTATTGTTAGAATCGCTATGCTTGGCTTGGTTAGCGCATCAGCAACCTGACTTTGACCCCAACTCGGAACTATTTAACTTACTAAAAGGCTCACATATTCGTGGCCCTTATGTATAGTGTTAATGGCGGTTACCTCTTTATTTTAAATTTTTATGCTCGCTTATTATCACGGAAAATAACATGATTATTGATTCGCATTGTCACCTTAATATCTTACCCGAAGACAAGCTGGGTAATATTGAAACGGTTATTCAAACTGCCTTAGAACATGATGTGTCTAAGTTAATGTGCATTGCCATTAACCCAGAGCAATGGGACGATATCTTAACCCTAGCGGATCAGCACGATGAAGTTTACGCTGCAGTAGGTATTCACCCTTGTGAACCCAAAGAAGTGAGTGTGACAGATGAGCAGTTGTTAGTAGCTGCCAGCCATCCCAAAGTATTGGCCATTGGCGAAGTGGGCTTAGATTACTTTCATTTTGATATTGAAAAAGAAGACATGACTTGGCAACAAAATCGTTTTCGACAAATGATTCGTTTAGCCAAGCAATGTCAGAAACCTTTGGTGATTCATACTCGCAACTCAACACCAGATTGTTTACGTATTTTAGAAGAAGAAGGCGCTGAGGAAGTAGGCGGTATTATGCATTGCTTCGTTGAAGATATAGCGGTGGCGAAACAAGCCATGGCGCTTGGGTTTTATATTTCATTTTCAGGTATTATTACTTTTAAAAATGCCAAAGAAGTGAAAGCAGTTGCTTCAGAAGTACCTTTAGATAGAATATTGGTAGAAACCGATTCCCCTTATCTTGCCCCCGTTCCTTTTCGCGGCAAAACCAATCAGCCAGCCTATACAAAATTTGTAGTAGAAGAAATTGCTAGGTTGAAGGGGTTAAGCTATGAAGCCGTTGCCACACAAACTACACAGAATTTTAATACTTTATTTAATACACAGTTTTAAAATACGATATTAAAGTCGTCCAACCTTAAAAATCGCCAGGGGTGGGTTAGCGCTATAAACGCTATTTTAGAGGCTTGATTTTCTATGAATTATTTGGGTAGGTAGTGGTAATGAAACAAGTTCAACATTATAGCTGGAAGCGTATTTATCAGCTGGTTATCAAACATAAAAAACGGCTTATTCAAGCCAATATAATTGCCTTTTTTGCCATGCTAGTGACGGTACCTCTACCTTTATTATTACCTTTGTTGGTCGATGAAGTGTTGCTTCACCAGTCGGGTTGGATCGTGGAAACCCTTAATCGTATCGTGCCTAGTACCTGGCAAAGTGCTTTGGGCTATATTTCGATTATTACCCTACTGACTATTTTTTTACGCTTTATGGGTATTTTGCTAGGCGTATGGCAAGTTCAACAATTCACCTTAATTTCAAAAGATGTCACGCATCGCATTCGTCAAGACTTAGTGAATCGTATTAAAGGCGTTTCTATGTCTCGTTATGAAAAAATGGGTACTGGTAGCGTGACTGCTGTCTTAGTGAACGATGTAAATACCATCGATAACTTTTTAGGAACTACCGTCAGTAAAGCTATTATTGCAGTGATTACCTTGATTGGTGTGACAGTAGTACTGTTGTTATTGCATTGGCAATTGGCGCTATTTATTTTGTTTCTAAATCCTCTAGTGGTCTTTTTTACGATGAGAATGGGGCGCAAGGTCAAGACGCTTAAAAAAGATGAAAACAGCGCGATTGATGCTTTTCAACAAGCCTTATCTGAAACCTTAGATGCTTTTCAGCAAGTACGTGCTTCTAGTCAATCTAATCGGTTTTTTGAGGGCATTAATCAAAAGTCAGCTGCTATTAAAAAGCATTCACAAGCCTTTACTTGGAAGTCCGATGCTGCCAGCCGAATTTCCTTTTTTATCTTCCTGGTCGGCTTTGATATTTTCCGTGGTGTTGCTATGTTAATGGTGGTTTTCTCTGGCTTAAGCATTGGTGAGATGATGGCGATATTGGGTTACCTGTGGTTTATGATGGGGCCAGTACAAGAAATTTTGGCTATCCAATATAGTTATCATGCTGGTTCAGGTGCTTTGCAGCGTATTAATAATGTGCTCGATTTAGAGCAAGAGCAATCCTATTCTTTGGTTGGCAAAGACCCATTTGAACAAACGCCTGTATCGGTCAAAGTAAATAAGCTTAACTTTACCTACCCTGGTAAACACAAGCCTGTTTTAAAGAACCTCTCTTTTGAAATGAAACCAGGCGAAAAGCTAGCTTTTGTGGGTGCAAGTGGCGGAGGAAAAACAACTTTGGTGCAAATGCTATTGGGGTTTTATCAGCCAGATTCTGGTGAGATTACCTATAACGATAAGCCGATTGATAAAATAGGTTTTGACCATGTTCGACAAAATGTCGCGACGGTGTTGCAACAGCCAGTGCTATTTCATCAATCAGTTCGGTTTAACTTAACCATGGGCGAAGATATTGCCGATGAAGCGTTATGGAATGCTTTAAAAGTTGCTCAGTTATCAGAGGCAATAGAGGGCTTAGATGACAAACTAGAGGCTGTGGTAGGGCGTAATGGTATTAAGCTTTCTGGTGGTCAACGTCAACGTTTAGCGATTGCAAGAATGATACTGCAAGACCCTAAGTTGGTGATCATGGATGAAGCGACATCTGCCTTAGATATGGAAACCGAAAGACAGTTTTATGAAGACCTAGAGCCATTTTTAAAAGGCAGAACCACGCTAATTGTTGCACATAGATTAAGCTCTATCAAACAAGCAGACCGCATTCTGGTCTTTGAAGATGGTCATATTATTGAAACAGGAAGCCATGAAGATTTAATTCAAGCAGGCGGAACTTATCAAAGGTTATATAAATAATGGAATGGTTAAGCTGGGCAGGCTCCATGGTGCTAACTGTCATTATAGTGATATGGGGTGGTGCTTTTTTAATTAATATTTTGGTCTCAATCATACTAGATAGAGAGTTTTATGTGTTTCAGCTTTATCGAAGATATGGGGCTAAGCGGTTATTAACCCATGGTTGGAGACTGGTATTAACACAGCCGATAATCGCGCTATTTGGGTTGTTGGATTTACTGTAAAGTTATCGCTATTAACCGTTGTTACCTTAGCTAGCTTAAGGTTTCAGAGAAATAGCTGATTCGTTTCTTAAATTTAAAAATATTAATAAAATTAAAGAGATTCTCTGATAAAAATTCTGTCTATATTAATGCTTTTATTTTTATTTATGCTGCACCTAAATTTTGAGATAAATTTTGATTCAACACCAAATGAATTCTTACCTAAAAACTCTTCTTGGTAATAATAAATATTTTTATCCCATTGGTCTATAAATGTAATAGAGTCATACGTTTGGGGGTTATTTAAAGCTGCTTTATTTCTTGCCCTAGACTCTATCATGCATGCTGAAGAGATACTTTCTTGTAAGTCATATCTAACTTTGTAGTAGGCAAGCTTTTTCTTATATTTTGTATTTTTGGGGGCTAAATCAACGAGTTTAGAGTATAAGAAGTAATTTTTTTGGTATTGACTAGCTGGTATTGTTTTTAGTTCGGTTTCAAGTTTAGTAATATCTTCTTTTATTTTTGCGGCACGCTCTTCCTCGGTTGGGCTCAATATCATTCCGACAACTATGAAAATACTTATTATTAAAAGTGATTCTTTTAAGCTAATCTTTTTTTTGGTTGGGTTTTTTTCTCCACAATGTGGACAAGTTTTAGCCCCTCTTGCAACTTCTTTCTTGCATGTTCTACAATTTAGCAACTTAGCCATTTATTTTACCTTTAAAATAGTAATGGTATTAACTGGTAATACTTTTTGTGAAGGATTACCCTTGTTGAGGTTAAGTTAGAATCTTACCACAGCTTGAAGAGCTAAACGACTACCTTCTTTACAGGTACAGTTTTCTTTAATTAGCTTATTAATATCTATAGTAACAGACATCTTAGTATTGGCATTTAATTTACACCATGAACATTCTCTTTCATCATCAACGGATAATAGTGTGAACTGCTTTATATCAGCTTCAATAAAGCGTGTTATCGAATTTTTTATATACTGTTTTCGTCTAGCTATATTTAATATGTTTGACAATACCTCTCTTGGTTTTGTTTCTTTTAAGCCTAGGTCAGTTAAGACATTTACTAAAGAATTTGTAACCGATAGTCTTGGGTTTATCCCAAAATATTTTTTTTCAGCAACGGTTAATTTTTTTCCTGTTTTTGCTAAGTTGATTTTGCCTTGTAGGTGTTGTAAAACGATGTCAAAAGACTCTTTCTTAATAAAGGGATAAATTTTTAGTGCCTCAATTAAATAATCATTATCGTCTGGTTGTTCTATTCTTTTTAAGACTTGAATAAGCTTTTTTTTCCAAATATACTTTTTAACATTTTTAACATTCTTAGCATTAAGGTTTCCTTGTTTCAAAGGTTTTGGGAGGGAGAATATGGTGTCCCCTACGGGAATCGAACCTGTAGCAACCGCTTAGGAGGCGGTAGTTTTATCCATTAAACTAAGGAGACACATTTGAAAACTAGGCTTTGAGAATAAAGCCTAGTGGAACCGCTAACTTACTTTGCTTCGTAAGCCTTAACGCCGTTTAAAATTTCTTGACGAGCTGCTTCAACATCTCCCCAACCATCTACCTTTACCCATTTTCCTTGCTCAAGATCTTTGTAATAACTGAAGAAGTGTTCAATTTGATCTTTTAACATAGGGATATCTTCAACTTTCTTAATATCCGAATAAATAGGGGTTAGCTTATCAACGGGTACAGCGATTACTTTCGCATCTGCTCCACCGTCATCGGTCATGTGAAAAATTCCGATTGGACGACAACGAATAACCGAACCTACTAGCAATGGGTGTGGTGTAACCACTAGTACATCAACCGGGTCACCATCATCAGATAGTGTATTGTTAATGTAACCGTAGTTAGCAGGATAAGACATGGTTGCGCTTTGTAAGCGATCAACCCAAACTAGGTCCGTATCTTTGTCTACTTCATATTTAATAGGGGCTGCGAATGCGGCGATTTCGATAATGACGTTAATATCATTAGGTAGATCTTGTCCGGCTGAAACTGCTGAATATCCCATATGGGCTTCCTTCTAAATTGGTGTTGTTAAAACTAAACCACCCGCATTTGCGGGTGGTTACATAGCCGCTTATCAAAAACTAAGCTGACAGTATTAAATTACTTCTTGTGGTAGGCAACCACTTTAGCAACTTCATTTTTTGAACCAAGAACAACTGGAACACGGTCATGAATACCTTTAGGTTGAACATCCATGATGTCCATACGACCTGTTGAAGAAGCACCACCGGCTTGTTCTACGATCATAGACATAGGGTTTCCTTCGTACATTAGGCGAAGCTTACCTGCTTTTGACGGATCACGGCTATCGTAAGGATACATGAAGATACCACCACGGATAAGGATACGGTGAACTTCTGCAACCATTGAGGCAACCCAACGCATGTTGTAACGCTTGCCTAATGGACCTTCTTCACCTTGTAAACAGTCATCAATGTACTGCTTCATTTCTGGTTCCCAGAAACGTTGGTTAGACATGTTGATAGCAAACTCAGCAGTGTCATGAGGAATTTGTAATGCTTCCTTGGTTAGAACGAATTCACCGATGTTCTTATCAAGTGTGAATAGGTTAACGCCTTTACCTGTTGTCATCACAAGTAGTGCAGAGGGTCCGTAAAGAACATAACCTGCAGCAACTTGATTACGACCATTTTGAAGGAATACTTCTTGGTTGTCACCAGCTGTATCATCTTTTGCTTCTAGTATTGAGAAGATGGTACCAACAGAAAGGTTAACATCAATGTTAGAAGAACCGTCTAAAGGATCGAAAGTGACTAGGTATTTACCACCAGCATTTGCAGCGATAGTGTAATCTTCTTCTTCAGAACCTACGCCACGAACGAATGGGTTAGCACAAAGCGTGTCCTTTAGTAGGTCGTTAGAGATAACGTCTAAAAGCTTCTGAGTCTCGCCTTGAATGTTTTCATCTTCAGTAGCGCCTAAAATACCCGCTAAGTCACCTTGACCTAACTTGTAGTCAATGTCCTTACAAGCAACCATAATGTCTTTGATTACGAGTTCTAGTTCAGCGTTAACGCCTTCTGCAGATAGTACTTGGTCTAATCTTTTCATTGAAATTCTCTTTAGTTAGAAATTTAAAAATCCGCATAATTATAACAATGAGCAAGGTGAAATTCAAGTGCTAAGGGTTAGAGGGTATTTATTTTTGTCAATTAAAAAGCTATCAGTCTTACGCAATTAAGCGTGTGATTGATCTGCTTTTATTTTACACTTATCTAGAGCTGATAGGTGTTTCAGGTAATCGACAAATTAAAGGTAGATAAAATGGGGTTGAAAGAACAAATGCGGGTGGCTAATGAGCAGATGAAAGGGTTTGAAATCCCCTCGCTACCGGCAGAGTTAATAGCGTTACAGACTTTATTAGAAAGTACTGATTATCCTGATTTGACAGAAGTCGCTTCTATCATTGAACGAAACACAGTTTTATCGGGAGAGCTTATTAAAGTCTCGAATAATATAGGTTTTAAAATGGAAGAAAGTGCAGAAGTCTGTTCTGTGAAAGAAGCCATTGAGTCTTTAGGGTTACACCGCCTTAAAAAATTGATATTTGGACTCGGGTTTAAAACTCAAGTGGCAGAGCATGTGTTTGATGAATTGATTAACCATAGTGTAGAAGTAGCAAATATTTGTGTGGAATTGAGCGCTTCGGTTGAAAACTTAGATGCTGAAGATGCTTACATGGCAGGGTTATTTCACAATGCGGGTGCCATTATCATGGCGATGAGGTTTCCTGATTATGAACCCATTTTTTACAACACGATTAGCAATTGCTATTCAGGGCTTTCAAAAGAAATTAAGGTCTATCAAACCCACCATGGAGTGTTTGGCTTGTTGGTAGCGCGTGAATGGAAATTACAGTCTCGTTATGCGCAGGTCATGTTAATGCACCATCAGAAAAATATATCGGTCGTTAAAGATGATCGTATTCGCGCTTTAGTCGCGGTTGTTCAGTTAGCAACGACCATTGTCAGCGAAGCTTTGTTTAACAGTTATTTAGGAGAAGAAGTGGCGATGATGAAGGAAAATGCAATTGCTGAGTTGATGCTTGACTCTGCCGATATAGATGAAATTAGACTGTCATTAATGACAAATAGCTTGAACTAAGCTTGATATAACCTTATCGTTACCATTTTTTACAAGAAAGCATAGAGATTGTTATGAAATTCATTATTAAACTTTTCCCTGAAATCATGGTTAAAGGCACGGCCGTTAAGAAAAAAATGGTCAGTCAGTTAAATGATAACCTGAGAACACAGCTGTTAAGAATTAATGATCAGATTGAAACCAAGCGCTATTGGGATAAAATTGAAGTTTTTTGTGATGATGCTTTATCTGATGCCGTCTTAAATGTACTGACAAAAACGCCAGGAGTGGAACAGGTTTTACAAGCCATTCAGTCTGAAGCACATACCTTAGAAGAAATTGCGGCGACAGTTGCCGAAACAGCAGTGGCAAGAATAAAAGATAAAACCTTTGTTGTGCGTGCAAAACGTACTGGTACGCATGATTTTACTTCTTTTGAAATAGAGCGTTTTGTGGGTGCCCATATTTATGGTTTAGGCGATCCTACTGGCGTTGATCTGCACAACCCCGACGTTAAAATTGAACTAGAATATCATCAATATCAACTGAACGTTATTCAGCAACGCTTTAAAGGCTTAGGGGGTTTTCCACTTGGCTCACAAGGCGAACTACTTTCCCTAATGTCAGGTGGGTTTGACTCTACTATTGCCAGTTATTTAACGATTAAGCGCGGCATTAAAACGCATTATATATTTTTTAACCTAGGGGGCGATGCTCATGAGATAGGGGTGAAGCAGGTTGCCCTATACTTATGGGGAAACTATGCCTCTTCTCACCGAGTCCAGTTTATTACCGTCCCTTTTGAAGCGGTGGTAGCAGAACTTTTTAATTCTTGTCATGAAAGTTATATGGGCGTCATGTTAAAGCGCCTTATGTTGCAAGCATCGGAAAAAATAGCTGAAGAAATGGGGATAGATGCCTTGGTAACGGGTGAAAGTGTGGCACAGGTTTCTAGTCAAACTTTGCGTAACTTAGCGATTATAGATAAAGCGTCTAATATGCTGGTGCTTCGACCTTTAGGGATGATGGATAAACCTGATATTATGGCGATGGCCGATAAAATTGGTACGCGTCATTATGCAGAAAGTATGCCTGAATATTGTGGTGTTATTTCAAAAAATCCGGTTATTAATGGTTCTTTTAAGCGCGTAGAAAAAGAAGCCGCCCGTTTTGATTATGCGGTGCTTGACCAAGCGGTAACTGATAGCCTGTCGATCCCTGTTCATACCATTATTAATGATGTTAACGCTAAGGCAGCGGTGGAAGTAGTTTCTGTTTTAGGGGATGAAGTGGTGATTGATATTCGTCAGCCAGAAGAGGTCGCGCGTAGCAAAGTGGATTTAGGTGAGGGGTGTTTGCAAATCCCTTTCTTTAATTTAAAGCAGAAGTTTAAAGGGTTAAACCAAGATCAATCTTTTTTACTGTATTGCGAAAAAGGGGTGATGAGTCAGTTGCATGCTCAGCTATTGGCAGATGAAGGTTTTAAGAATGTTAAGGTTTATCGTCCATAACTAAGTTGCTCTGCTGAAGCACTTCTTGCCTATTGAGGTCTAAAGAGTGAGAGGCTTTTAAAAACAACTTCATTTTTTGGATACTGGTCACGTAGTTCACGGTTTCATGCCCAATTTTTTGGCGGGCAATAATCTCTACATTGTAGAACCAACGATAAGGGTCATACCCCTTTTTTTCAGCATAGGCTTGTAGTTGTAGCACTCTTCTGGGGCCAGCATTGTAAGCAGCTAGTGCAAAGTTTATGCTTTCTTCTTCTGTGTATTTTTCGCTTGAAAAGTAGTGGTCTCGCAAGAAAGCAAGGTAGCGAACGCCCGCATGAATATTATTTTTCATTTTATCGATATGCTTAATATTAACGTGTTTATCTCTAGCGGTTGAAGGCTTTATTTGCATGATACCTGTGGCGCCGGCATGGCTTTTTTTGTTTTGATTGAATCGTGATTCTTGGTAGGCCAGTGCAGCAAGTAGTTGCCATTTAAAGTCATAAAAATCGCCATAATATTCTAAATAATATTGTAAGCAAGGTTGTTTTTTTAGTAGGTCATGGGTTAGGGGTTGCTTAATCCAGTAAGGGTTTTCAAAATATTTTTTATAAACCGAGTTGCCAAGTAAGCGTCCAGGCTTTGCGTAGTTATTAATAAACTGATCAAGAGAAGCCTTTAGTTCGGGTGTGTTTTTTTGGATAGCCCAAGCAATGTTGGCATTTTGATAAAAAATAAAGTCCTCTTGTACCATAATTTGATCAAGCTCTTTCGCCCAAATCAAGGCAATGTGGTTATCGACTACGGTGTAATCAAATACCTTTGCATTCACCATTTCTAGTAAATCTTCAGCTTCTAGTAAGGGGTCTGCTTGTATCACTTCAATGGGGCTTAACCCTAGTAACCCTAAATATTGGTTAGCTTTTGCTAGATGAATAACATAGCTGCTGTTAGCCACGACGACGACTTGTTTGCCCGCTAAATCTTCAATTTTATGAATTTTAGGAGCATTAAGGTTAGACACTAAAATTTCTTGAATATTGGTGATATAAGGTATGGTGAAATCTACTAAATTTAGCCTTTCAGGCGTAATGGTAATGCCAGATGCGGCAATGTCGCCGTAGCCTTGGCGTAGTTTGGGTAAGAGTTCACTAAACGGAACCGGAATAAAGGTAAGATGGGTTTCATAGCGTTGACGGCGTGGGCCTCGGTTTAAATAGTTTTCATACTCATTAAGTAAGTCATATTCAATGCCTCTAAATCCTTTAGAGGTTAAAAAGAAGTTTGTTTTGGTATGGCTAATTAGTACGCGAATAATACGGCGTTTTCTAAGTTGATCTAGGTCACCCATGAAAGGCTGTTGAATTCTATCGGGCAGGGATATTTTCGGGCGGTGGTCTTCGGGTGCCGCCATAGACAGGTTAAAAGGTGTTGCTATAAACAGTAAAAAAAGGGCAAGTACTTTTAATAAAAAAGGAAAAGGTGTTCGGTTTTTATGAGAAAAAATATGACCCCCTTTCCTTTAAATTTGAGTATTATTTTATTGAATGTATAAATTCTTTATCATACTTAAAAAAGAGTAATTCAGGCTGTTTTTCTTTAGTTTTAACTAAAAGGTTAAGCTAAAAACCCAAAGATAAATAGAGTGGCTTTAAACACAGTCAAACTTAAGCCTATTTGGTATATAATACGTCCGCCCGAAAAAGGGTTTATTACTATTTAATATATAAAATAGCTGGTATCACCTGCCTTAGGACATTAAAAGGGCGGTGAAAAGCATATGGAATTGAAGTGCTTAAAGCCTGCGTTTTATTCAAACAAAAGAAGTTGAATATAAAGTGACTGAAGAAAAGAAGATTGAAAGTTCAGATGTTCCCGTAGCAGAAGTAGAACAAGCTGAAACACAAGTTGAAATGACTGAGACGGATGGTGTAGCCATCCAAGACGTCGTAGTAGAGAATGAAGCTAGTGAAGAAACGGCTCCAGATGTGACAACGGTTGACCCACATGCGGAT
>WFMZ01000062.1 GCA_015484555.1 Hydrogenovibrio sp. | reverse complement strand
TTTCTTCTGGTGCGTTATCGATTGCGGCGAAGTCTTTAATATCTCCACCGTATTTCTTACCTTGTACGATTGTTAGTGCTGCTGTAAGAGTTGTCTTACCGTGATCTACGTGACCGATAGTACCAACATTCACGTGCAGTTTAGCGCGTTCAAACTTTTCCTTTGCCATGATGCAAACTCCTAAATACAGCGACCTAACCACAACGGCTTCGATTCGCTTTTAACTTTAAAAAAACTGGAGCTCTCAATCGGAATCGAACCGATGACCTCATCCTTACCATGGATGCGCTCTACCGACTGAGCTATGAGAGCTTATATTAAAAAGGCCCTCTTCACTAAATTCACCACGTGAACCTAATTTAGAAAGCCTTTAGAATTTGGAGCGGGTAAGGAGAATCGAACTCCTCTCATCGGCTTGGAAGGCCGAGGTAATAGCCAATATACGATACCCGCAATATCAATGGTGGAGGGTAGTAGATTCGAACTACTGAAGGCGTAGCCAGCAGATTTACAGTCTGCCCCCTTTGGCCGCTCGGGAAACCCTCCGAATTGATGTGGCGTATTTTAATCGAAACCACCACATAGTCAACCCTTAATCTCAACAATTTTTAAAAAACTTTCACTTTGCCTAAAAACCATTGCCAGATATAATCATTTTACCCATTAAACCAACCCAAATAAAGTCGCCTGTGCAAAAAACACACTTACATTTAAATGCCTTCACCCAGCTTTACCTAGACGATGACATTCTAGTTATTCATAAGCCTGCTGGTTTATTAGTGCACCCGTCCCCCATGGACAAGCATGAAATTTTGTTTGCCAACCAATTAGCGAAAAACTTAATTCAACAAAAGGTCTATACCGTTCACCGCCTAGACAAACCTACTTCCGGTATTTTAATGTTTGCACTCAGCTCGGAAATAGCCCGCGACCTTAGCAATCAGTTTAGCGAACACCGCATTCAAAAGGAATACGTAGCGCTTTGTCGAGGCTGGAGCCCACAACAAGGCCATATTTCTAAACCTCTTTTATATCAAGTTGATAAAAAGATGGAACGCAACAAACAAACTTCCGAACCCCAGTCAGCGGAAACAAACTATATTCGACTGGCCACCGCCACGCTTGACCAGCCGCTTAACCAGCACGAGCAACAAAGATATAGCCTAATCAAACTTATACCTACCACCGGGCGTAAACACCAACTAAGAAGACACCTTAACCATATTAACCACCCAATAATTGGAGATGTTAAACATGGTGACCGCCACCACAACAAACTATTTAACGATACCTTTGACCTACACCGTTTATATCTAGCCGCTACCAAAATAACCTTTACCCACCCCAGAACTCAACAAGCTATTTGCATTAATGCGCCCATGCAAGATGATTTCCTACAAACCTTACACAAACTAAACATGCCTTGCGACCTTGCACTATATTTGTAAAAATACCCTGAACAACGCTATTAAATCTTAAAACTTGAAACGAGACGTTATGCAACCCTGGCCTGCGCTACTAGAATTTGATAAAAACCATGTTTGGCACCCTTATTCTGCCATTCCACCCAAGTCACCGCCTATTGCCATCGTTAAAACGCAAGGTTCGATACTGACTACCGCAGACAATCAACAGTTAGTCGATGGCATGTCTTCTTGGTGGGCAACGCTTCATGGCTATAATCACCCCGCTATATTAAAAGCCATGCACGCACAATTAGATACCATGCCACACATTATGTTTGGCGGGCTCACCCATCAACCTGCGATTGAGCTTTCACAAAGACTGGTTGAGCTAACGCCCGAACCACTTAATCAAGTTTTTTTGGTCGACTCTGGCTCCGTTGCGATGGAAGTTGCCATCAAAATGGCCATGCAATATTGGAAAGCCCTTAACCAACCTAATAAGCATAAGTTAATGACAGTTCGCAATGGCTACCACGGCGACACCTTTGCCACCATGGCTATTTGCGACCCCGTCAATGGCATGCACGGCTTATTTGAACAACAACTTAGTCAGCATATTTTTGCACCCGCCCCCACGCAAGGGTTTGAGTTAGATGATAATCAGCACACTGATATTCAAGCGGTTGAAGCACTGCTAAAAGAACACCATTCATCTATTGCCGCCTTCACCATTGAACCCATTGTGCAAGGCGCAGGCGGCATGCGTTTTTACCGACCCGACTATTTAAAGCAGCTTCGACAACTATGCGATCAATATAACGTACTGCTCATCATTGATGAAATTGCCACTGGTTTTGGGCGAACAGGCAAGCTCTTTGCCTCTGAATGGGCAGGTATTTCTGGCGACATCATGACACTAGGCAAAACCTTAACCGGCGGGCACATTTCTTTAGCCGCTACCTTAACGACCCAAAAAATTAGCCAAGCCATTAGCAACCCGCTCACCCCAAGCATTCCTAATATTTTAGCGCACGGCCCAACTTTCATGGCTAACCCGCTGGCATGCCAAGCCGCCATTGCCAATATTGACCTACTCCTTTCAACACACTGGCAAGCCGACATTCAACGCATTGAAAAACAGCTAGCAGAACAGTTAAAGCCACTAGCAGATTTAGACTTGGTGAAAGAAGTACGTGTATTGGGTGCAATTGGCGTGGTCGAACTCACTAGAGATGATTTAGGGCAACCCATTCAAGACGAATGTGTCGCCAACAATATTTGGATAAGACCTTTCGGAAAACTCGTGTATACCATGCCAGCCTACAATATTCCTGACACACAACTCAAGCAATTAACCACAGGGATTGTTAAGGCTGTTGAAAGTATTTCAAACCCAATAGACAACTGATAAATAAGACTCTAAAACGTAAAAATCGCCAGGGGTGGTCTAGCGAATTAGCACAGACCACCCCTGGCGATTTTTGGGTTTGAAGTGGATTGGCAAAGCTTTAAAGCAACTTACTTAATCCAAATCGTTTTAATATTGGTAAATTCACGAATACCGAAAGAAGATAGCTCTCGACCGTAACCAGAAGCCTTAACCCCCCCAAAAGGTAAACGTGCATCTGAAAAACTGGTGCTATTAATAAAGGTAGAACCCGACTCCATTCCTCTTGCCATCGTTTCTGCTGTTGCCAAGTCATCCGCCCAAATAGATCCAGACAAGCCAAAGCGAGAGTTGTTTGCAACGCCTAACGCATGCGCTGGTTCTGAAACCTTTAACACCACTGCCACAGGGCCGAATAACTCTTCGCTATAAACTGGCATATTACTCGTGACATCAGTCAAAATAGTGGGTGCGTAGTAAAACCCAGGGCGATCTAGCTGATAACCACCCGTTACAACCGTCGCCCCCAATTCAACAGACTCCATCACTTGAGCATGCAGTTCATCTAATAAATCTTGGCGCGCCATTGGTGCTAAGGTCACCGCCTTATCCATTGGGTCGCCATCAACAAAATAATTTTCAATGGCGGCTTTAAATTGCTCAATAAATTCATCGACAACAAAGACATCTACAATAAAGCGTTTTGAAGCAATACATGTTTGCCCCATATTGACAAAACGCCCTTGTAACGCACCGGCTATTGCCAACTTCATATTCGCACTGTCCAGCACAATAAAGGGATCTGACCCGCCTAGCTCTAAAACCGTTTTCTTTAATTCAGAACCCGCAATACTGGCGACACTTCTGCCCGCCGCCTCACTGCCTGTCAAGCTCACGGCTTGTACCGCTGGGTGACGAATAACTTGCTCCACCTGCCCAGAAGTAATCATTAAGCTGGTAAAGATACCTTCAGGGAAGCCCGACTTACGAAAAACCTCCTGAATCGCTAAAGCACATTGCGGCACATTTGAAGCATGCTTCATTACCGCAATATTGCCCGAAATAATGGTCGGAATAGCAAAACGAAACACTTGCCAAAATGGATAGTTCCAAGGCATCACGCCCAACACAACCCCTATTGGCAAGTAAGCGACGAAGCTTTTTGATGCATCTGTTTCAACTATTTCATCCGCCAACTGAGCAGGCGCATGTTCAACATAATAGTCACACAAGGCAGCACATTTCTCAATTTCAGTCATCGCTTCTTCGTAGCGTTTACCCATTTCAACTACAATTAATTCTGCTAGAATTTCTTGGTCATCTCGTAAGACATCAGCCATATGGGAAAACAACATGCCACGCTCTTCTTGTGTCGTCAGTATTGACCAGTCATCAAAACCGTAGCTAGCTTGTGTCACGACATCATGTAAGGTTTCATCATCCCAAGTTTCAAACTCGGCTATTTGCTCGCCACTGGCTGGGTTAATTGACAACATACTCATCGTGTTAATTCCTGTATCTGAATAAAAATCTTATTATAAAACTTCCAGCCTAAAAAAGGAGCCTAGGCTCCTTTAATTTTTCGCTCAACCGACATTAAGCCGCGACCGCTTCCTGCGCCCAAGCACTGGATGACAAGTAAATATTAGCGATGTCACTAATACCAATATTGTCAAATGATAAGTCGCCATATTGACCACTACTACTTTCAATTTTAGTTAAGCAAACCAATGCCGCCCCCATATCGCCAGACTTAGAGATTAAAGCCTCTTTCACATCGTCTGCCAAAGGCATTTCAACCACAATTTCAGCAATAGGAGATTTAAAGAAAGCGCCTAGTGAAGAGAATAGGCCAACTAGGAAGTAGGTATCTTTATCAACCTTGTGTCCTGACTTTTCAGCCAACTGCTCGCAAAATCTTGCGCGCGCTAGTGAGCTAACCAATAGCTCTTGTGGCACATCTTCAATTTGAGACAATAACAACATATTTACCCAAAACTTCAAACGCTTCAAGCCCATGTATCTTAACGCATCGTTAATATTTTCAACACGTACAGGAATCATTGCTGAAGGCTTATTAACGGCTAGCAACAGCTTGTGGCTTAAAGCAACATCATGGCTAATAATAGTATTTAACTCAAAAAAGTCGGTATTAGCATCGTTAATTTTGGCCATTAACTGCAACAAGGTTAACTTGTTACCTGATAATTTTTGCCCATTAATAATAATTGGATTGGTAAAGAAATGACCTTTAAAATAATCAAACCCCAAGCCTTTTAAGTATTGAAATGATTCTTCAGTTTCAACACACTCTGCAATGACTTTTAAGCCTTTTGCATGTAATTCTTCGACCATTTTCTTTAGTTTTAAATCTGAATGAGCTTCATTATCTAACTTAGCAAAGTCACTGATACCTGACAGACGAATACTAGACTCTTCATCTGTAAAGTTCTCTAGGGCAATAGAAGACCCTGCTGCCTTTATTTCTTTTAATGACTTCAAAATGTCGACATCTTTCAAAATATCATTAGGAATCTCTAGCACCATGTTAGACGTTAAATCTAAGGATTCTAATGCATCAGTACCAATCATTTCCTTAGGTAAAGAAATCATCGCTGTCTGCCCGCCTACGATAGAGGCAAACCCAACTTCTGCGGCGGTTTTTGCTATTAACTCGGTCGTTGCTTTCACATAGTCTTGATTTGGACTCATGCCTTGATGAAACTCTAACTCATAAGCAAACACTTTCATATTGCGATCTAAAATGGGTTGACGACCAATAAATACTTCAGACATATTTTTCCTACTTTTTAGCATTTTGATAAATAAAATAAGGTTGTTTGTTTCTTAGCTTAAGTCTAGCCACCTACTTGGTAAAAGGCTAGCGCTAATTGGCGTAGCTCTATTAAAGTTTTTTATAAAGAAAAGACTTAGTTTAATTACGATCAAACTTTAAGCGCTCGCCCGCTTTAAAGTCTGAAAATTTTCCTTGGTGGTAAACCAGCTTACCGTTCACAATCGTACTTTCAATATTGCTCTTAAAAGTATGCCCCTCCCAGGGCGACCAACCACACTTATACAAGTTAGTTTCTTTAGCATCTAAACAAGGTTTATGCATATCCACCAACACTAAATCGGCACAGTAACCTTCTCGAATATAACCTCTATCAGGAATGGCATAACGAATAGCGACGTTATGAGCGACCTTTTGCACCACCGTTTCTACGGTAAATACCCCCTCATGTACCATGTCTAACAAGGCAATTAACGACCTTTGAATTTGTGGCAAACCTGCAGGTGCTCTAAAGTAAGTATTCTGCTTTTCATCCCAAGTATGAGGTGCATGGTCGGTGGCAATAATATCAATACGCCCTTCATTGACCGCTTGGCGAATAGCATCACGATCTGACTGCTTTTTAATAGCCGGGTTACATTTTATTAAACTGCCTTTTGCCGCATAGTCATCTTGCGTAAACCAAAGGTGGTGCACACAGGCTTCAGCAGTAATTTTTTTACCTTCAATCGGGCCTGGTTCAAACAAGGCCATTTCTTCAGCGGTAGTCAGGTGCAACACGTGTAAATTAGCGCCCGTTTTCTTGGCTAAGGCAACGGCAAATGAGGACGACTTATAACAAGCTTCTCGGCTACGGATCTCTGGGTGAAAGCTCATCGGCACATCTTCGCCATACTTTTCTTTATACCAGTTTTCATTAGCGGTAATCATCGGCGTATCTTCACAGTGCGTCGTAATTAACGTTGGGCTGTGGGTAAAAATATCCGTTAGCGTTTGCTCTCTATCCACCAACATATTACCGGTTGACGCACCCATAAATATTTTGACACCACAATGCTTGTTGGCATCTAAACTTTTTACGACTTCAATATTGTCATTAGTCGCCCCCAGGTAAAATGAGTAATTTGCCCAAGAAGTTTTTGCTGCAATATCATATTTGGCTTCTAAGTTTTCTAAGCTAGTAGCCGCAGGCTTAACATTTGGCATATCCATAAAAGTGGTGGTTCCACCGGCTACTGCCGCTTTAGATTCGGTGGCAATAGACCCTTTTGAAGTTAACCCAGGGTCTCTAAAATGAACCTGATCATCAATCATACCTGGCAATAAGTACAATCCTTTCGCATCAATAACGCGATCGGCCGCTATCTTTAACTCTCGACCAATCTTCTCGATCTTACCCGCACGAATAAATACATCCCCTTCTTGAATTTTGCCTTCATTTACCAGTTTGGCTTGGGTAATTAAGATGGTACTCATTGCGTGACTCCTAAGTTAAAATGGATAAGCACTTATTATTTTACCCTCAATTGAAAATAACTTTTCTTTTTGTCGTCGTAAATTTAAAATAGCTTAAAAACCAAAGTAATCAAAAGGATCGTTACATTAAATATAACCCGCTCACCTATTTAGTCATTGCACCCATTAAGTTTTATCAATGGTTTATTAGTCCGATATTAGGCCCCCGATGTCGCTTTTACCCTAGCTGTTCAAGCTATGCTATTGAAGCGATTCAAGTACATGGCGTTTTTAAAGGGCTTTGGCTAGCCAGTAAGCGTATTGTTCGCTGCCACCCAGGCTGTGAAGGCGGCGTTGACCCAGTTCCTAAATGCACACATCATAACGATTGCGACAAGTCCGAATAGGCTAGAAACCACTAGAAACCACAAGTTTTGTCAAAGCGAGCGGTTTTAGTCTAAAATAAACCTATTACTTTGATTCTAGGATTTGCCATGCCAACTGAAACAGCCAACCTAACCCCTTATATAAATAGGGAAAGCAGCCTACTTGAATTCAATAAACGCGTTCTAGCTGAAGCTAAAGACCCAAACATTCCATTATTAGAACGCTTAAAGTATTTGTGCATTTCCAGTAGTAATCTCGATGAATTTTTTGAAGTACGCATGGCCAGTTTATATGAAGTGGCGGCAGACCCCTCGGCTAGAACCAAACCAGACGGTT
>WFMZ01000061.1 GCA_015484555.1 Hydrogenovibrio sp. | reverse complement strand
TAAGATAATCTTTAATATTGTGCAATTCTATTTTTGTTATGAGGATTGGTAAATATCCTTTCCTTATAACAAAAATTAAATAATACTGAGTGTTAGTCCAATTCTGTCTTATCATAAAATTATAGGTCTTTCGTTTATGGTTTTCTTTAAAACGGTTAATTTTAGAGCGGTATTAAACTTTGTTCTGCTACTACTGGTTGTTTATATTCCTATAAGGATCTGAAATTTTGTTTTTTTTAGGAAAAATTCTCTTAAACCCTTATAAACAAAGGCGTACAAGAGCAGTTACCCTGAAAAACGGCCTACCTATGGTAAAAAAGCGTTTCACCTATGGTAAAAAAATGATAAGTATTTTTACTAAGTGTTTCACCTATGGTAAAAAAGTGTTTCACCTATGGTAAAAAAGCGTTTCACCTATGGTAAAAATTGATATGTAATTTTACTACGTTTTGTTACTGTGATAAAAAAAACATTTCACCTATGGTAAAGAGTAAAAAGGTTGCTATTAGTATTATATTGCCCATAAAAAAGTATTATCTATGGGGGAATAAAAGGTACTATCTGAGATTGATAAGTATTATATTGCTCGTAACTATTATATATAATAGTTGACTGACGAGGAGTGAGTGGTAAAAAATATTGACAGGGCTTGCCGGTAATTATATAAACTACGGCAAGTATTATTCTTAATTATAATAAAACTTAAAACGTATTAATTAATCACCTTTCTCCAATTCTTTTTTTCTTTTTGAAACTCATAAAAAGCCCCTGTTTTTTCAGAAAATTGCTCAAAGGCTTTTCTTATCTTTAATAAGCTCTGGCGTTTTAATGCTATCTCAGACAAATCCAACGCCTGAATAAGCTCTTCGTGGTCCACTACGGTATTGTATGCGTAGGCTTTGCCGTATATATCAAAAACCTTGTGTCGCTGGGACTGCATAAAATGATAAAGCATTACCCCACGGCCGGATAATTCCATCATTTTCTTTAGGTTAAAAGAACGGTCAGTAATGATATTAGACTTTAGAAACCCAACGCTAACCTCAACGTCTATGGTTTCATACTCATCAGTAGTGGTTATATCATAGAGCCACTGCCGTTTACGGGAGATAACAGTGGAACCATCTTCATTGTTAATTGTATGAGTGCATTGCATACTTGAAACTCTTACAAAGCTGTCATATAAATTTATACGCCTCTCTTTATCGGCTCTATCGCCGGTAAAATACAGCACTTCTCTTGCATTGAGTGAAGCAGTAACCCTTTCATCATTATCAATATCTTTAAGATTTCGTCCTTTAAACAAAAGGTCTTGATTGTCATTACAGAATTTTATTAAGATAGCTGTGTTTTTAAGTTCCCTAACCCCCAGTGTTTCAGCGGCACTAAACTCAAATTCCTGGCTTTTATCCGGGGAAACCCTATGGATATGGAATTTCTTTTTATTGTTGTTGTTAGCACTAAAAGCGTAAAAAGAAAGGTCGGTGCCTTGGCTTACGCTATCACGGCCTTTTATAATGAAGGTTTGTTTGTTTGGATTGGTAGACATAGTGATCCCTTTTATTGTTTGATCACTAGGTATAGTGATAAAAGAGTAAAAAACCCCAAATAAATGGGGCTAGTCTATAAAGGGTTAAGCGGATTGTTTTTCGACTTTCTTTTCAAGCATTTCAATTAGGATTGAAGCTTGCTCGCTAGTTAAGTCCGGGTAGGACTTTACAATGGTGCCTGTACTGGAGATGGTCCAGTGGTAACATCAAAATAATTGAGGTAAAAAGTGTCATTTTATTTTATGTTTAACGGCAGGAAATTCTTCTATCCACAAGATCATATTAATTAGCAACAAAAAGCAAATACCACCCGCCTACTTTCCACCCACCACTACAAACCAATAAAAAGAAAACAACCAGTAGCCACCCTACTCTTCCTACTAACAAGTAGATAACTCTAGTTATTGTCTTTCAGGTAGCAACCACCGTATAAAGGCTTTTAAAGCTATTAAGTCTTGTTATCTAGTAGTAAGGCATAGTTACTTATGTGCCTATACTCGACTATGGGGTTATAAGGATTACATTAGGGCTGGGTATATAAGTTATGTCTTATCCATACTTAACTCCGCCAATGGCATGAGCGCGAATGGTCTTTGAAATATGATCACATTACATACAGGAGCTACAGTTTGCATTACCTGGTGTATTAACGATTTTACGTGGTTGAGTTATGGCCGTCAGTGAGTGCCACATTGGATTGATCGTAGCCTGGTGTTATGAGTAATTGGGTTGTTTGACAGTCGGTAGGGTTAGCTCATTTACGGCGGTTAATTTAAGTATTTGCAGGGATTTCATGCTGCCATTTCACAAGAGTTATAGGAGTTACAGTTCTTGATTGCCTTTGTATTTAGGTGGAATTGATAGGAAGAGTTACAGGAGTTACAGGTTAATTACAGTATTTATTCGAGCTAATACCTGCATTATTTCAGATCATTTAAGGGCGGTTATAAGGATTTAAGCGGGCTTTATATTGGTAAATATTTGGGCGATATTAGTACCGTTAAAGTAGCTTTTTTGATGTGCTTTAGCTGTTCAAAACAGGTGCAAAGTATGCTTGAATTTGGTGCAAATTACAGGTGTTTTTTGACTGATATTTAGGCCTGTTTTTAGGTCTATTTTCAGGGTGATTTTAGGTATTTTCGCAGGGGCTTTACTGTCATTTCAGAGCTATTATTTTATAAGAATCATGAGATCTGATAATCTGAATCTGGGTGTTTTGGAGTTACAGAACAACGAATATTTAAATAAATTACAGGGGTTGGGTTTGAGGAATTATAGGAATTACAGGAGTTACAGAAGTTACATTAGATAAATAAGTTACAGAAGTTACAGTTTTATTAATTAGAAATCACTATACCAGTGCAATCTAAAAATAAAGGAGTATTGCAATGGAAGATAACTTTTCTAAGGCCACAAGAGCGATTGACATAATCAATAGAGAACTTGAAAGTTCAAGACAGAAGCTTAGGGATTTGCAACCAATTAAGCATGGCAGTGTTCAGTTAGAATTACATAATTGTGGGAAGGATTGTAAGGGGTGTCCTCACCCAAGATGGAAGGTATGGAAGTGGTCTAAGCGTTCGGTTAACAAGCCGGTATGGGTAAGCCATCTGATTAAACATCCTGCAAAAAGACTAAAGAAAACGGGAGATTTTGAGGCTGTCTATGGGGATTCTTTGAATGTTATTCGGTATGCCACTTCTTTAATTAAAATAAGAAAAGAGTTGCTAGAAGAGCATAGAAAGTTAGGATCGGTACTCCGTCCTTTGAAGTAATTTTATGGGCTGGAAGTATCAAAGCTTCTGGCCTTATTAAGAGCAAAACCACTTTTCAGGCTACCAAAAAACAGCCTTTTTCATCACTTTTTCAATAATCACGCTAATATCAATAACGCCTTAACTTCTCTCGAAAGCCTTTACTGTCAAGGGTTACAGGCAATTACTATTAAATATATAAAAATATACTCAAACTCAACGTTTTAAATAGAAGCTTTCTGGCTTGTATTTTAAAAGGCATTCATTCGCCCGAAAGCTCCTAACTTATAATGCCGCTTTAAATAAAGGTTTCTCTGGTTATAGATAATAGTAGTGACTTATGCTTTTGGAGTTAAAACTTCTTGTTAATTTAGGGGCGTAAATTTATCAGATATTAGTCATAATGACTAAACCCCATATGTACACTGGCTTACAGCTACTTTAGTGATAGTAACAATTCTAGTGTTTTTCTTCTTTTTAGGGGCTAAAACTTAACGGAAGTGAGAAAGTTCCCAACCTTTAAATGAAATTCATGTGCTCCACCCTAGTTCTCTGGATCTAGTACCAATTCTCTTAGCTTTGCCCCTAAAACACCCCTTTTTCACCTTTTTCAATTCAGCCTTAAATACTTGTTTGCGGAACGGGGATATAACGATCTGTTTCGCAGTTATAGCCGTGAAGACAAAATAAACCAAAGGAAGAAAATCATGTTATCAAAAACCGTAAATCATAAATTCAAATTCAAAGTTACTGGGATTGCCAGTGAAGCCAAATCGTTTCTAAAAAAAGTTAAGTACGAAAAAATTATGCCCGAAGAAATTTACAGCGATATTCTTTTTGAAGTCATGGGAAATGACCTCGGAGAAAAAGGGATGATTGATGCAATCGAGACTATCGGTGACTATGAATTTTCTACTGAGAAAACAGGTCTGTATTTAGAGTTCAAGTTGAAATTAAAACTTGGTTTTACGCCAATAAATTTACCTTTCATTTTGTTTTGGTTGCCCACCCTAAAACTTTCAGAATCATCTTTAAAGAAAAGCTATTTAGATGAAGTCGCTAAAAAAACTTCTGACAGAATTAACGTTCTATCACTACTCTCTATGTCGGTACAAAAATAAAGAGAAAAGGAATACTGAATGTTTAGGATTTTATCCGGGCTTTTTTGGTCTGTTGGAATGTTAATTTTTGTCTTTTGGGTATTGCTCCCAACTGATCAAAATACAAGGCTAGAAAGAGCCTGTAAACCAATCAATGTAATAGGTAGTATTGGAGTGAGTTTAACGGAGGTAATTAAGGACGATTGGGCGGACTCTGTTCAGAACGGAGTTGACCATGTTGATTACACTTGTCAATACACACTTTGGAACCAGTTTTTTAAAAAGGATTATGAGAGATGGCAGCAATCACAACCTACTCAAGAAGAGCAGTAATCAGAAGAGGTATTTTTGCTTTATCCGCCTTAGCCTCGTTACCGGTTTTAGCTAGAACAAAAGTAGAGGTCGATACGATTGAAATGTATATCGACTTTGGGTGTCCGCATTGCTTTGAATCTTATCAAATTATCCAAGGGGCGATCCCCTTGTTAGAAGCTAAAAATATCTTTTTTGAAATGAGGCCGGTGCTTCCTGCAAAAATAACTTCTAAAAATGTTTCTCCTGCGCCCGTCACACGCTTTTTTTATTCTGTGCTAGGTCTTAGCTCGTCTAATCAAAGAAAACTCGTTACAAGTCTTTTTAGAGGCATGAGCGAGGGTCCGGAAATGGGTAGCTTCAAATCCATTTATCAGAGGGTCATGTTTGTTGGTCTAAAGCTAGATTATGAAAAAGTAAAAAAAGAATGCTACTTGTTTAGGCCGAGATCTAAATTTCTTAATGCTGTGAACAATAACAAAGTCGTTTTATTTTGGCCGTGGAATACGGATTCAAAAACTACTACCCATGTTTGTTGAACACCAGAAGATGGAGCTTTAGACAAGCTCCTAATTAGGTTTACTTCTAAAAATATTAAACCTGGAAACTGCTACATTGCCACAGGATGTATTTCACCCTATGGGGAAGAAGGATATAAAGCAAGATTCGTCTAATAAATCAGCCTAATTTAGCTAACTGGAATGGCAACACTCCAGGTTCAAGAAAGTCTCGGAGATAGTGGTTTTTCCTATTGTTTGTAAATATTTTTTACCGCTTTGTCGATAATATGATGCCTTTTAATAGATACATAAACAGCCCATGTAATGATTCCAAACAAGCTAAAAAAGAAGAATGATACTGATAGAGGGGCTGTAAAAAGGATAAGAGCGGTAAACCCACCACCAATATACAACCACCATTGCATACCTTTTCTAGCCCAAATTTGCTTAGAGGTTAAGGGTTTATCCATATCAGCCTTAATCTTCTTGTTACGAGCGATATAGTCGCCCGTGGCTTTAAATGAGTTAAGTATTTCAACAGAGTAATCTTCTTCTACGACTTTATCTAAAGAGTAAGCGTATTTAATCATTGCATCGGTTGGTTTTCTGCCATCATCTTGAATAGCATTAGCATCAGGCTTACGCTTAGGATTATGCTTGTATGGCTTAGATTTAGTTGTGTTATTAGTGCTAGTCATGGTGTTTTTCCTTTTTTTGTTACTTATAATAACTGCGGCAAGCAAAGTTATCCGCAGTTATTTTAAAATCCTACTTATTCAATTAAATCATCGCCAGATATTATAGAAAAAACAGCTTTGTATAAAAACTTCTGCAATTCACTATCATCCATATTATTAAGATCTTCTAACCTAGCTCCTGTAAAAACATTATCTACCCCAATTAAGAAGTCATCTTCATCACTAGCCCTTTCAAAAGGAGATTCATCCTTATGACGAACCAGAATTTCAACTTTTCCATGGGGATCAACCTCGGAAATAATTACTTGAACTTTTTTATGCATTTCATTTAAATTTAGCATGTTATACCTCTGTATTTTTTTAAAAAAATTATGTTGCAAGTAGGTAACTGCGGTAAAGCTTCTTATTTGCAAATCCCGAACACTTTTTTCAAAAAAAAGACGACTGGCTTTTAACAGCAACTAAATATTAAAAAATATATCAAGGTATAAATTCTAGCTTACCCCTGCTTATAGACTAGTCTAGTTCTATTGATATAGGCCCGGAACCTGCACTCACCCACCCCTCTCTAGCTGACCATAAGCTACCAGCATGCACCTCTTAACTATACTGAAACAGTAAGCCTCTTCGATATATAATTACCGATTAAAGTAATTTATTGCTTAATTTGACGGCTACTGAAATTAATTACTGTTTAAGGTAATTAATTTGATATCTGTCTTTTTATTTAATATGATTACTATTAATGATAATTAATAGGAGTATTTAATCATGGCTAAAAAGGTCGTCACTACCCCTAAACCAGGAAAGATGGAAAATATTAGTTTGCCTGAGATAGGGCAAATGATTAAGCACAATAGAACGGTAAACAATGTAAAAATTGAAGAAGTGGCAAACTACCTTGGAATGTCACGAACAACTATTGTTAACATTGAAAATGGAAGCGACAAGATTTCTGTTAAAAATCTGTTTAAGCTTATGTCCGAGTTTGGCGTACAGATCAATTTAAGCGAGTCGTAAAATGAAAAGAGAAGTTCAGGTTGTGTACCAAAAAAGACTGATTGGAATCTTATCGTCCGACAAGGATTCAAGTAACTTTAATTTTAAGTACGACCTGAAAAAATCACACTTTAGCGACAGCCAAATACTAGCCATTTTAAAACAAGCCGAAAATGGCGTACCAATACCCGAACTATGCCGAGAGCATGGTATGAGTAACTCAAGTTTTTATAAATGGCGTTCCAAATACGGCGGAATGGATGCATCCTTGATGACGAGGATGAAAGAGCTTGAAGCAGAAAACCGTCGTTTAAAAAAGATGTACGCTGAAGAAAGGTTAAAAGCTGAAATCATTCAGGAGGCGATGGCAAAAAAGTGGTAAAAGCTTCTGATAGAAAAGTGATGGCTAAAGAAGCAATAGCCCTTTATAACATCAGTATAAGCCTTGTATGCCGAACTTTTTCGATTAGTGAAACCTGTTATCGGTATGATTCAAAGTTAAGCCGTGATAATGAAAAAATAGCAGACTTACTGCTAGGGTTAACTCAAAACCAACGTAACTGGGGTTTTGGTTTATGTTTTTTATATTTACGCAATGTTAAAGGCTACCCTTGGAATCATAAGCGTGTTTACCGTATCTATAAAGAGTTAGAACTAAATTTACGAATAAAGCCTCACAAACGACTTAAACGAGAGAGACCAGAGCCATTAGCGGTACCAAAAGTGATTAATGACTGTTGGTCAATGGACTTTATGCATGATCAGTTATCAGATGGTCGTAGTTGTCGCTTGTTTAATGTCATTGATGAGAAGGTGAATTTCCTGTAAGGAAAGAGAGGCTACCCTGGGGTACTTTAACCGAGAAGGACTAACAATTGATGCCGATATCTCATTACCCGCAGAGCGGGTTATTCGATCATTAGAACAAATTATTGAATGGCGAGGTAAGCCCAAAAGATTGCGTTGTGATAATGGTCCTGAATATATCAGCCATAAACTAGCAGCATGGGCAGAAAGAGAAGATATTGAGCTATCCTTTATTCAACCTGGTAATCCGCAACAAAATGCTTATATCGAACGGTTTAATAGAACGGTAAGATATGACTGGCTAAGCCAGTATAGTTTATCAAGATATTGAAGAATTACAGCACAGAGCAACACAATGGTTATGGACTTATAATAACGAAAGACCTAACATGGGAATTGGCGGCATAACGCCCATTCAGAAATTAAAATTAACACAGAGAAAACGTTCTACTGTTGACCTCCATTAAAAATGGGGGGATTACC